>CAXTKZ010000040.1:0-26638 GCA_964244985.1 uncultured Acidobacteriaceae bacterium
TGGAGCGGGTGCGGGCTGGGGTAAGGGAGTTGTGCGCGGAGTTTCCGTTGTATGCCGAGGCTGTTTTTGAGCCGGAGCCGGTATCGGCGTAGCCGTTCGGGCTTAATTTTCGCTGTGAGGGGGCGAACAATGGTGGCGGCGGGGTTCAACTTAGCTTCCAAAGCGCGATTCAGGTCGGCGGAATCGGTTTGAGATTGTGTCGCCAATCTTTACGCGCAATATGTTCGTCGATGTGGCGGAAGCGAGCCACGCGGTGAAGGGGCACGTATTTAACCGGTAGATGGCGCCGCTGCTGCTGGAGATGTGAGCTGGTCATGTTTCTGCTGATTGCGGTATTTCGGTACGTGGCGCTCAAGCGGCCCCGGCCCGTGGGCACGCAGGAAAGGTCGCGGCGTCTTGAGCGGTTCATCACGCAGAAGAAAGTGGTGGCGGTGGGCTTGTCTTCGCTGCTGCTTGCCATGGCCGCGTACAACCTGGGCTTGTGGGTCCTGCAGGTGGGGCGCATGCTGAAGTGGCAGCATACACTCGCGCTGCCGTCGGCGAACTTCTACAACGAGTTGTTCACGGTGATGATCTACACGGACGTGCTGGTGTTGATCCTGTCGCTGGTGGTGTCAGGGCAGTACGAGATGGTATTTCGCAATGCGGCGTTTGTGGTGTCGATCATCCTGATCCGGTTCTCGCTCGCGGAGGAGCACCCGTATGGAGCGGTGCTGGCGGTGACGGGGATGGTATTCGGGGTTTTGACGCTGCTGGTGTTTAACTTTCATATGAAGGTGCAGGGTGAGGGTGGGTGAGGAGGCTCACGCTTCAAACTTGAGCTAGATGCCGAGAAGCAGAACGAGCAGGCAGTCGTGGGATCCGCGGCAACCGATAAAGCCTTCAGGGGTGCAGGTGGGTAGGCCTGGCCTCACCACCTGCGCACAAGGTGAGCGAAATGCGGGCGACCGCCAGCTAGGTAGCGGGATGTGGCGTGAGCGCACGTGGAGGAGGCTGGGGTTGAGCGGGTGCGGCAAGGAGTGCGCGAGCCGTACTTGCTTGTATGACCTATGCGGAGTTCTGTCAAGCCGCAATCGTCACAAAGTTATAGATATGTTCAGCACTGCAGCCCCATTGCTTTAAGCTGTTTAAGCCGCGTCTCGTCTTGACACTCTCGACGTGTCTAGCTCTTTTCCTAGAAGTACATACATTCTTTTTATAACCATGAGCAGCGTCAGAACGAAAGATGCAGTAAAGCTGCTTAATACAAACGTTGCTGCAGGACCCGTAACAGCGCCTTGATTAGATCGCATGTACGCAAGCGAAATAAGAGCCGTCACGACGACAGCAATAGAGATCAAAATACTAAAGCAAATATTCGCGAAGATTTGGCGTAGAAAAATCTTTCTCATTCGCAAATCCATATTCATTGGGGCTGCAGCCGAGGCGAGCGTAAAAACGAGTACTAGGAGATTTAGAAGCAGCCCGGTTAGGATCGAGAACGTGTTCAGAAAGCCGCTTACGGCGTCTACTCGAAATCCAAACTTTAGCATTACAAGAACAACCCCGACAATGCAGGGCAGGCCAAAAAATGTGAGCAGGTCCGGAATTGCTAGGCTGCTATTCCTGAAATCCTGCAGTGTATTTAAGTGGCCTTTAAGTATAGGCAATATGTTGAGCTTGTTCATTTCTCGCCTCCTTGGTAGCCCGCAGCCAAATCAGCGGCTAACTTCTTAGCAGCTTCCTGCATGCTGACGTATTTGGGGTGACCACTATTCTCCCATTTCAATTGAGAGGTTACATCGTAAGAGGCGGAAGTCTTAAGATCATTCAGCCGTAAGGTCCGCTTCTCGCTTCCGACCTTAACTTCTAACTTGACATCGTCGTATTCAAAATTAGTCTCTGTAAGCTCATAAAAAGTCGAGATGTCCTTTGACTTAGAGTCGAAAAAGTTGCGAACTCTGTTGCCTACTGGAAGGTAGGAATTGCGTTTCGCGCGAACCACCAATTCCATAGTGCCAGATTCTTCTCCGTGACCGGCGTCGTATGAATCGGCAATGTCGCTAGTTAAGCCCACTTTGATGAATCGAATGCGCTGGACCTGTCCTTTAGTTAAATAATATTCCATCAACTGTTTGGGCCAGATCGGATTAACATTAAAAACATAGTTAGAGAATAACTTATTCAAATGTGATCCGAGGCCTTTTGCGATCGTGCTTTTAATGCCCGCGCCTGAATTTTTCTGCAATATGAGTGTTGCTTCTGTCGCGTCGTTCGGAGTATCCAAGCGGAAGTAGAACGGTATCAGGTCTGCATGGTTGCTGTGCTTTTGAAAGTCCACCTCCCGAGTTTCTGCATTAAAAACTTCAGAGGCTAAACCGTACTGGCCTACTTTGATGAGCCCTTCCATGCATCGCTCCTTCTTTTCAAGCCGCTCGACGGAGACGACTTGCTGGGATGATTCATCGTGGTTATGCTCGCTCTTAAGCTTCTCAAAATAGTCGCCGCAAATTTCAAAAGAAGTCCTGATTTCCATCTAGCTCATCGAGTTTCAGATGGCCCTCACGCTTGTGACGCTCCTTCAAGCGTAACGAATAGACTTCAAGGCTGACTTTCATCATTTCTCCCTTGTTTTTCTTCAACGACAGTGTTACAGGTGGCGTGCTTGGGCGCAACAGAAAACTGGGTTCCGACCCGGGTGTTGGAAATTTGAGCTGTGCAGGATTCGAACTGGTTGGCACTGATTTAGGTGTATCGGCTAGCCATGGAAAGCAGGTCCTTCGTTCCGCTCAGGATGACCCTTATTGCTGAGGCAGAAGCTCTTAGTACAGGCGCACTGCTAACGCGCGGCAAAGGCCTGCAAACCCGCATGCTGGGCGTGGGTGCTGACTGCCTCTTGGATTTGAAGGGCAAGGGCGAGGGCGGCGCGCGCTTGCTGGGCAGTTACCTCGGGCGGGGTGGCGGTTTCGACCGAGTGAAGAAACGAGGCGAGCTCGAGGCGGAGCGGTTCGGCGTTGGTGATAGGCGGCTTGGTCATGCCCAGGGTGGGTTGGGCGGCAGGTCCGGGGGGAGGCTGCACTTCGATCACGAGCAGGTCCTGCCGGGCGTAGTCGACGGAGATGTATTGGTGTGGCTGAAAAAAGCGGAGTTTGCGGACGCGCTCGGTGGACACGCGGGAGGCGGTGAAGTTGGCGACGCAGCCGGATTGGAACTCGACGCGGACGTTGGCGATATCCGTGCGGCCGGACAGGATGGGGAGGCCGACGGCACGGACCTCCGTCACCGGCGATTGCGCCAGTGTGAGGACGATGTCGAGGTCGTGGATCATGAGGTCGAGCACGACATCGGTGTCGAGCGAGCGGGGCGAAAAGACCGATAAGCGGTGCGACTCAAAGAACATGGGGCCGCGCAGGAGGGAGCCGAGCGCCTGCACGGCTGGGTTGAAGCGCTCGAGATGGCCCACGGTCAGGACGCGGTGATGCCGAGCGGCTAAGGCGATCAGGGCGTCGGCTTCGTCGAGGGTGGCGGCGATCGGCTTTTCGACGAGGACATGGATGCCTGCCCGCAGCAGCGCCGCGGCGACTTCAAAATGCATGGAGGTCGGGGTGCAGACGCTGGCGGCATCGATCCGCAGCTCACCTCGGCGGACAGCGGCGAGCATGACATCCGTCGAGGCGAAGACCGGAATATCGGGCGGGAGCTCGGCGAGGCGGATGGGCTCGGGCTCGACCACGGCGGCCAAACGGGCGTTGGGAAGCTCGCGAAAGATGCGAATGTGGTTGCGGCCGAACGCGCCCGCGCCGACAACGGCGATATTGGAAATCAAAGGCGAGTCATCCCCTGCCTATCCTGCCGGCTTCATAGCAGTGCAGGCTTACCGTGCTATGTGCCATGGGACCTTCCCGGAAAAATCGCGCCGACTGCTGTTTGTTGATCTACGTGCAACCGGAAAGGCTTTACTTGCCCTGCACGGTGGTGAGGCAGCGTGCGTACAAGTCGAGCAGCTGGTTGACCTGATCTTCCGGCTTGGCGGCGCTTGCGGCGGTAAATCCGGTGGACGGCGAGGTGGTGCGCAGGATGTTTGTGGAGCCGGCGACGAACTTGAGGAGGTCGAGGGCGATGTCTTCATCGCGGCGTGCGTGCGTTGCGGGGAACGGTGGGATGTTCGAGTCCATAGGCGGCCTGGGTCTCCGTGTGAGCTTTCCCTTCCGATGCTAGCAAAACCGGGCAGGAGTCTGCTCCTTCAGTGCCCCTGGTGCGACTGAATAACGCGGCCAATGATCATGCCGGCGGCTTTGCCCGTGAGCGGGAGTGGAAACGACTCGGGGCTGTAAAGGGGGTTGTGCGCGTGAAGAAGAAGCGCGCCGCCCTTCACGGTGGCGTAGCGGAACGCAAGAGCGGTGCCGAGCCGGACCGCATAGATGGGATAGGGCCCCTCGCTGATGCCCGCCGGCGTGGTGGCGTGGCGGTCGAGGATGACCGTGCCGTTCGGGGTCAAAAGCGGTGCCATGGGCTGGGCCTGCTCGGGGGTAAGGCGCAGGGCAACAAAGCGCTGACGCTTCCTTGTGGCGTCTCCGCGTACAGCGGGAAAGATTTCGGGAGGAAACCGCAGCGGCTCGCGCGTCAGGGGGTTTGCGATGACGTCGTCATGGATGGCGGCTGTTTCTGAAACGAGTGGTACGGCCACGGTGTCGGACGGCGCGGTCGGCGGAGGCGGGGCGTCGAGAAGGAGCTGTTCGAGTGAAAGCCCCAGCGCCCCAAGGACGCGGTCGAGGGCTTGCGGGCTGAACCGGCGTTTGTTGCCGAGAAAGTTGGAAATGTGCGGCTGGGCGAGGCCCGTGCGCTGCGCAAGCGAGGCAGCGGTCAAGGTGCCTGCTTTTATTCTGCGGGCCACCTCCGCGCGCAATCGCTCGTGCAGTTGAGAAAAGTTCATTTAAGCCGGACATTGCCTGAGAGCTATGCCTTTCAGGGAGGCACGTATGCCCCACAGCAAAGTGTCGCGCACCCGATGGGCAGGAGATGTATGAGCTAAACATTTCCGGGCTCCGGAGGGGTAACTTCAGGACTCAGAACAACAATTGACCGGGCCGAGAGGCGTCGTTAGAGTTGGGAAACTTTCACCTTGTTCTGAAACATGCATGAGGAGGCCGGCTGCCCAAGCAGCAGGCGAACCAGCCGCCGAAGCGGGGGCTGGAGCGGTTGCGCTGTTTTCAAAAGCGGTTCGCTTTTGAAAACAGCCCGGCAACCGGAGGGCGGAGCTTTGCCTTGTGCGTGAGGGCGGGTGGGGGTTCTGGAGGATGGGATGAGCTTTAAAAGCGTGAGCTTAAAAGTGTGCGAAGGATGCGGAACATTGTGGTTCCGGGCCGCGGGTGGACACGGGGTGTACTGCGGGCCGTGCACGACGCTGTTCAGTGAATTTCCGGACCCGAAAACGCGGCGGCGGCCTGGGCGACCGAAAAAGCAGCGTGGGGCTACGATGCCGGGGCCTTCAGCAGATGCGGTGGTGTGCGGACTTGAATTTGTGTGCGGAGGGGTGCTATGAGCGGAGCGGCGCTGCGGCGGGATGAGGTTTGGGGTGGGCGTGGGTTGGCTAATGCAACGGGAACGGCTCCCAAGGCCGGGCGGGTGGACCCCACAAAGAAAAAGGTGATGGTGCCTGAGACTTCGCTGGCGTTTTACCGACGCTACACAGAGCTGTTCCTACGGCGGTATATGCAGACTTCGCTGCGGGTGGGGCGGATGCCTTCGGTGCTGGGGCAATGCGCATTTCGGGGGCGGGTTTCCAGCTGCCGGGTACGGAGCTTCGACGATGCGGTGGCACTGGTCATCGATGTGGAGCGGTGCCTGAAGCAGTTGGACGCCGAAGATCGGGAACTGGTGGCGCGGGTTGCGCTTCAGGAATATACGCAGGCGGAGGCGGCGGAAATGACTGGCCAGGGGCTGAGAACGGTGGTGCGGAAATACGGCGAGGCGATCGATACCCTGACCCGGATTTTTCTGGAGAAGGACTTGCTGGAGGTCGGGCCGTTGTACGGGGTGTAGATCCCGGACGGGAAGAGGCCGCTTTGGGAGGGCGGCGCGTAGATTGTGGGCGGAGGCGGCTGGGCCTGCCGCCCCGTTTGCGCGGGGGTTGAGAAATGAGCAGTTTGCGACCGGTAGGGGTGTAGGTCGCTTGAATAAATTCGGATTTTTCTACCCGGGAAAACTGCTGCGGAGTCTTTCAATCTTACCTGTCACCGCAGGCCGGAGATAGAAAAAGAACAGAGTTGTTAGATTGCCGGCCGACAAAAATGCAAGTTTTACATAAGGGCAGCTGCGGTGTTGTCTTGCACGGCTAAGTGCAAATCACACGCTTCATAGGATCTGCCCGCCCACTGCTTTGTCGATGGTTTATAGTTTGGCGCAGATGTTAAAGTCAAACTACTTTCCTTACGGTGATTTTCTATGCAAACGCAGCAGTTCGATGCGGTGATTCTCGGTACAGGCTTTTCGGGCTCGATTCTTGGAGCGATATTGGCGCGGCACGGCCATCGTGTACTGCTCCTGGACGAAAAGGAACATCCTAAGTTCGCGGTGGGGGAAGCTACTATTCCCCAAACCACGATGATGATGCGGGCGATCGCCGACCGCTACGACGTACCGGAGATTGGGGCGTGCAGCACGTTTGAAGGCATGCACGAGTATGTGACTTCGCACTGCGGAATCAAGAGCAACTTCGGCTTTATCTATCAAAGGCCGGAAGAACGCCAAAAGGTGGAGGAAGTGACGCAGAATGTCATTCCTCATCTTTTGGTGGGATACGACAGCCATTGGTACAGGCAGGATGTAGACGCCTATCTGCTGACAATCGCGGTGAAGTACGGTGCATGCGTCCGCCAAAACACCAAGGTCGAGGATGTGCTGATCGATAGCGACGGCGTAACGGTGAAGATGCAGAACGGCGCAGAGGCCACTGCCGACTACATTGTGGATTCGACGGGCTGGAAGTCGATCCTGGCGAAAAAGTTTGGGCTGCGTGAGGAGCCGTGCCGGTTTCAAACGCACTCGCGCGCCCTTTTCAATCACTTCGTAGGGGTCAAGCCGTATGACGAATTTGGCGACCGGCAGGCTTGGGCGGTGCCGCAGGCGTGGAACGACGGCACGATGCACCACCTTTTCCCCGGCGGCTGGATGTGGGTGATTCCATTCAACAACCACCCGAAAAGCAACAGCCTGCTGTGCAGCGTGGGGGTGTCGCTGGACACACGCAAGTTTCCCAAAAACGGAATGGGCGCGCAGGAGGAATTCGATGCGATCCTTGCAAAGTTTCCCGATGTCGCGCGCCAGTTCACCGACGCGAGTCCGGTACGGGAGTGGGTTTCAACAGACCGGCTGCAGTACTCGTGTTCGCGCAGCGTGGGCGACAGGTTTTGCCTGACGGCGCAGGCAGCGGGCACCATCGATGCGCTGTTCAGCCGGGGCATGGCAAACACCGTCGACGGCCTGTATGCATTGGCGGGTTTGCTGCTTGAGGCGTTTAAGGATAAAGATTTTTCGGCGGAGCGGTTCGCGTCCCTCGACCGACTGCAGCAGCGTTCGCTCGACTACAACGACCGCCTGGTGAGCTGCTCATACATCGCGTTCTCCGACTTTGCCGTATGGAATGCGTGGTATCGAGTGTGGAGCATGGGCGGGCTGCTGAATGTATTCCGCATTAAAAAGGTGCAGGACAAGCTAAGGGAAACCGGCGACATCCATTGCCTGGATAGCCTGGACAATCCGACGCATTTAGGTTCGCTTTGCCCGGGGCTCGACCGGTATGAGGAGTTGTTTGAGGCGGCGGCCTCGCTGGTGGAGGCATTTGGTGCGGGCCGACTAACAGCAAGTGCCGCGGCGGAGAAGATCCTGCGGCTGTTCGACCAGCCGGACTTTATTCCTCCGATGTTCGATTTCCACCAGGCTTCGCGGCGGTATAACTCCAAGTTTGAGTTCGACGATATTGTGCAGATTTTCGCGTGGGGTAAGTCGGCGACGCCGGAGCTGCAGGAACTTTGTTTGTAGAAGGGGAATTTGATGAAGGAAGCTGGAAAGTAAGTGGAAGGAGAGTTGCACGATTCTCCTTCCACTTACTGTTTAGTTAATTTCAATCGCGTTGATTTGTGCGTTGTCCTTGACCGTTTGAAACTGGATTGCGATTTGACCGGAGCTGTTGGCGGCAGCTGTGCTGGACTGAATGACGGCTTTGTTTTGTCCGCCCGCGGCGGCCACAATATCGAAGTTGGACAGCACCGCCGTGTTATTGATGGACACGTTGAAGACGCGTTGGCCCGCGCTGGGCCAGTAGGTTTCAGCAAAGTGGAGCTTGACAGTGTGGGTGCTGCCCGCGGTGAAGCCGCCGAGGGTGTAAGTGAAGTTGCCGTAGCGGCTGGTTTGATAGACGGCCTGGGTGGCCGTGTCGCCGCTCGCGAGCGCGACGGCGTTACCGGAGGAGGCTGTTGCGCCGCCTGAAAATCCTGTATCGGCGGCATACGAGCCCTGTGCCGTCGAGGAACCCGCGTCGATGAGGGCGGAAGTCCCCGCAGCGGCGGCGGAGCCGGAAAAAGGCAGCCCGATGTACTGTTGGCCGAGACCGGTGAGCTGTCCTGTGCCGGCAAGCAGCGAGTCGTAATGGGGATCGGGCGAAACGCGGCCCGTGAACCACGCATACCGGAAAACGTCGGAGCGGGTTTCGCAGGTGTTCACCATGTCCTGCTGCTGGGCTTCCTGTTGGGCAAGCGTGGTGATCTGCGCGCCGTCATTTTGAGCGTGCCAGTTGGCGAATTCGGTAACCCAAACAGGATGACCGTACTTGGTCAGGCGGTCGAGCTGGGACGACAAGCCATAGTCGTACCAGTGGAAGCCGAGATAGTCGATGCGTGGGGCGCGGCCGCCGTTGTTGTTCTTGTACGCGGCGATAAAGGCGTCCATCCAAACGACAGGGTCGGTGTAGTTGGGCTCCTGCCCGTAGGTGATCTGCGGGCCGACGATCTGCGTTCCGGTGTCGTTGGCGACTGCTTCGTATTGAGGCCACAGGGCTGCGGCGTCCCCCGGCGAGCAATAAGGCTGGTTGGTGCCGCACTTGGCCTGCCCGGAAACGTTGGGCTCGTTGAGGACAAGAAGGTACTTGATTTCGGGATGGGCCTTGAGGAAAGACTCAACATTTGCCTTGTTGAAGTTGCCGTCCCAAAGCATGGGGTAGTAGGTCATGCCGTAGGCGGTGTTGTAGTTGGAGGGGACGCCGCCGTTGGGCAAAGGGCCCCAGTTGTACCACCAGCTCACACCGGGGGCGAGCGCAGACATGTCCTGCGCGCTGCTGAGGTCGTAGGCGATGCCGCGTTTGGCGCTTTTACCCGCCGCGGCAGCGGTGTGCGGGGTTGTCCCAATAGGGGTGGCGGTTTGCGGGGCAAATGAGGTGTTGCTGCCGGTGCCGCAGCCGGCAAGAGCGGCGGCGAGGGGCAGAATCAAAAGACGAAGGTTTGTCTTCAACATGTTTAACATCTCCGGGGGTGGTTTTGAGGAGGGTATACCAGCCGGAGGAGGATTGGCGATGAAGGGCTGGGGAAAACGCAATGGCTTGAAGCTGTGGCGTTACCCAACGTGCCCCAATAGCGCGGTTTGATCGACCTCGCATTCGGACGCAACCCGCTGCGAGGCTTATTGCACCGTCAGCGTGAAAACAGCGTCCAGGGTGGCGTCCCTGGGGCGCGGGGTTTTAGGGGTCGCCTGAGTGTACCGGGGTAAAGATGGGGGCGCGGAATGGGACAGGGCTGGCAGTCAAGCGATGTCCAGGCGTGATGAAACCACCGACAAAGCAGGTTCTCCGCTCTCCCTCCCAACGCCTGGTGCGGGAGTAGGATCGGGGTGTGGGGCGATTGCTTGCCATCTTGCTGCTGGTGCTGTCGGGGCTGCCGTCCGTGCTGCCCCTCGCGGGCACTGCAATGGCGCGGGATGGGGATGTGCTGGCCTGCTGCCGACGCGATGGGACACACCATTGCGCGATGACGGTTGGAGAAAAGGCCCAACTCGTATCGCCCGCGCCCGAGTGGCGGGTTCGTCCGGAGCCTTGCCCCTTTAGAACCGCTGTGCGCTCGGCGTGCTCCCCGGGGCAGTTGTTCGCCGCTTCTCTCAACCGGGCGGGCCCGCTGCCTATGCCGGCGCTGGCCGGGGTTGTGGCACAGGCATGCGCGGCGCGTCGTGTGGCGCGGGAACGCATCCGCCAAAAACGCGGACCTCCTCTTCATTCCCAGCTGGAACCTATGCAGCCCTTCCGGGCGTAAGCGTACGCGCGCCTGGAACGGTTCCCGTTCTGTGGTGTCAGCTTGGAAAGAGAGAGTGCGATGCGCGGTGTTCTATGCGCTGTTTGGATGTGTGTGCCGGGGTGTGCCCTGGCAACGGTGCTGGGAGGGGTGCAGGGAGTGGTGCATGACCCGCAGCACAGGCCCGTGGCCGGGGTCTTGGTGGTGCTGGAGCCGGTGAAGGCGACGGGGGCGGCGCAAAGGGCGGGAACAGACGCGGAAGGCCGATTCCGGTTTCCAGCCGCGCCGCTGGGCGACTACACCCTGCGGGCGTCGCATGCGGGGTTCGACACGGCAACGGAGGCCGTGACCGTGCAGGCCGATGCAGCGCCGACGCTGCACCTGCAACTTGCAGTGGCCTCCGAGCACGCGTCCGTGACCGTGGAAGGATCGGGTGCGAGCGCGGCGGGGCTGGCGCCCAGCTCGTTCACGCCGACGACGCTGGTGCGCGAGCGGGACATCGAGCGGACCCCGGGTGCGGACCTGACGAACTCGCTCGGGATGATCACGAGCTTTGTGCCGGGCGCGTATGTGACGCACGACCAGCTGCATATCCGGGGTGGACACCAGGTTTCGTGGCTGATCGATGGGGTGCAAATCCCGAACACGAATATTGCGTCGAATCTGGGGCCGCAGATCAACCCGCGCGATATTGAGTATCTTCAGGCGGCACGCGGCTCGTATACGGCGGACCTGGGCGATCGGACGTATGGTGTGTTCGACGTGGTGCCGCGCAATGGGTTCGCGCGGGATCATGACGCGGAGCTGGTGGTGACAGGCGGCTCGTTTGGGCAGACGGACGATCAGGTGTCGTTCGGCTCGCACACAGGGCGGTTTGCGTACTACGCGAGCGCGGAAGGCAACCGTAGCGGGTACGGGCTTGCGCCGCCGGTGAGCCGCGCGGTGCACGATGCGAGCAACGGGGTAGGCGGGTTCGCGTCGCTCCTGTTCAACCAGACGCCGCGCGACCAGCTGCGATTGGCGGCGCAGGTGCGGCGGGACTACTTTCAGATCCCATACGACGGGAACCCGGCGAGTCTGGGCAATCAGCTTTACAACTCGAGCGGTTTGCGGGATGCGCAGGCGGAGCTGGATTCGTTCACCGACTTTACCTGGGTGCACACGTTTTCAGCGGCAACGGTGCTGCAGCTGTCGCCGTTTTTCCACTATAACCAGGCGGATTACCGGCCGAGGGCGGGCGATACACCCGTGGCGACGCGGTCGGACCGGGGCTCGACTTATGGGGGCTTGCAGGCGTCTGTAGGGACAACCATCCAGCGAAATACGGTGCAGGGCGGGCTGTACGCATGGGGGCAGCGCGACAGCAATTTATTTGCAAACCGGTTCACGGACGGGAGCTACCCGGACTTCACCCTGAACGCGGGGACCGCCGGCGGGCTGGTGGAGGAGTGGTTTTCCGATACCTACAAGGTGCTGCCGGGGGTGACGGTTTCAGGCGGGCTGCGGGCTGCGCAGTTCCGGGCCGATGTAAGCGAAAACGCCGTTGCGCCGCGCGTGGGATTGGCGGTGCAGGTGCCGCGGATCGGGTGGGTATTTCGCGGCTTTTATGGGCGGTTCTACCAGCCGCCGCCGCTGTTGACCACGGCTGGGCCGCTGCTCGACTATGCGCAGGCGCAAAACACGAACCTCGTTCCCCTGAAGGGCGAGCGGGATGAGGAGCACCAGTTCGGCGTGCAGATTCCTTTCCGCGGGTGGGTGCTGGACGCCGATACCTTTCAAACGCGGGCGAACAACTTCCTCGACCACTCCAATATTGGAGAGTCCAGCTTGTTCCTGCCGGTTACGGTGGACGGCGCGCTGATCCAGGGTTGGGAGCTGACACTACGGACGCCGCGCCTGCCGCACGGCGGGGAAGGGCACCTGGCGTACTCAAACCAGCTGGCGCGGCAGCGGGGAGCGGTGAATGGGGGCCTGGTGTGCTTTCCCGTCAGCTCGCCCGAGTGCGATGTTGAGCCGGGCTATACGCCGCTCGACCACGACCAGCGCAACACGCTTTCGGTGGGGTACCGTTCATCGCTCCCGTGGCGGAGCTGGGCGTCGGGGGATGTGACCTATGGGTCGGGGTTCACGAACGGCAACCAGGGAAACCCGCTGTGCGTGTATCAAGTAGCGTACCTGCCGGGGCTCACGACGGTGGACCTCGCGCTGGGTCGGAGCTTTGGGGAGTCGGCGACGGTGTCGGTGAATGCGACGAACCTGGGGAACCGGCGGGTGCTGCTGGACAATTCGCTGACTTTCGGCGGACTGCACTGGAACGACCCACGGATGATCTATGGGGAGGTGCGGTGGCGGTTCCGCTACTGACCTGTGACGCGCTGAACGCGCCCCGGTTGACCCGGGGGCGCGTTCGCCCTACGCTGATGGAAGTACCTTGCATCCGGGAGGTGCTTCCAGCACCATGTTGATTACCGTTCAGGATCTCGAGCGCCATCCACTCGAATACAGCACTTCTTTTCCGCCGCAGAGCATCGATTTCGGCAGCGATGTCGACCAGCGCGGGCCGCTTGCCGCCGAAGGCCGGGCCGACCTGCTCGAAGAACATCGGGGTCCGAAGGAGATTGTTCAGGACATCCGTGTGCGGGGCAGCTACCGCGGCTCGTTTCAGGTGCCGTGCGCGCGCTGCCTCGATCCGGTCGAGCACCCGCTTACGGGCGACTACGATGTGCTGTTCCGGCCGTTGGGCGTCGATGCCAATGACCGAGAACACTCCATCGGGGCGTCCGAGACCGAAATCGGCTATTATCAGGACGGTAGCCTATTGCTCCAGGACGTTTTGCGCGAGCAGGTGCTTCTGTCCCTGCCCGCCCGTACGCTTTGTCGCGAAGACTGCAAAGGCATTTGCCCGCATTGCGGCGCGAACCGGAACAACGATGCCTGCTCCTGCGAGGAAGCGCCCGTGGACCCTCGGTGGTCAGCGCTTCGTAAGATCGGGAATCGGGTGAAAACATCCTGATTCGCGCCATTTTGAAAGGATTTAGAGAACCGTGCCCAACCCGAAACGACGCCACTCCAAGCAGCGCACCGCCAAGCGCCGCTCCCACGATTTCCTGACCCCTACGGGTCTGTCCGAGTGCCCCAACTGCCATGAGCGCAAGCTGCCGCATCGTGTTTGCGCCAAGTGCGGCCAGTACAAGGGTCGTGGGGTGCTTGAGGCGAAGGAAGCAAGCTAAAGCATCTTCGGCCTCAGTACCGTCCGGCGGAGTGCACGCGTAACGTGGTTTTTTATAAACGACTCGCATTGTTTTTCACTCCTGGTCTGCGTATGAGCCGAAAATACTTCAGCGGTATCCTCCTCCCAGCATGCTGACCGACATCGCAGTCGATGCCATGGGCGCGGACAAAGCGCCCGATCCTGAGATCCGCGGAGCCATTCAGGCCGCTCGCGAACTGCCTGTCCGGGTGCACCTGGTGGGGGCGCGCGAGCGGATTGAACCCCTTCTCAGGGAAGCGCTGGCGGGTGAACAACTGCCCATCCACGTCGTTCATGCGAGTGAGTCTATTGCCATGGACGAAAAAGCCGTACTTGCCGTCCGGAACAAAAAAGACAGCTCCATGCGGGTCGGCCTCAAGCTGGTGCGTGAAGGTAAAGCCGCGGGATTTTTAACAGCCGGCAATACTGGTGCCGCCATGGTGACGGCAAAGATGGTGCTGGGCGCCCTGCCCGGCGTGGACCGGCCCGCGCTTGCCGCGGTGCTGCCTACCTCTGCTGGGTCGCCCTGCGTGCTGCTCGATGTAGGCGCGAATGTGGACTGTCGCCCGCAAAATCTTGTCCAGTTTGCCGTGATGGGCGAGCTGTACGCCCGCTCCGTGCTCAAAATTGCACGGCCCCGCGTCGGCCTGCTGTCCATTGGCGAGGAAGAAGGCAAGGGCAACGACCTCACCGGCGAGGCCTTCCCCATGCTTAAAGCGTTGCCGCTTCAATTCATCGGCAATGTGGAAGGGCGGGACATCTACAACGGCAGCGTGGATGTGATCGTGTGCGACGGCTTTGTAGGCAATGTCGCGCTGAAAACCAGCGAGGGACTAAGTCGTTTCGTGCGCGACATGCTTAAGGAGTCGCTGCGCCGCACGGTGACCGCGCAGGTGGGTGCGCTCCTGTCGCGCAAGGCATTTACGACCTTTAAGCGCAAGATGGATCCGTCGGAGTACGGAGGCGCACCGCTGCTTGGAGTGCGCGGCGTGTGCATTGTGGGGCATGGCTCTTCCAACGAGACCGCGATCCGAAACGGGATCCGCGTCGCGGCGGAGTTCGCGCAGGCTGAGGTCAATCGGCTGATCGAGACGGAATTGGGCGCGGCCGATCTGACCGGCATTCTTTAGGTTTGTTCATAGATCTGGGTGCGGTCTTTTCATCTGGAAAGGCCGCACCAAACAGAACCACAATGTCTTAGTGGGCTGCTGCCGCCGCACTGCTTTCCGCGGCTTTTTGTTGATCTTTCTTGATTTGCTCCTGCTTTTTAACAGCGTCTTTGTTGGATTTATCCGCTTGCTTGGTCAGCTTGGCCTTCCGCTTGGCGCTGTCGGCCTGCTCCTTGGACTGCGCTTGCTGCGCTTTCATCTGATCCGTCGTTTGCTGGGAAGCGGCATTGGGGTCCTGCCCGCTTTGGGCGGCAAATCCCGCAAGGGAGCTGGTGAGAAAAGCCGCGAAAACGGCGGTGTGCAGCAGCTTCATGGTGCCTCCTGATGATTCTGTTCTTGGGCTTGTTACTTTTTAGTCGTTAGGATGCAGCCACCCGGCATACTGAGCGCATGGCCTGGTTTCTTGGATTAGACGTGGGGGGTACAAAAACCGCTGCGGCGCTGGGGGATGAATCGCGGGTTCTTGCGCGCGCCGAAGCAGGCAGCATCAAGGTTTTGCGGGTCGCGCCCGCCCAAGCCGCCGAGCACCTGCACACGCTGCTGGCAGAGCTGGCGGCACAGGCGGGCAGCCCGTTGCGCGGCAGAGTGGTGCATACCTGTGTGGGGTCGTCGGGGATCTCCGTCCCGGCGGTGCGGGGGTGGATAGCGGAGGCATTGGGCGAGGCGGTCGGTGGGGAGCTGCTGCTGCTGGGTGATGAGGTGATTGCCCTCGATGCGGCGTTTCGGGGCAGGCGCGGCGTGCTGGCGATCGCGGGGACGGGGTCGAATGTTGTGGGGCGCGCGGCGACGGGTGCCTTGGTGCATACGGGCGGCTGGGGCCCGGCGCTGGCCGATGAGGGCTCGGGCCACCGCATCGGTGCCCAGGCGCTGCGGGCATGTTTCCGGGCCATCAACGAGGCCGCGCCCTCCTCGGCGGATCGCGTCACGGTAGATGGGTTCGCGGTTGCGGTCGCACGCGAGGACCTGCCGCCGCTGCTGGCTGCCATCATGGACCGGCTCGGGGCACGCACGCTCGACGAGGTGATTGGGATTGCAAACGCGCCGGGGTTCAACTCGGCGATGCTGGTGCCGGTGGTGGCGGAAGCGGCGCGCGCGGGCGATGCACTGGCATTGGGATCGTTGGAGCAGGGAGGGCGCGAGCTGGCCGGACTGGTACGCGCCGTGATCGCCAAAATGCAACGGTTTGAGCGCGGCGTCCAGGCTTCGCCTGAGGTCGCGTTTGTAGGGGGCGTGTTATCGCACATCCCGGAGGTGCATGCGGCGATGCGGGCTGCGCTGCCGGGAATCCTCTTGCAAACCGCACCGGTGGACCCGCTTGCAGGCGCACTTTGGTATGCGCGGGGAGCCTCGGAGATGCAGGCAAAGTTGCGCTCGTTCGCCGGTTCGTTTCAGATAGAAAGCGCATGAACAAGGGACTGGCATTTATGTTTCCCGGGCAGGGTTCGCAGGCCGTTGGGATGGGCCGCGAGCTCCACGACCGGTACGTGGAGGCGCGGGCGGTTTTCGAGGAAGCCGACGATGCGCTTGGGTTTTCGTTGAGCAGGCTTTGCTTTGAAGGGCCGGAGGATCGGCTGCGGCTGACCGCGTTTACGCAGCCGGCAATCGTGACCGTTTCCCTTGCGGCGGAGCGGGTGTTGCGCGCGCAAGGGGTTGCCCCGACGGTAGTGGCGGGGCATTCGCTGGGTGAGTATGCGGCGCTGGTTTCTGCCGGAGTTTTATCGTTTGCCGACGCGGTGCGCGCCGTGCATGCGCGGGGCACCTTTATGCAGGAGGCCGTACCGGCGGGCGATGGCGCGATGGCGGCGGTGCTGGGGCTGCCTGCGGACGCGGTCGCCGATGTGTGCAGGGAAGCCGCGGCGGAGACTGGCGAGGTGGTGTCGGCGGCGAACCTGAACGCGCCCGCGCAGATCGTTATTTCGGGGACCGTGAAAGCCGTGGAGCGCGCCGGTGTCCTCGCGAAGGCTGCCGGGGCGAAACGCGCCGTGCCGCTGCCGGTAAGCGCGCCCTTCCATTGCGCGCTGATGCAGCCCGCGGGGGACCGGCTCGCGCCTTTGCTGGCTGCAATGCCCTTCGGCGATGCCCAGGTGCCCGTTGTGGCGAATGTGTTGGCGCGCGCGGAAATGAGTGGGGCTGTTTTAGCGCAGGCCCTGGTCGAGCAGGTGACCGCGCCGGTGCGCTGGGTGGCGTCGATGGAAGCGCTGCGCGATGCGTTTGCGCCCGCGTACTGGGTCGAGGTGGGCCCGGGCAAGGTGTTGAGCGGCCTCCTGAGGCAGATCGACCGCGCCCAGGGGAGTTTGAATGTCGAAGACGAAGCGAGTCTCCAAGCCGCACTGAATGTTCTGAACGGAGTGCCAAGTGAAGCCTGACCTGCTGCCCATTGCCGAAGTCGCCGCCAAGTTGGCGATTCCTGAGAAGTATTTTGAGCAGGTCAGCCGCCATGGGGCGAAGGTCAAGCTCAGTATTTTGAAAGACCCCGCGTTTCCGCGCCGGGGCAAGCTCATCCTGGTCACCGCGACCACGCCCACCGTTTCGGGCGAGGGTAAAACCGTCACCTCCATCGGCCTGACGCAGGGGCTTGAGCATGTGCTGCAAGGCACGGGCAAGCGTGTGGTGCTCACTTCGCGCGAGCCCTCGCTTGGCCCGGTGTTCGGCATGAAGGGTGGAGCCGCGGGCGGGGGGCGCTCGCAGGTGGAGCCGAGCGAAAAGATCAACCTGCATTTCCATGGCGACTTCCATGCCATTACCTCGGCGCACAACCTGTTGGCGGCACTGCTGGACGCGCATATCTTCCATGGAAACGAGCTTGGAATTGCCCCCGAAACGGTGACCTGGCCGCGCGCACTCGACATGAACGACCGGGGGCTGCGGCGGATTACGACCAACGTCGCGGGGCAGAAAGCAGACGGCAGTGAGCCGCGCGAGGGTTCGAATCAAAAGGCCGGATTTGTGATCACGGCTGCATCAGAGATCATGGCGATTTTTACGCTGGCACGGGATCGTGAAGACCTGCGCGAGCGCCTTGGCCGCATCATCGTCGCGCAAACCCGAGCCGGCGAGCCGGTGCGCGCGCGGGACCTAGACGCGGTCGGCCCCATGATGGCGCTGCTGGCTGAGGCGATCGAGCCGAATTTGGTGCAGACGACCGAGGGCACGCCCGCGTTTGTCCACGGCGGACCGTTTGCGAATATCGCGCATGGAACGTCGAGCGTCGTGTCGCAGGAGATCGCGCTGCGGGTGGCGGACTACGCGGTCAATGAGTGCGGCTTCGCGTCGGACCTGGGCCTGGAGAAGTATCTGGACATCGTGATGCGCGAGGCCGGGATTGAGCCTACGGCCGCGGTGCTGGTGACGACCGCGCAGAGCCTGAAGAACCAGGGAACGGCGATACCGTCCAGTGAGGGCGATGATCTCCAAAAAGGTTTTGCGAACCTGGCGAAGCATGTCGCGATCCTTCAAGGCTTTGGGCTGCCGGTGGTGGTCGCGATCAACCGCTTTCCCAAGGACACCGACGAGGAGCTCGCGCGTCTGAAGGGCTGGTGCGACGCCCAGGGGCTGCCGAACGCGTTTACCGAGGCCTTTACGCGCGGCGCGGAGGGCGCGGCGGACCTGGCGCGGGCGGTGCTGGCCGTTACCGACGGCCCTGCGCCCACGCTGACGCCCGCGTATGCGCTTGCCCAAACGCTGGAAGAGAAGATCGAAGCGGTCGCGACGAAGGTCTACGGCGCGGCGGGGGTGGAGTTTTCGGACGCGGCGCGCACGGCATTGGAACGGTTCACGGAATGGGGCTTCGGCGGAGTGCCGGTGTGCATCGCGAAAACGCAGTATTCGCTGTCGGACGACCCGAAGCTTGCAGGCGCGCCCACGGGTTGGCAATTGCGGGTGACGGGAGCGTCATTGTCGGCGGGGGCGGGGTTTGCCGTGGTGATCGCGGGCAGCATGATGCTGATGCCGGGGCTGCCGAAGACCTCGCGTGCCGCGGGGATCGATGCCGACGCGGAGGGCGGGATTGTGGGGCTGCGCTGATGCCCTACCTGCTGAAAACCGAACCCGGCAAGTACTCCTTCGACGATCTCGTCCGCGATGGTGAAACCGTGTGGGACGGGATTCAGAATGCGCAGGCGATCAACTCGCTCGCGACGATGAAGCGGGGTGAAAAGCTGGTGATTTACCACTCCAATGTCGGCAAGGAAGTGGTGGGTACGGCGGTGGTTACATCCGTCGATCCTTTCGACCGAAAAAACCCCATTGTGCGGATCAAGCCGGGGAAGCGGCTGCCCAAACCGCGCACTATTGCCGAGATGCGCGTGGCTCCCGTGTTTGCGAACTCGCTGTTATTCCGGCAGTTCAGGTTGTCGGTGGTGCCGTTGAGCGATGAACAGTACGACTGGCTGCTGCACTCTCAGACAACTTAGTCCGGCCCGACATACAGCTCGACTGGCGAAAACCCGATTTCTTTCGTCTTGTGATCGACGCGAAGAAAGATGGGGGTCTTGCCGCCGTTGACGTCCACACCCATCACCACGCCATTGCCGACCGTTTTGCTGATGACGATGTGGTGTGTGTGGATGACGCCGTAATCCCCCTGCGGGCCCCAGTCTTTTTCAAAGTTGGGGAGGGTGTAGCCGGTGTAGCGGTCCCCGTGTTCGCGCCATTGGGGGTCGTTGTTCCAGTAGGCGTAAGCATCGGGGACGTCGCCTTTTTCAAGCAGCCCGAAGAAATGGTTGACCCGGTGCTGCTCGGGCCAGTCCCAAAAGACGACCGTGAGCACCGCGCCCAACACGAGGACGCCAAGCGTGGCAAGGATGCTGTTGCGGATCAGGCGCGCGCGCTGCGCGTTGTAGCTGGGGGCGTCGAGCAGCGTCATCGCTGGGTGAGTCTCCTCGTGTTGTTAGACGCCGCGGGCGCGGCCCAGGTTCCCTTGCCCCAGGCCGGTTTCGCGGCAAAAATGGTCAGCCTCGGCTGTGGCTGGTGTGGGCGCGCTCCCCGGCCCGCTCCAGCGCGAGCGCGATCAAGCGGTCGATGAGCTGGGGATAGGGCACACCGGTGGCCTCCCAGAGCTTTGGGTACATGCTGATGGCGGTAAAGCCGGGCAGGGTATTGATCTCATTCAGGTACACGCGGCCGCCTTCGCCGGGTTCGAGAAGGAAGTCGACCCGCGCCAGTCCCGCGCAGTCGCAGGCTTGAAAGGCGCGGATCGCCATGGCGCGCAGCTCTTCGGCCAGCTCGGGTGCGATGTTTGCGGGTACGACCAGCTTGGAGCCTTCGCTCAGGTACTTGGCTTCGTAGTCGTAGAAGTTCTTTGCCGGAACAATTTCGCCCACGACCGATGCCTGGGGGTCCTCATTGCCGAGCACGGCGATCTCCAGCTCGCGTGGTTTCGCTTCGCCCCCCACGCCTTCCTCAATCACGAGCTTGCGGTCCCAGCGGGCTGCTTCCCCGAGCGCCCCTTCGAGCTCAGCCCGGTTGTGCGCCTTGCTGATCCCGACCGAGGACCCGCCGTTCGCGGGCTTAGCGAACAAGGGGTAGCGCAGGGCCTGCTCGATCATGGCAACCGCCTTTCCCCCATCGGCTTGCCAAGCCGAGCGCAGCAGGGCGATGTGTTTCGGGATGGGCAGCCCGGCGAAGGCGAATAAGCGCTTCATCACGTCCTTGTCCATGCCCACGGCTGAGCCGAGCACGCCCGAGCCCGCATACGGGATGCCCGCGAGCTCAAGGAGGCCCTGGAGGGTGCCGTCTTCGCCGAAGGTTCCATGGATAATCGGCAGCACCACATCGAGCTTGAGGGCTTGCGCGTGGCCACCACCGGTTTCAAACGGGATGAGCCCCGCACCGGGCTCTGGCGGCATCAGGGTCGCCTCGCCGCGCGCGAGCACGGCGGCGGCAGGGGTGGCTTGCCCGTCGTCCGCGCATGGAGTGTTTCCGGGCGGTGGCGGCGCGAGCATTTTCTCCGCGTCGCCGGAGGTAACCCAGCGGCCCTCTTTTGTAATCCCGATCGGAATCACTTCATATTTGGAACGGTCGATGGCCCGGAGAACGGAAGCGGCGGAAAGGAGGGAAACTTCGTGCTCGGCGGAGCGGCCCCCGAAAAGAATGCCTACGCGCAGTTTTGCCATGCTTTCCCGATACTAGCCCAGCTGCGTCGACGAAAAGAGTGCATGGTTTGGTGCGCCGCTCTCCTGGCGAGCAACACCGGACTGCCATGCATCCTATTTTCAGCATCCACCCTTCCTAGCGCTTCATATAGCCTGAAGCTGTCGGGCGCGAATGAGTTTAGGGAGATACAAGCATGGTTGCAGTATTTGGAAAGAGCATGAAGGCAGGTTTGGGAGTTTTGACCTTGGCTGGCGTATTGACTGGGGCCGCTCAGGCCGCAGATACGGATGCATCGAAGGTCGCTGCCCGGGTTACGGATGCGACGCAGGTGATTCACGAGCTAGCGAAGGTGCCGGACGACGGTATTCCCGACCGCATCGCCAAAAAGGCCCGCTGCGTGATTGTGGTGCCGGGCTTTAAAAAGGGCGCGTTCATCGGCGGAGTGCAGTATGGGCAAGGTTTGGCGACCTGCTTTGTGGCGCATAAGGGCTGGAGCGCACCGGCAATGATTCAGATGTCGGGCGTCAGCTTCGGGCTGCAGGCCGGCGGGCAGTCAACCGACCTGGTGCTGGTGGGCATGAGCAAGCAAAGCGGCGACAACCTGCTGAAGGCCAAAGTAAAGCTGGGCGGGGATATCGCGGCTGCCGCGGGTCCTGTGGGACGCGACTCAAAGGCGGATACAACCGTGATTGCCAATGCCGGCTTTCTTACGTATTCGCGGAGCAAGGGCTTGTTCGCGGGCATCGACCTGACAGGCGATGAGGTGAACCAGAATGAAAAAGCTACCGCGCAGCTTTACGGCAAGGAGATTCCGTTCCAGACCATCCTGAGCGGGACGACCTCGACTCCCGCGTCGGCACGGCCGTTTATCGCGGCTGTGACAAAGATGTTCGGTGGGGCGAAGACCCGGCCTGAGTAAATGCTTAAAGACCGGTATGGATGCGGTGAAAAATGCATCGCGGCATCCATACCGTTACTTCCTTTGCCCAATCGCGCGAAGTCTTCAATGACAAAAATCTGCGTTCAAAGTGGATCCATGACCGGAAAGGTCGATCTGCGGGCCGGTTAAGTCGGAACTCGTCACAAAGACACTTTCAAATATGTCAAAGGCCTGATCCGGTTGGAGTTCGTCGAGGCCGAGGCTGAGATCGACTGCGCCGATGTTCTTCAGCTTTGTCGGACTGTTCTCATTGAAAACCGCAACCGCATCGAGGGCTGAGCACAGGATCAATCGTGTTGTTTCCGCAGCGGTCAACTCATCATCCGGCGCGATCGGAATTCCGGGGATGCCGTAGTGCGGACGACCCTGAGCAACCTGATGATCCGGCATTTTGATAATGCGCGTTCGATACAGTGGCGCATCGAATGGCACGGAACCCCACTCCCTGGCCGACATCAGCGACTCAAAAAGAGCATCGAAGCCGCCGCCGCTGCGCACGGCATCGGCATAGTTCTTCGCTACATGGACGTAAGGCAGGGACGCGAGTTCGCGATTTAAGACCGTGTAGCGGTCACCGGTCGACGCGATAATGTAAAGCTCAAGGGGCTGGCTCATGCGGCTGTACCTGCCATAAATCCTCGTTGCGGATCAAAACTCCCGAGCCTTTATCGGCGGCCCTATGTTGCGGCGATACACTCACCAGCAGCTCAGGAGCGAATGCGGACAGGATGAAGAGATCATCTCTCCTGATTATGGACTCCCGAGCTGCGAACTTTTCAGCGCTCCGTTGAGAAAAGAAAAAGCCTTTGTACTCTGTGCCGTTCGGAGACGGTAGAAACTGGTGTGTTGTTTCAACAGTCGCTTGTTCAAAGGCGTCTACGACTCTATAAAGGGTGATCATACCGATGCACTCCGTCGTCGGAACTCGAAAACAGAGGATTTCGGAAACAAAATCACATTCACGGGTACATTCGGTTTAACGTTCGCGCGAACGGGATCGTTTCTCGCACGTGGTCCAAGCCGCAAATCCAGGCCACCGCGCGCTCGATGCCCATGCCGAAACCGGCGTGCTGGACGGACCCATAGCGGCGCAGGTCCAGATACCACTGAAAAGCTTCCAGCGGTAGATGATGCTCTTCAATCCGCTGCTTCAGCAGTTCATAGGACGCGATACGCTCCGAGCCGCCGATCACCTCGCCGTAGCCTTCGGGCGCGAGCACGTCCACGCACAACGCATATTTCGGGTCGGCGGGGTCGGGCTGCATGTAGAAAGCTTTGACCGCGGCCGGATAGCGATGCACCATGACGGGCCGGTCGAACTGGCTGGAGAGGTACGTCTCATCGGGCGAGCCGAAGTCATTGCCGTACTCGAACGGCTGCGGCAGCTCGCCGCGCGCGTGGGCTTCGTTCAGCATCCCCACGGCTTCGTCGTAGCGGAGACGGGGGAATGGAGCCTTGATGGTTTCAAGCTTCGCGATGTCCCGGCCTGTCAAGGCGAGATCGGCGCGGCGGCGGGTCAGCACGCGGTCCACGATAAAAGCGATGAAGTTTTCAGCAAGCTCCATCAGCTCGTCAAGCCCTGCGTGGGCCATCTCCGGCTCCACCATCCAGAACTCGGTGAGATGGCGGCGGGTTTTCGACTTTTCCGCGCGAAAAGTCGGCCCGAACGAGTACACGCGGCCCAACGCAAGGGCCGTTGCCTCGATATAAAGCTGGCCGGACTGCGTCAGGTAAGCTTCGTTGCCGAAATACTCAACCGGGAACAGCGTGGACGTGCCTTCGCAAGCCGCGGGGGTGAGGACCGGTGGATCGGTCAAGATAAAGCCCTGCTCGTCTAAAAAATCGCGCGCGGCTTTAATGATTTCGGCGCGGATGCGCAGAATCGCCGATTGGCGCGGGGTCCGGATCCACAGGTGCCGGTTTTCCATGAGGAAGTCGACCCCGTGCTCCTTGAGCGAGATGGGAAAGGGCGCGTCTTCCGGCACGCGTTGCAGCACTTCCAAGTCGGCAACATCGAGCTCGTAGCCGCCGGGGGCGCGTTTGTCGGCCCGGACTCGGCCGGTGACGACCACGCTCGACTCCTGCGTGAGTCCCTTGATGCGCTCGAACACTTCCGGCGCGACTGCTGCTTTGGGCACGATGCCCTGGATCGTTCCCGAGCCGTCGCGGAAGATGGGAAACAGGAGTTTGCCGCTTTCGCGCAGGTTGTAAAGCCAGCCGCGCAGGGTGACGGTTTCGCCCTCGTGCCGGCCGATCCGCGCAATGGTTGTCAACTCACTCATGCTTCCTCCTCATACAACGCAAATGCTTTTTTCGCGCGTTCGACCACCTGCTGGGGGTCTGCCCCGAGGCTGTGGTGGATTTCAAGCACGCCCGCCGGCTTTTTCGGCGCATTCCGCAGGGCGGCGATCGCGGGAGGGAAGTCGATGGTGCCGTCGCCGGGCCACAGGTGCTCGTCACGCTCGCCGTGGTTGTCGTGAATGTGCGAGGAAAGGAGGCGCGGGCTCAAGGACTCAAGCGCTGGGGCAACTCCCTCGCCAAGGTGTGCGTGGCCCAGGTCGACGCAGATGCCGACATCGTCGAAGTGCCCGACATTGAGGATTTCCAGCAGGTGCGCGGGCGCGGTGACTTCGTTCTGAATGTTCTCAAGCAGCAGGCCCACGCCGAGCGGACGGGCATAGGCTTTCAGGTGCTCGACGGCGGTCAGGGCGTTTTCAAGGGTGCGCCCATTCCAGGCATCGCCGCGATCGCCTAGGTGCAGAACCAGGTGCTTGAACGGGATCTGTTCCGCGGTTTCCAGCGCGCGCTTCACTTCGTCCATCCCGTCGATGCGGCGGGACTTTTCCCCATGGACGAGATTGACGGAAGGCCCGCCGCCGCGGCCTTCATCGGCGTCCGCGTACAAGGGAGCG
Organism: uncultured Acidobacteriaceae bacterium; assembly: GCA_964244985.1. GTDB lineage: Bacteria > Acidobacteriota > Terriglobia > Terriglobales > Acidobacteriaceae > EB88. The sequence continues at coordinate 24,618 of CAXTKZ010000040.1, forward strand.
TGTAGGGAAAATGGCGCGGCGGCGTTTGAGCGGAACCATTCGGCCAGCTCGCACACGGCCCCGCGGCTCCCATAGTCGAAGTGCCCGCGCGCGGCGTACAGCTCGATGGCTTCGGCTCCGGTGTGGGCGAGGGTGTCGAGCAGGCCGTGGTAGAGGCGCGCCTTCAGGAAGATATGGGAGGAGATGACTTTGCGCATGGTGGGGGTCTGGAATCAGACCTTATCTTCTCATTGCGCGGAAGGGAAGCGGTGCATTCAGGGCGTGAGAATGGCAAACCCGGCTTGAGCGAAGTGGCGGTCGAGTGAAAGGGCGTCGCGCACTCCCCGGCGCTCCATCAGCTCAAAGCTCACGCAATCGATCCAGTCCCACTCCTTGTCGGCATAGCGGAGACAGCGCTGCCAGGCAGCTTCGAGGAGCTCGGGGGTGACTGCGACCACTTCCACCTTGGAAGAGTTACGAAGGGCGGCGATCGTGTTTAAAGCAAGATTTTTACCTTGCCTTTTTGCTAATAGAGAGAACGTTTCGGTAAGGATCAGTGTGTGCGACAAGAATGTTCGGTTGGGTTCTCGAAACAGTGTAAGAGCAGAGCCGTGATGGAACTCGAGCGGAACAGCCAGGGCATAAATCGCGCTCGTGTCAAGAAATGCTTGGCGGCTCACTCGTTTGAAGGATGTCCGTACAGAAACTCTTTATAGTTTGCCGCAATGTTTGTGGCCTCGCCGGGCAGTGTATTGCGCTCCAACTGCTCGATCAACTCGAGAAACGGGTCATGGTCAGCGCTGCGGGGCGTGTAATCAGGCTCAAATCGAACGATCAAGTGCGAAAGAATCAATTCCTGCTCTGGCCTCGGCAGTGCATCGATCGCCGCTTCAATCTCGCAGACAGTCAGCATGCTCCCAAGTTAAATGGCCGGTTGCCCAATCGCAATAAAAATCCCCGGGCTAGACTGAAGCGATGCCGGTTACCCTTCGCTCGTACTCGAAGATCAACCTGGGGCTCGCGATCGGGCCCGCGCGGCCGGACGGGTTTCATGCGCTCGCGACTGTGTACCAGACGCTGGAAGCACACGACCTGCTTACGGTGATGGCCGAGCGGGGCGTGGGGCCGGCGATCACGTTGAGCTCCAACGATCGGCGTGTGCCTTTAGACGAGCGCAACACGGTTTGGAAGATGCTCGCCCGTGCACTGGCTTTGCCGGAGCGTGCGGGTTTGCGGGTACGGGTGCACCTTCAAAAGCGCCTGCCGATCCAGGGCGGGCTCGGCGGTGGATCGGCCAATGCAGTGGCCGCGCTTATCGGGCTTGAGCGCGAGCTGAGTCGGCAAGGTTTGGCCCCGCCCCTGGCTGGGGTAGCCCGGTTGCGAATGGCGGCGGAGGTGGGCTCGGATGTGCCGTTGTTTCTGCTGGGCGGGGCAGTTTTGGGGCTGGGTCGGGGACAGGAAGTGTACCCGCTTCTCGACCTGCCTTCGCTGCCTGTAGTAGTTGCGCTGCCGGAGGTGGGTGTGTCGACTCCGGCGGCGTTTCGCGCGTGGGACGCGGAAAATGCAAAACAAGGTTTGACTCCGGAAGCACAGGCAGGTAGACTCGCAGAGTTGAGTCGCGCCTACGCATTTGCGTGGACCGTACAGCACACATCCGGTGTTTTTGCTTGCAAAAGTGAAGACCTCGCGAGAAGCCATCCGCTTCAAGCGCTTGTCCAGACCGGGCTTCTCCACAATGACTTCGAGCAAGTCGTTTTCCGGCAGAACCCCCTCCTTGGACAATTGAAGCAGTTGTTGACCGCCGGGTCGCTGTGCGCCGGGCTTTCGGGCTCCGGCTCGGCTGTTTTCGGTGTATATGGGGAGGATGAAGCGGCGCGGGAGGCCGAAAAGCGGCTCGAAGGAAAGGGAGTGCGGTTTCTGCGGAGTGCGCTGCTGAACCGAGCCCAGTATTGGTCCGGCATGGTTGTCGGCGAAGAATAACCGAGTTGTTGGGCGATCGACTAATGGTAGGTCAAGTGCCTTTGACGCACTTTGTCTAGGTT
>CAXTKZ010000041.1:0-25890 GCA_964244985.1 uncultured Acidobacteriaceae bacterium
CGGCGCGGCCCGGCGGCACCGGGGTTGAACAGCACCCCCTTGCGATGCTCCAGCAGCGGTTTGTGCGAGTGCCCGAAAAGAACCACGCTCACGCCTGCCGCGCCGGGGTCGAGTGAAAGCGTGTAGACATCATGCAGCATGTAAAGGTGCACACCGGCCAGTGTGATGTACTCCTCGGCAGGCAGGAGGGCGCAAGCACCTTTCCTGTCGATGTTGCCGCGAATCGCCGTCACCGGCGCAATGGTTCGCAGTTCGTCAAGAATTGCCGCCGAACCTACATCCCCGGCATGCAGGATATGTTCCACGCCTGCAAAAGCTTGAAACACTTCGGGGCGCAGCAGATCGTGAGTGTCCGCGATCACGCCGACTTTCAATGGCTTGTTCCGGCAAGGAGGCATACCAAACCGCCTGCGCGGCTTGCGGCCACTTCGTGGCATGTTTTCGCTTTCAAACGAGCCACTACAATCCCATTTCGATCCGCGTGCGCGGGTCGAGGAAGTCCCGCAGCGCATCCCCCAGGAAGTTGAACGACAGCACGCACCCCATCACCGCGAGCGCCGGAAATACGACCAGGTGCGGCGAGTCGAACAGGTGCGAGCGCGCGTCGTTGAGCATGCCGCCCCAGCTTGCGGCCGGCGCGGGCACGCCCAAGCCCAGAAACGACAGCGTCGCCTCCGCCAGCACCGCGCCCGCCATGCCGATGGCCGACTGCACGATTAGCGGCTGGAGAATGTTCGGCAGGATGTGCTTTACGAAAATCCGCAGGTCGGACGCGCCGAGCGCACGCGCGGCCTCGACAAACTCGCGCTCACGCACGGCCAGCACCTGCGCCCGCACCAGCCGTGCGTAGCCCACCCAGCCGCCGATCGCGAGCGCCAGCACCAAGTTGAGCAAACCCGGCCCAAGAAACGCCACAAACGCAATCGCCAGCAGGATGCCGGGAAGCGCCAGAAACGCGTTCATCACGAAGATGTTGAGCAGGGTATCGAGCGCGCCACCATAGAACCCCGCAAGCCCGCCCAGCAAAAGCCCCAGCGACAGCGAACACGCAACGACCGAAGTCGCGACGATCAGCGAAATGCGCGCCCCGTACACGATGCGCGAAAAGGTGTCGCGCCCCAGCTCGTCCGTACCGAAAAAATGCGCGAAGCTCGGGCCCGCCAATCGGTGATCCAGGTCCAGCGCCGCCGGCGGGTACGTGGCGATCCATGGCGCAAACACGGCTAGCACACAAAACAGCGCAAGCAGAATGAGCCCGAGCACAGCCAACGGCTGCCGTCGCAGCAGGGACCACGCCGTTTGCCCCCGCCGCACCGCCGAGGGCAGGGCAGGAGCGCTTTCCGGCACGAGAATGGGCTGTACGTCCATGCAGTCTCATTATGCCGGTTGCAACCAAAATGCTTGCATAAACAGATTTGTTTTCACAGATTGTGCAGTTATGAGTTGCTGCCCCGAAAACAAGAGGGGTCATCCTGAGCGCAGCGAAGGAACTGCTATACCCGTTTGACCGGTGAAAGCAGGTCCTTCGTCGCTTCGCTCCTCAGGATGACCCTAGTTCGGGATCGCAACTGGCTTTGCACGCCTACTCAGGGCTGAATTACACCTACTCGATAAAGTCCAGCTTCGCGACCTCGGGGATGATCCCGCGCTCGTGCCCCATGGCAAGCAGCTTTTCAATCGCCGCGCGGCCATCCTTGCCATAGTCGATCGTGCGCTCGTTCACATACATACCCACGAACTTGTCCGCCAAGCCGGGGTCGAGGTCGCGCGCGAACTGCATGGCATAGGCAAGCGCCGGCTCGCGATGGTCGAGTCCGTGCTGGATCGAATCGCGGATCGCCTTGGTCGTCACGCGCATGGCTTCATCGCCCAGGGAGCGCTTGACGGCGTTGCCGCCGAGCGGCAGGGGCATGCCGGTCTGCTCGCGCCACCACACGCCCAGGTCGATGATCTTACTCAGCCCGTTCGCGCCGTACGTCAGCTGGCCCTCGTGAATAATCAACCCGGCCTGATACTTACCCGCGAGTACCTGCGGAATGATCTGGTCGAACGGCACAACCTCGGTTTCAATCTCGGGCGCAAACAGCTTCAGCGTCAGATATGCGGTCGTGAGCGTGCCCGGTACTGCAATCCTGATCTTCTTGATTTCATCGAGCGTGTACCGGTGCGGCGCGACGATCATGGGGCCGTAGTTCTCACCCACCGAACCGCCGCAGGCCATCAACGCGTACTTGTCCTGCAGGTACGGGTAGGCATGGAATGAGATCGCCGTGACATCGTAAAAGGCCTCGTGCATGGCCCTGTGGTTCAGGGTTTCAATGTCGCAAAGCACATGCGTGAACTTGTAGCCCGGCACACGCACCTTATTGGTGGCCAGCCCGTAAAACATAAACGCATCGTCGGAGTCGGGGCTGTGCGCGATGGAAATCTCGCGCAAGCCGGTGTTCACGAGGGGAACTGTCGGACTGGTTGTCACCTGAAGTGTGTTCCTTTCCTGAGCGGCAGAGGAAGTCGCTCGCCGCCCGTCCAATCTCACTAAGAATACGCTCCGGTAGAGGTCAGAGGGCCGTGCGGCTGTGCGCCCGGTGAAAGCGCGCGGCCAGCCCGGCGGCCAGTCCGGCCTTGAGGACATCGCCCGCGAGAAACGGCAGCACCGCAACCATCCAGATATGCCCGAAGCTGCCGTGAGTGGCCACGGCAAGCCAGCTTGCGCCCCCCAACAGGATGAGCGCGCTGCCCGCGGCTGCTGCCCCAGCTTTGCGCCAAAACCCTGCTGCGCGCGGGGCAAGCAAGCCTACCAGCGCCCCAACTGCTGGATACGAAAGTAAATAGCCCGCGCTGGGACCCAACGGCAGCAGCCCGCCGAAGCCGGGAACAAGCACCGGCAGCCCCGCCGCGCCCTCAAGCAGGTAAGCCGTTGCTGTAGCTGCACCCAAACCGGGGCCCAGCAGCAGGGCCAACAGCAAAACGGCGAATGGCTGCATGGTCATCGGCACGGGTGTCCATGGCAGCGGCACGGCAACATGCGCGCAGGCGGCTATCAACAGCGACCCGAGCAAGACCACGCCCGCGCGTTGAGCAAGAAGGGGAAGCTCCGTGCGGGCCGGCAGCGTAAGAGAGGAGGACTTAGGTGGTGTCATCGGTCTGGTTTTTCTCCGTTTTGGCAGCGGGTGCATGCGCGCCATGCCTGCGGACAGCGCGTGCAATGGCCCATGCCGCCGCGAGCAGGAGGAGGAAGCATGCGGCGAAGACAAGGACCAGAACCTGCATGGCGAATCAAACAAAAGCATAGCAAAGCCCGCGAAGCGGTTTCATCCATCTGTAAACTCAGCGGCCCCCCTGCAAAGCGGGACTCATGAATACGGCTGAAGCTGCGTCACTGTGTAGGAGACCGCTTTTCGTCCGTACAATCAGGGTGCAAGCCGTTTGCCGGCCGCCATCTCAGGAAAAACAGAAAGGCCCATCACCTATGGCTACTCCCATCAAATTCGGAACTTCCGGCTGGCGCGCCATCGTCGCCGAAGAGTTCACGATTGCAAACATTCGCCGCGCGGTGACCGGCATCGGCAAGTACGTTGCCGCGCAGCCCGACGGTCCCCACACGGTGCTGGTGGGGCGCGATCCCCGCTTTTTGGGCGAGACTTTCGTCGCGGAAGCGGCCAACACGCTTGCCGCGAACGGCGTAACCCCGCGCGTCATCCCCGAGGCCGCCCCGACTCCGGCGATCTCCTACGCGGTCCGGCAGCAAAAGGCCGCCGGTGCCATCAACTTTACGGCGTCCCATAACCCGCCCGAGTACAACGGAATCAAGTTCTCCACCCCGGACGGCGCGCCCGCGCTGCCCGAGACCACAGGCCAGATTGAAGGAGCCATCGTCGCGTTGGGCGAGGAGGCTGTTCCTTCCGCGCCTGAAGTGAAAGCCGAAGAGACCGACGTCAAGCCCGACTACCTCAAGCGACTGTCCGAGTTGATCGATTTTTCAGCCATCCAGAAATCAGGCCTGAAGATTGTCTTCGACCCGTTTTGGGGTGCTGCACGCGGCTACAGTTCGCAAATTCTGCAGGATCACGGCATCCAGGTTGAAACCGTGCACGACTACCGAGATGTACTGTTCGGCGGCCACGCGCCCGAGCCGGACGGCGAGCTGCTGAACGACTGCCGCGCCAAGATGAAGGAGTTCGGCGCGGGGATCGGGATTGCAACCGACGGGGACGCGGACCGGTTCGGCATCGTCGATGAGGACGGGACCTACATCCAACCCAACTACATCATCGCGCTCCTGTTCGATTACCTGATGGAAACACGGGGCTGGAAAAACGGCGTGGCGAAGTCGGTCGCGACGACCAACCTGATCAATGCCCTGGCTGAGAAAAATGGGGTCGAGCTCCATGAAACACCGGTCGGTTTCAAGTACATTGGCGAGCTCATCAACAAGGACGCGATCGCGATCGGCGGGGAAGAGTCGGCCGGGCTGACCATCCGCGGCCATGTGCCGGAAAAAGACGGCGTACTTGCCGGTCTGCTGGTGGCGGAAATGGTCGCACGGCGCGGGAAGAACTTAGGTACCCAGCTGCAAGAGTTATTTAGCAAGGTAGGTTCCTTTTATCCCCATCGTGAGAACTTCCGCTTGACCCCTGAAGTGAAAACCAAGTTCACTGAAAAGGTAAAGAGCGATCCCGCGGAGCTGGGCGGCCGCAAGGTTTCAAGCATTGTCCGAACGGATGGTTTGAAGCTGATTCTCGATGACGGCTCATGGGTTTGCTATCGGTTATCGGGCACGGAACCGGTGGTGCGCGTGTACACCGAAGTGCGCCGCGAGCAGGACAGTCAAAAACTGAGCGAAGCGGCAAAAGCATGGGTGATGGAGTAGCAATGGCAGGCAATCGGCTGATGGGTGTTCCGGGTGGGGCTTACGGCGGGCGCAAGCTCCTCACCGTCGTTGCGGTGGCGGTAGGCGGGCTGTTCGGCTGGCACGCTGTGTTCGGGGTCAACGGCATCAGCGCCTACGCGCAAAAGCGAGGCGAGGACCGTTCGCTCCAGCAGCGGATCGAAAAGCTTGGGGACGAAAACGCCCGGCTCAAAAGCCATGTCGAGCGGCTGCAGTCCGACCGGGACACGATTGAAGTAGAAGCCCGGCAGCGCCTGCACTACACCCGTCAGGGCGAGGTGATCTACACCCTGCCTGACACCCGCTGACGGCAGGCGCATTCACTCCGGTCAACAACGCTTCCCAACCGGAGTGGATGGGCCGGGTACTCTCCTTGCATGGGCTTGTTTGAAGAGCAGATCGCGGCTGCAGCGCCCAGCACGGAGGACGTGCGCGCCCGACGCTGGATCTATGTGCCCTATGATCAGCTGACCGACGAGGCAGGCCCGTTAAGTAGTGCCCCGCCGGGCGAAACCGGCATTGTGATGATGGAAGCGCTCGCAAAAGCGCGTCGCCGGCCCTATCACAAGAAGAAGCTGACGCTTATTCTTGCAAGCCAACGGCACTTCGCGCTGGAGCAGGCCGCGCGCGGCGTCAAGGTCATCTACGAGTTCACCCCGGGCATCTTCGCCGACGGGCTTGTGGCGGCGCGCGAAAAGTACGGGCTGGGCAAGCTGACGGTGATGGAGCCGTCCGAGCGCGAAATGCGGCTCGATTTGGCCGATGCGGCCCGGCGCGGCGTGGAGTTGGAGCAGGTTCCCAATGCAACCTGGTTGACAACCGCCGAAGACTTCGAGCGGGTGTACGGCAAACCGGATGGAAGCCCGGTAAGCAAGCTGCACCTGATGGACCGCTTCTACCGGCACATGCGCGAGCAGACCGGCTACCTGATGCGCGGAGGCAGGCCCGAGGGCGGGCGATTTTCCTTCGATGAGGACAACCGACAACCCTATAAGGGCTTGCCCGCGGTGCCCAGGCGGCCTCCGCTCGCGCCCGACCGGATTACTGAAGACTGCGTGGAGCTTGTCGAGCGCGAGTTTCCCATGCACTTCGGTCGTGCCGATGGTTGGAACTTACCCATACGCCGCGACGATATCCTTGCGGCCTGGGCGTGGAGCCTCCGGTACCTGCTGCCGCAGTTTGGCCCGTTTGAGGATGCGATGGCCACGCGCGAGCCCGACATGTTCCATAGCAAGATGTCGGCGCTGATCAACATCAGCCGCCTCCTGCCCGCGCGTGTGGTGCGCGACACGATGGACGCGGCAGGGAAGGGCATCCTTTCGCTTGCGAGCGCCGAGGGTTTCCTGCGGCAGATCCTGGGCTGGCGCGAGTTTATGCGGCATATCCACCGGGTTACGGACGGCTACCGAAACATCACAACAGCCTCTGAACCGCCCCGTAAGCCGGCTGGGAACAAGCGCGCGCCGCTCGACGCCAAACCTGCCGAGGCCATGCGCGACGACGACGGCGCTCGCCCTTCCGCGCTGGGCGCCAACCTGCCCTTGCCCGCCGCATATTGGGGTGTACCGTCGGGCCTCAACTGCCTCGACACGGTGGTCCGGCAGGTGATTGATGAAGGTTGGTCGCACCACATTACCCGGCTCATGGTGCTGGCCAACTTTGCCGTGCTGTGCGGCTACTCGCCCCGTGAGCTGACTGACTGGTTCTGGATCGGCTACATCGACGCCTATGACTGGGTGGTGGAGCCGAATGTGCTCGGGATGGGCACCTTCGGCGACGGCGGCATCACCGCGACCAAGCCGTATGTGAGTGGCGCGGCGTACATCCATCGGATGAGCGACTACTGCGGAGGCTGCCGATACAATCCGAAGCTGGCAACCGGCGAGGGCTCCTGTCCGTACACGGCTTTGTACTGGACGTTTCTGGAAAAGCACGAAGCTCTGTTGGGCGGCAACCGGCGGTTAAGCATGCAGTACCGGACGCTCTTCAAGAAATCCGCCGCCGAACGCGAAGCCTTGCGGGAGCGCGCCGACCGGTGCGTGCGCGAGCTTGCCGTGGCAAAATACTGACCGGCGCATCTTAGCCGCCTTAGAGGAGCCGAGTGGAAAAAGACATTGTCATTGTGGGCGCGGGACTGGCGGGGCTGCGCTGCGCGGAGCTGCTGCAGCGCGCCGGTTTTGAGACTCTGGTGCTTGAAGCGGCCGACGCGCCGGGCGGACGAGTCCGCACCGACGTGGTAGACGGTTTTCGCCTGGATCGCGGTTTTCAGATCATGCTCACCGGCTATTCTGAAACACGCACCGTGCTGTCGTATCGAGCGCTTAAACTGCGGCGGTTCACGCCCGGCGCGCTGGTGTGGCATGGGGGTAAGTTCCACCGTTTTGCCGACCCCCGCCGCGAGCCGGTCAACGCCGCCAAGTTCGTATTCGACGATGTCGTCACTCTCGGCGACAAGCTGCGGATCGTTAAACTCACCGCGCGGGTCGCTCGGGGCAAGTCGCCCGCCTTGTTCCAGGGGCCGGACACCTCCACGCACGCGTACCTGCGGCAGCTCGGGTTTTCGCACAAGATCATCGACCGCTTCTTCGCATCTTTTTTCGGCGGTGTTTTCCTTGAGAACGAGCTGCAAACCTCCGCGCACTATTTTGAGTACCTGTTCAGCCTGTTTGCCGGGGGCTCGGCTGCCGTGCCGGCCGAAGGCATGGAGCGCATCCCGCAGCAGATGGCCGCGAAGCTTGCGCCGGGCACGCTCGAACTGAACACGCCCGTGAAGAGCGTGAGCCGCCGCCAGCAGCGCTTTCTTGTGACAACCGCCGACGGCGGTACGATCGAGGCCAAGCAAGTGGTGTTCGCCGTGGCTGAACATGCTTTGCGCCCGTTGTTGGAGGAGCTGCTGCCGCACACGCGCGAACAGCGCCGCGGGCAGCGATCGTGGAATCGCACGACGACCCTCTACTACGCCGCGCCGAAGTCGCCCATCGCGGGGCCGATCCTCGCGCTCAATGGAGAGGGGCCGGATGGTGGACCTATCAACAATCTCGCTGTAATGAGCCAGGTTTCGCCGCGTTATGCGCCCAAAGGGCAGGAGCTGATTGCAGCCTCGATCATCGGCACGGCACCGACCGCCGACGAAATGGAACCGCTGGAGGGTCGGGTGCGCGAGCACGCGGAACGTTGGTTCGGCGCACAGGTCAAGGACTGGCGCCTGGTCGGCGGCTACCCCATCGAGTACGCGCTGCCGCTTACGCGCTCGACACAATGGGAAGCGAGCTCGACCCGCCTGACCGACAATGTGTACGTTTGCTCGGACGCCCAGGAACAGCCTTCGCTTCAGGGCGCGCTTGCTTCAGGACGCCGCGCGGCCGAAGCCATTCTGGCGCAGAGGGGTCGGCTGGTTTCCTGAGCGGTTTTGACGCGCGGGCACCTGTTTGGTACAACAGAGTCACCGGGTGCGGCCTCCTGAGCGCGCCGCAGGCATTCCGCAGTAGCTCAATGGCAGAGCATTCGGCTGTTAACCGAAGGGTTGTAGGTTCGAGTCCTACCTGCGGAGCCAAACCTCCCACAATTTCGCTCCGTGCGCTTTTTCCAAGTCGCTTATACTCCGTCCATGGATGAGGGCTCCGTGCTGAAGCGCATCGATGGGATGGGCGCGCTGTTTCATCGGGTCGCGGGACGTCCGGCGACCGGTCGGGTGGAGCGCGGGTCATTAGTCCTGCTGCCATTTTTTCTTTCCTTGGTGCTGCTTGGCTTTCTTCCCATTGGGTTTGGCCGTTTCTGCACCGCTGCTGCTATTCTTCTGCTCCCCGTCCTCCTTATTTTTCTCCTCATCCTGCTCGTGCGCTTTGTGCGTTTCCGTCTGTTGTGGACCGTGCGCAACCGGCTCATCGTCACGTATCTGCTGATGGGGCTCGCGCCGCTCGTGCTGTTTGTTTTGCTGGCCGGCATCTCGGCGTACATTTTCTCCGGGCAGTTTGCTACAAATCTTGCCGGGGCCGCGCTGATGGAGGAGCAGCTGCTGCTCAAGGACCGCAGCGGCGCGCTGACAGCCATTGTGGGCCACTTTGTCGAGAATGACCCCAGGGCCTCCACTGTCAATCTCCAGCAGGTGCCGAAGGGCTCCCTCGCGGATGCGCGCGATGCAGCCTGGCATGACGGCAAGCCGGTGCGCCTGCTTGAAAACGGCGAACACGGCCCCGCGCGCGAGTTGACGCTGCCGGACTGGGCGCAGCCGGGCTGGAACGGCCTGGTCGCGGAAGACGGAAGGCTGTTTCTGCGCTCCGTGGGTGGCTATGTGCACGACGGCCACAGCGTGATGGTGGTGGTCAGCGTTCCCCTCAGCCGCGACCGTCTCGACCGGATCGTGCAAGGTTTGGGCAAGGTGAACATCCTGCCCGGGGTCGGCCTCGAGCGTAAAGGGCAGCCCACGCACGATCCTGCTGCTCCGCACTTTACGCCGGACATCGCCCCGATCAGAGGCGGTGTTCTTCCACCGCCAGCGTTCTTTTTCGACACGCCGGTGTCGTTTCTGGCGCCGCTGCATTGCATCGCGTGGCGGACCGGCATGGAGGTGCCCGTGGCCGTCCAGGTTGAGTCGCGGCCCGCGCTCTTGTACGGCCGGCTGTTCCGCGACTCCGTGCGCATCGGTGCCGCGGTGCGCGTCGCCTTACTTGCGGTCATGGCCTTGTTCGCGCTGATTGAGATTTTTGCGTTCTACATGGCGGTACGCATGAGCCGTACGGTCACGCAATCGGTTGCGGACCTGTATGCTGCAACGCGCGCGATCGACGGCGGCAATCTCGACCATCGCATCACCGTGAGGCGGCGCGACCAGCTCGCGGCGCTTGCGACCTCGTTCAACACCATGGCCGGTTCACTCGCCGCCTTTCTGGCGAGGCAGCGCGAACAGGAGCGCGTTGAAAATGAACTGCTGATTGCGCAGGAGGTGCAGAACAATCTTTTTCCGCACAGCCCCGTGCGCCTGCCCGGCTTTGAGCTGTACGGTGTGTGCAAGCCTGCGCGCGCGGTCAGCGGAGATTATTACGATTTCATTCTCGACAGGGAAGGGGAGCTTGCCTTTGCGCTCGGCGACATCAGCGGCAAGGGCATCTCCGCCGCGCTGCTCATGGCTTCGCTTCATGCGGCGGTGCGCGCTTACCGCGCGACCGGCGATGCGCTTGAAGGCTGCCTTTCTCCGGCACCGGATGGGGAGTTCGCATCGCCCGGCAAGCTGCTCGCGCTGCTCAATACGCACCTGTACACCACCACCCAGCCTGAGAAATATGCGACCCTGTTTTTTGCCTGTTATAACAGCGCGGCGCGTACGCTTACCTACTCCAATGGAGGGCAGCTGCCGCCATTCCTGATGGGCCAGGACGGCAGCGTGCGGCGGCTCAGCTGCGGCGGCTCGGTAGTGGGCCTGCTGCCGGGTCTGAGCTATCGTGAGGCCACCGTGCAGTTGTCCACCGGCGATCTGCTGATTGCCTACTCCGACGGCGTAACGGAGCCGGAAAATGAGTTCGGCGAGTTCGGAGAATCGCGCTTGCTCGACATTGTGCGCGCGCATCAGCACGAATCGCTCGCCATCATCGCGCAGCAAGCGCTCGGCGCGTTACGGGGCTGGATCGGCGAGATCGAGCAGCCGGACGACATTACGCTGGTGCTCGCGCGCCAGGGTTGATCCTGCGACCGGAGCGGGAATGGAATGCATCGTTTCAGGACATCTGTCTTGGACATCTGTTTGCGCGATGAGGCATGCTGAGTACTATGTCGAGTTCAAAAATCGCGCGCCGGCTTTGCGCCCTCACGATGCTTGCAGCTTGTACCCTTCCCGCTGCCCACCCGCAAACGGGGAATGAGGCGGGACGGCAAACCAGCACACCCTATAAGGGCGACCTGTCGATCTTTGAATACAAAGACCGCGACAAAAAGCTCCAGATCGACCGCGTGATGGATCTGCTCGGCTTAAGCGCGGGCAAGTCCGCGGCCGACATCGGTGCGGGTTCCGGCTGGTTTACGGTGCGCGCTGCCGCGCGTGTCGGGCCGGGCGGCCGCGTGTACGCCGAGGACATCAACCCTGGGGCGATCAAAGCAATCGACGAGCGCGCGCAAAAGGAAAAACTCATAAACATTCACACCGTCGAGGGCGGGCCCGACAACCCGCACTTGCCCGCGCACAGCGTCGATGCCGTGCTGATGCTGAAGGTGTACCACGAGATCGCGCATCCGCGGGTACTGCTCGCAAACTTGAAACCCGCGCTGAGGCCCGGTGCAAAAATCGGCATCATCGACCGGAACGGAAACGGAGCGGACCATGGACTCGAGGAAGCGGTTGTGGTGAAGGAATTTAGCGAGGCCGGCTTCCATCGCGTGGGCCGCTACGACTTTACAAAAGCGGACGGGCAGGATTACTTTTTGATATTCCAACAGAACTGACGGGGAGCGCCGCTGCCCGTGCATGCGACACCAGGTGTACCAGGCGCATCATACCGTACAAGTTTCACTCGTATAACCTAAAGACCGCGTGAGCATTTTTTCACGCCGGGCTTCGCAGGCGTTTGAGTCCAGCGCTCCAGCGAAAGCGGCGTACCCAACGCGGAAGAAAAGGATGGTACCGGGCGACGATGTTTGATTACTTGATTGTGGGCGCGGGATTTGCAGGAAGTGTTTTGGCGGAGCGGCTTACATCGCAGGGCGATGTGCGTGTTCTGGTCGTCGACAAGAGGCCGCACATCGCGGGCAATGCATACGATTACTACAACGATGAAGGAATTCTGGTCCATCGCTACGGGCCGCATATCTTCCATACGAATTCGGAAAAGGTATTCAATTACCTCTCCGACTTCACCGAATGGCGGCCTTATGAACACCGCGTAAAAACAAGTGTGGACGGGCAGCTGGTGCCAATGCCCATCAACGTCGATACGCTGAACGCCTTGTATGGACTCAACTTGAGCTGCGATGAGGTTGAGCACTTTCTAGCTTCCATGGCCGAGCCGCGTGCACAGATCCGCACATCGGAAGATGTGGTCGTGAGCCGCGTGGGCCGCGAGCTTTACACGAAATTTTTCCGCAACTACACGCGTAAACAGTGGGATCTGGATCCATCGGAGCTTGACGCCTCGGTGACGGCGCGTGTACCCGTACGCTCCAACAAGGATGATCGGTATTTTACCGACCAATTTCAGGCCATGCCGCTCCATGGCTACACGCGCATGTTCGAGCGCATGCTCGATAACCCGAATATCTCCATCCTACTCAATACCGACTACGCCGACATCAAGGATGAAGTGAGCTTCCGCGAGCTGATTTTTACCGGACCGGTAGATGAGTACTTCGATTACTGCTATGGCAAGCTGCCGTACCGTTCTCTGCGTTTCGTCCACCAAACGCATAACAAAGATGTATTTCAACCTGCCGCTGTCGTGAATTATCCAAACGAGCATGCCTATACACGGGTTACTGAATTTAAATACCTGACTGGGCAGGAGCATGCAAAGACAGCGGTTGTGTATGAATATCCAATGAGTGAGGGTGATCCTTACTATCCTGTACCGCAGCCGCAAAATGCTGAATTGTATACACGTTATAAAGCACTCGCGGATGCGCTGCCGCTGGTGCACTTTGCCGGCCGCCTGGCCACGTACAAGTACTACAACATGGACCAGGTAGTGGCGCAGGCGTTGACGCTTGCAGGGAAGCTCCAGGAGCGTGCCGCGGCTCGCATGGCATCAAGCCGCGGAAAAGACCATGAAATGCGTGTGTTGTCGATCCCCGTCGACTTAAGCGTTGACTCCGCTGCTCTTGCGGTGAAGTCCGACGGGAACCGGGTGGCGTAACGAAATGGATTTGAGCAAAGCGCAGGAAGGCCGCCCCGAGGTATGGGGCGGCGCGGAGTATACCTACAACCGAGTCGGTGATCGCTGGTTCGACCAGATGGATTTATCGGGCCATGCAAGGCGCGCAAGCGACCTTCACCTATTTGCCGCGTTCGGCATCAAGGCTCTACGCTGCGGCATTTTGTGGGAGCACCATGAGCGTGACTCCGACTGGCGCTGGTCTGACGAGTATTTGCGGAATATGCGGGAAGCGGGTTTGCGGCCGATTGCCGGCTTGATGCACCACGGCAGCGGCCCCGAGCACACCAGCCTTCTCGACGCGGAGTTCGCCCCCAAGCTGGCTCGCTATGCCGGCCAGGTTGCAGCGCGTTATCCACACATCGACGCATACACACCCGTCAATGAACCCAACACCACGGCGCGCTTTGCCTGCCGGTACGGGTTGTGGTACCCGCATCACCATTCGCGGCAAAGCTTTTTACGTGCCTTGCTCAACCAGTTGAAGGGCACCGTGCTGGCCATGCGCGCGATCCGCGAGGTGCGCTCCGACGCGCAGCTGATTCAAACCGATGACCTGGGCCGCGTGACTTCAACCCCCGCGCTTGCCGCCACACGCGATCTCGTCAATCAGCGCCACTGGCTCGGCTTCGATCTGCTGACGGGCAGGGTGGATCGTGGACATCCACTCTTTGCCTATCTGCGGGACAGCGGTATCTCCGAGCATGATGTGTTCTGGTTTCTGGATAATCCTTGTCCGCCGGATGTGATCGGCGTGAACTACTACGCGACCAGCGACCGGTTTTTTGACCACCGCACGGGCATGTACCCGGCAAGCTTTCATTCTTCGGAAGGCAATTTCACAGACGTCGAAGCAGTGCGGGTGGAGGGTGAAACCATCCAGGGCTTCGGTTCGATTCTGCGGGAAGCAAACCGACGCTATGGACGCCGGGTTGCCATCACGGAAGTGCATCTGGGAGATTGTGTGGAGGAACAAATCCGCTGGGCTGCGCAGGCGTGGGAAGAAGCCATGGCGGCCAAGCGGGACGGTGTGGACGTCGCGGCAATGACATTTTGGGCGCTGCTTGGCTCGTACTGGTGGAATTCCCTGGTGACGCGCGACAACGGCCATTATGAGCCGGGAGTGTTCGATCTGCGTGGGGGCGAACCTCGGGCTACGGCACTTGCGGAGCTGGTACGGCAATGCGCGCACGGCGAGCCGCTTCAGCATGCGGCTTTAGCGAAGCCCGGCTGGTGGAGGCGTTCCGACCGGATATTCTATGAACCGGATGCGGCGCAGGTAGCTTGAGATGGTGTCAGCGGCGTGAAGGTAAAGTTCGTGCGAAGTGCAAATCTATGTGTTTCCCGCGCATAGAAAATAGGGTCATCCTGGACGAAATGAAGGACCTGCTTTCTGCAAATGCAGAAAGCAAGTCCTTTGCCTACGGCTTAGAATGACCCCTCCTGCATGTAGAAGTTTCAGCTCACGCGTGCAAAATTTGTTCCTTCCACGCGGTCTCCATTTGCAATCCCTGGTCAGGTACCAGCCCGCTGGTCGCTTCGGCCAACGCTTCAATGGAAGCTTTCGGCGTCCGGTCGATGTACAGCAAGCCGTTCGCTTCCTGATAGGTATCGGTAAGCTGCGTATAGCAAAATCCGGCCAGCCCCGGCAGCTTTCGAACTGTCTCTAAAAGTGCCGTATAGCGCTGCAAAAACTGGTCCGACGAGATAGACCGCGAGTAACCCCAGGTTTCTTCGTGATCCGCGCTGAGAGCGATGCCGCCAAACTCCGTCAACACAATCGGTTGGCAGCCGGCAGCCGTTGCGCGACCCAGCGTAAGCACCCGGCCCCCGGGGCGTTCGCGCTGCAGCAACTTTGCTTCAAGGTCGTCGATGCGGTAGCGTTTGCCGATCCGCTCCGGCTCATCGTCGTAATCGTGGATGCCGATAATATCGGTGGCCACGCTTTCCCAACCGTCATTGCCGATCACAGGCCGGCTTCCATCGACAGCCTTGGTCAGGTGGTACAACGCCTGCACATAATGCCGTTGCGCGGGGCTGTCGGGTAGGTCAGGTACGCCCCAGCTCTCATTGAAGGGCACCCACGCCACAATGCATGGATGGCTCCGATCGCGCGACAGCACTTCCATCCACTCGCGCGTAAGCCGATGGACGGATTTGGTGGTGTAGCGGTAGGCACTCGGCATCTCCTCCCACACCAACAGGCCCAGCCTGTCGGCCCAGTACAGAAACCGCGCGCACTCGATCTTCTGGTGCTTGCGCACGCCGTTGAAGCCCAGCTGTTTGACAAGCTCAATGTCCTTGATGAGCGCCGCGTCGTCCGGCGCTGTCAGACCCGACTCCCGCCAGTAGCCCTGATCGAGCACAAGGCGCAGGTTGAGTGGGCGGCCATTCAGCAGGAAGCGGTCGCCCTGCACGGCTGCCGAGCGCAGGGCCGTGTAGCTTCGAATGCGGTCCAGTACCTGCCCGGTGTCGTCGCGCAGCTCCACATCGGCCTGGATCAACGTGGGCGAAAGGGGGGACCACAGCAGCTCATTGCGATAGTCGTCGATCCCGGGGTCGGACAGCGCGATGCGGCGGTGCACCTCACCCGCGATGACACGATAGGTGTCCTCGGCCAGCATCTGCTCGCCCACGTACAGCTTGACGTAGAGCTGCAAGGGCGATTCCTTGCGGCGCGCCGCGTCTTCTTCCGTGCTGCCGCCCGTCGCGCGGCTGTCCACGAGCACGGCTTCCAGCGCGATCTCCCAGCGGTCGAGGCTTGAAGACCATTGCAGCGTTTGCACACGGGCCGCCGGCACTACTTCAAGCCATACCGCCTGCCAGATGCCCGTTGTGCGTGGATACCAGATCGAGTGCGGCTCGAGCTTCCAATCCTGCTTGCCGCGTGGCTTGGCCAGGTCGGAGGGCTCGTCCTCGGCGCGCAACACAACCTCCTGCACGGGGCCGTCGGCAAGCGCCTGGGTGACGTCCGCGTAAAAGGGCGTGTAGCCGCCCTCATGCAGCGCGACCTCGTGGCCGTTGACCCACACGGTTGCGCGCCAGTCCACCGCTTCAAAATGCAGCCGCAGCCGCTCGCCCGGCGCTAAAGGCTCCTGGTTCCATGTCCGGCGATACCACACGGTTGAGTAGAAGCCCTGATCGCCGATGCCGCTCGCTTCCGTTTCCGGGCTGAACGGAACGGTGATGTGAGCATCCCACTCGACGGAGCCGGGCAGCTCGCAGCCGCGCCCGCGCCCGTTACAAAACTCCCAATCGCCGTTCAACAGCGTCCAGCGTTCTCGCTGCATTTGCGGCCGCGGATGTGGAAGCAGGGTTTTGAGCTCCTCCTGCAAGGCTTGCTTCATCGATTTTTTCAAGTCGGAGGACATCATTTCAAAGACGCGGCTCCCCCGCGTTTGGACTCTGCATAAACATGCGTGAACTCAGCACCGAAGTAAAAAATCTGCGCTGAATAGTAGACCCAGATAATGGTGACGACGAGCGAGCCCGCGGCTCCGTAAGCGGAACCGGGGCTGGCCTTACCCAGATAGAAGCCCAGCAGCGTTTTCCCAAGCGTGAAAAGGAGCGCCGTAAACACGGCACCGGCGCGCACATCGCTCCAGTGCACCTCCGCCTCCGGCACGTACTTGAACAAGAGCGCAAGCAGCGCCGCGGTCACGGCAAGCGAAAGCCCGAAGTTGAAGGCGTGCAGCGCCCCTTCCGGCACGGGCAATGCCTGACCGGCGAATTTGCCCACGGCGGCCAGCCCGGCGCTGACCAGCAGTGAAACCATCAGAAGGAAGCCGACGCTCAACACCATGCCGAGCGAGAAAAAACGCTCCCTCAGCCAGCCCCATACCCCATTTTCCTCTTTCGGCTTGGCTTCCCAAATCGTGTTCAGGGCGGACCTGAGCTCGTTGAAAACACTCGATGCGCCGAACAAAAGGGTTGCAAGGCTTAGAACGGTGGCCAGGATGCCGGAGGCTGGGTGGGAGGTGCCGCTGGTCAGCATGGACTGCACCGCTTCCCGTCCGTCCGACCCGATAACCCCCTGCACCTGCCCCAGGAGCTGCGCCTGGGCCGACGATCGGCTGAACACGAGCGACAGGATCGACACGACCAGCACCACCAATGGCGAGATAGACAGCAGCGTGTACAGCGCCAGCGCCGCGCCCAGCCGGGGAGCGTTGTTTTTATTCCAATCGTTGAAGCTCCGCGTGAGCAGCGGAACAATGTCCTTGGCTTTCATTCTGAGATCGGTACCTTAGCCTGTGTTTACAAGGATTGTGGCAGAAGACGTGCCGGCATGGATGTGAAAAGCGCGCCGCACCATTACTAAAGATCGCGGGCGATACCTACCGGACAGGCCGTGCGCCAACCGCCTACACTGGTTCCCACGCACATGACCAACCACGATATTCACACAACCGAGCTCCTGTTGCTTCTTCTGGTCGCGTTTACAGCCCTGTTGGGAGCGGGCGCGCAGCGGTTTAAAGTGCCTTACCCCATTTTGATGGTGGTAGGCGGGCTTGTGCTTTCGCTTGTGCCTGTTTTTCCCGATATTTCGTTAAGTCCGACGCTGGTGTTTCTGGTTATCCTGCCGCCGCTGCTTTACAGCGCGGCGCTTCAAACCTCGTGGCGTGAGTTCCGCTTCAATCTGCTGCCTATCCTGCTGTTGGCTTTCGGGGCCGTCGCGTTTACGGTGTTTGGCGTGGCCTGGGCCACGCACATTCTGCTGCCGGGCTACGACCTGGCAACCGGTGCTGTACTGGGCGCGGTTGTGTGCGCCACCGATGCCATCGCCGCTTCCGCCATCGGCCGCCGCGTGGGGCTGCCGCAGGAGATGCTCGACCTGATCGAGGGCGAAAGCCTGGTCAACGACGCCGCGGGCCTCCTCGCGCTTGAGTTCAGCGTCGCGCTCGTCGCCTCGCGCACCGTCCCCACCCTGGGCGAGGGCGCGGGCAAGCTGCTGCTCTTGGTGCTGGGTGGCGTGACGGCGGGTTTGGCCGTCGGCTGGGTGATCGCCCGTTTCCAGCGCCCGGTCGAAGGCTCCGCCCTCCAAACGCTTGTCAGCCTCGCCGCGCCGTACTTCTCCTACCTGCTGGGTGAGTCCATCCATGCTTCCGGCGTGCTCGCCACTGTCACCTGCGGCCTATATGTCGGGCGCAAAAGCTCGCTCGCTCTCACCTCCGAGGCCAGGCTTGCGTCGCATGCCGTGTGGAACACCCTCGACTTCGGCTTGAACGGGATCGTGTTTATTCTTATCGGGCTCCAGCTGCCACGGGTGCTTGACGGCATGCGCCCGTTCGATTGGCCGGAGCTGCTGGGCGGCGCGGCGTTTATCTCCGTGCTGGTGCTCGGGCTGCGGCTGTTGTGGGTCTTCCCGGCCATGCGTCTTTCCCGCTGGGTGCGCGAGCGTTGGTTGCATCACAAGCTTGAGCCGCGCGATGGGCGCAAGCTGTTCGTCATCGGCTGGGCGGGCATGCGGGGCGTACTCACCCTCGCCGCGGCATTGTCCTTGCCGGAGACCACCGACACGGGCGCGCCTTTTCCACACCGACCCGCCATCCTCTTCCTGGCATTCGCGGCCATCCTGATTTCGCTCACCGGACAGGGGCTTACACTGCCCTTCATCATTCAACGCATGGGCGTGACAGCGTCGCCCCGCCTGCAGGAAGAAGAACGCTGGGCGCGTCGGCAGCTGGTGGCTGCCGCGCTGGGCATGCTCGACGACATCAAGGAACAGCCCGCGGAAACAAACGCTGCTGTCGAGATGCTGGAAGGCTACTACCGGCAGCGCCTCGATGCGCTCGACGACGGCAGGCGGAGAACCTCCGCTGAAAGCCGGCAAGCCGAGTTCACCACGCTGTCCGCCAAGCTGCGCTCGGCGGAGCGGCAGGTGTTGATGCAGCTGGAAGGAGAAGGAAAAATCGGCGGGGAAACGCATCGAAAGCTCGAACGCGAGCTGGATCTGCTGGACCTTCGGTTCCCGGGCATTTAAAAGCTCCAGCGTCCGCGAATCCGCTCCGCTGTCTGCAACGCGGGTCGCCGAGTCTACGTCAGTTTATTCTTAAAGCAACCAAGACCAGACCCACAGGAGCGGAAGCGAGAGCAATGACAGTTTGGACTGACCCATGTTGAATGGACTTCGCATCACTGTTGTTCTCCCGGCATATAACGCGATCCGCACTCTGGAGCGAACAGTTGCGGAAATTCCAACCGAGGTTGTCGACGACGTTATTCTGACGGATGACGCCAGTTCGGACGGCACAGCCGAGTTGGCAAGCAAACTCGGACTTTACACCATCCGCCATGACCGCAACCGCGGCTACGGCGGCAATCAAAAAACCTGCTATGCCGCCGCGCTTCAGCGTGGTGCCGATATCGTTGTGATGCTTCATCCGGACTACCAGTACACGCCCAAGCTGATTCCGGCTATGGCTTCGATGATCGCTTACGGTGAGTGCGATGCCGTTTTAGGATCACGGATCTTAGGCAAAGGAGCGCTTGCTGGCGGCATGCCTTTGTACAAATACGGTTCCAACCGCATGCTGACGTTTGTTGAAAATATTCTGACTGGCCAGAAGTTATCGGAATACCATACCGGCTACCGCGCCTGGAGCCGCGCGGTGCTGGAGCAATTGCCGCTTCGTGCCTGTTCAGACGATTTTGTGTTCGACAATCAAATGCTCATCCAGTGCAAGCGCTTCGGCTTCCGTGTCGGCGAGCTGTCCTGCCCGACACACTACTTTGCGGATGCTTCCTCCATCAATTTTTGGCGGAGCATGGTGTACGGTTTGGGTGTGTTGAGGACGGCATTGGAATATCGCATGACAGCCTGGGGACTGCGCGGGCCGGCCTATCTTCGTGACGACACTGCTTATCGCCTGCAACGGGAACAGCTTCCACTCTCCCCATCTGAAGCATGGCAGCTTGAGCATTGATGGCGGCCCTCGTCCAAGCCGCCTTTTTACTGATCCTCTCGTTAGCAGCGGTTCTTGTGCAGGGCTACCATCTCGGTACAGATGACGGTGAAATTTACATTCCTGCCATCAAACAGGCGCTCCATCCCGATCTGTATCCTGTTGAGCCGCAATTTTTCCAGATGCACGGCCGGCTTTCCCATCTCGCGCCGACCATCGCTTTTACCGCGCGCGTTCTTCATCTCAAGGCCGACACAGCTATCTTCCTTGTCTACCTTGCAGGTGTTTTCCTGCTTCTGGTTGCCAGTCGGCGTATCGCGGGCACCTTGTTTTTACGGGAGCGCTCCGTATCGTGCGCTGTCGGCGTGCTCGCGCTGCTTGTTTCAGTTCCGGTGGCGGGCACAGCGCTCCCCATCGCCGATCCCTACCTGACCGCGCGGTCCTTGTCCACGCCGCTGTCTCTGCTGGCACTCGCTTCGTTCCTGCGAGGCGGTACATGGAGCGTTCTCTTCTTTCTGCTTCTCACCGGATTGATCCATCCGCAGATGGTGGTGTATACCGCCGGCTTTCTTACCTTTCTTTTGCTGCCCCAGGTTCAATCTTTGCGGGCGGCATTTTTTGTGCCTTCCTTGATGAAGAGCTTTTCTCTTCAGCCTGCTCAAGGCCCTTACCGCGACGTGCTGTACACGCGCACGTTTTTCTTTCTTGCGCAGTGGCGTTGGTGGGAGTGGATAGGTGCTGCCGCCCCGCTTTCGATGCTGCACTTTTTCTCGCGCGTGCCCTTGCGTGCGGCGGCTCCTACATTGCCGCGTGTTGCGCGGGCGCTCGTTTGGTTCGGCATCGTCTCTACTCTTGTTGCGCTGCTTTTTTCTCTCAGCCCACGCTTCGATTCACTTCAGCGGCTGCAGCCCATGCGTTCCTTCCACCTTATCTACGTCGTCTTCTTCCTCATCTGCGGCGGGCTGCTAGCGGAATACGTGCTGAAAGCGCATGTATGGCGGTGGTTGCTGCTGTTTGTTCCGCTCGCGGCGGGGATGTTTGCGCTCAACCGCTCCCTGTATCCGGCGAGCCCGCACCTGGAGCTGCCCGGACGCGCCCCCGACAATCCATGGATCGAGAGCTTTTTGTGGGTGCGCACCCACACGCCGACCGATGCGCTGTTCGCCCTCAACCCGCGCTACATGGGGCTGCCCGGCGAGGACACGCACGGCTTCCGCGCCATTGCCGAGCGCAGCCGCCTGGCCGACTACGACAAGGACTCGGGCGCGGTGACGATGTTTCCGCAGCTGCTGCCCGCTTGGGAACGCGACCAGCAGCTGCTGGCAGGCTGGAACCGGTTCGGGCTTGAGGATTTTAAAAAGCTGCGCCGCGAAACAGGTGTGAGCTGGGTGGTGCTGGAGCGGCCCGTTGCCGGGTTGGTATGCCCGCACATAAACCAGACTGTGCGGGTTTGCACGATTCCCGCGCCGTGAATAAACATCCAAGCAAACTATGAAAAAGACGATCACAGGCGAGGTACGGGCGACCGAAATGGGAGCCTGGCTCGATTTAGAAGAGTTGGCCGAGGTGGAGGTGAGCTCGGAGGCAGCCGGCTACCCAGTTGAAAATGCACTCCTGCCGGGCAGGGCAGAGGGCTGGCGGGCAGAGCGCCCCGGCGAAGCGCACATCACGCTTCGCTTTGCCGAACCGCAAACAGTCGGGCAGATGCGGCTCGTTTTCCGTGAGCGGGAGCATGAGCGCTCGCAGGAATGGGCACTTCATGCGCGGTTTGTGGGCGGTGAAGAGCGAGAACTGCTGCGGCAAGGCTGGAACTTCAGCCCCGGCGGCTCGGGTGAGCAGGACCAAACCCACACCCTCAATCTGCGTGGCGTGCTCGCGCTTAGGTTATCCATCGACCCCGACCGGGGTCGGAACCGCTACCCGGCGACGCTGGTTTTATGGCGGTTGAGCGCGGAAGCCGCTTGAGCGGTGCCACCTGGAGGGAAGGGTCATCCTGAGGAGCAAAGGCCGGGATCCCCGGCGGGCGTTCGTTGCCCGCTGGGGTGGAAAGCGACGAAGGACCTGCTTTGGCTTTCCCATTTATGCGAACAGGAAAAAGCAGGTCCTTCGCTCCGCTCAGGATAACCCGACATTTAAAGCGAATTAAACCGGGTTTGACCAACCCCCAACATTGCGCGTCAGCTCGTTCGCTTCCTCCGGCCCCCACGATCCCGGCTTGTAGGTGTGTACCTTGGGCATGTCCTTGAGCAGGGGATCGAGCAGCCGCCAGCTTTCCTCCACGTAGTCTTCCCGCGCAAACCACACCGGATTGCCGCGCATGGCATCTTCAAGCAGTTCCTCATACGGCAGCAGGTCGTTGGTGCCGACGGCCTGTGCTGCTTTCAGCTCGACCATGACACCGCGCAGGGCGTCGCCCATCTCCTTGACGGAGCCGCCGATGGCTACCACCGGGTCCGGGCTTAGGCGGAACCGGACGTAGTTCTGAGGCGGCAGCTTGTCGGAAAACACAGCCGGTGTTTGCCGCATTTTCGCGACAATCTCCGTGGCGGTTTTGTTCAGCAACTTGCCGGTGCGGATAAAAAACGGCACGTCGCGCCAGCGCCAGGAGTTGATGTTGAGCCGCATCGCCGCGAATGTCTCAATATTTGAGTTCGGGCGGACTCCCGGCTCTTCCAGGTAGTTGTCGAACTGGCCTAGCACAACTTCGTCCGCGGTGACGGGCTTGATGCTCTTCAACACTTTTACGCGTTCGTCCCGCAGCGCTTCCACATCGGGGCAGGGCGGAGCCTCCATGGCAATGTTGCTCACCAGCTGCATTACATGGTTCTGCACCACGTCGCGCACCGCGCCCACGCTGTCGTAAAACGCGCCGCGTCCCTGGATGCCGAAGCTCTCGGCCATTGTGATCTGCACGCTTTCCACGTACTGGCGGTTCCAGATCGGCTCAAGGAACGAGTTGGCAAAGCGGAAAAAGATGAGGTTCTGAACGGGGTTCTTGCCGAGGTAATGATCGATGCGGAAGATCGACTCCTCCGGGAAAACCTCGTGAATGGCGTGGTTGAGCGCCGCCGCTGTTTCCACGCTATGGCCGAACGGTTTTTCGACAACGATGCGTGCATTGTCGGCGTTGCCCGACTGCTTAAGCTGCTGGACCACCCTCACAAATAAAGATGGAGGAATAGCCAGGTAGTGCAGCGGGTTCTTCGCGCCGCCCAGCTCCTTCTTTACTGCCTGAAAGGTTTGCGCGTCGTTGTAGTCGCCGTCCACATAGCGGAGGCAGCTTTCAAGGATTGGAAAGCCTTCCGGATCGAGGCCGCCATGCTTTTCCACGCTGTCGCGACAGCGATTTTTCAAATCCTGGAGCGTCCAGCCGGCTTTGGCGACGCCCACCACGGGGCCCCGCAGCTTACCGCGCTTGGCAAGCCGCTGGAGGGACGGAAAGATTTGCTTATAAGCAAGATCCCCCGTTGCGCCAAAAAAAACCAACGCATCCGACACTATCTGATCCATGAAGCTTCCTTTCTGAACTGAAAACAAGACCCCGACGGTCTCCGCGCTTGCTGCGAGTGGTCACTGCTTCTGATTCCACCACCACTCCTCTTCCGGCGCAAATGGGCCCGTCTGTTTCCCCATGCCCGTGCGCGGCGCTTACGGGGATGCAGGCTGTATTTCCTCTGCATCCCGCCTGTGTTTTCACGCCTGAGCGTGCGCTGGCGCACCATGTGCCGGTGTTTATGACGAAAGTACCAGTTGCACTTTGACAGCGGCCCATTTTGCCAGCATCCTAGGTGGAAAGCGAAGAAAAGGCGAAAGCAGAGAAGGGTCAGCGGGTTGTAGATAGGCAGGGCAAGCCGTCGGTGAGCCACCATGGGCAGAAAAATGCATGTGCGGATGCGCCGGCGGCAACGAGGCGTTCCGGCAATCCGTGAACGTTCACTGCCTGGAGCTATGCTCCAGCAGGAAGGGGCGGTGCTGCGCGAATCGAGCACGGCACGGCTGGCCGCAAAGCTGCGGGTACGGGTGGAGGCTGGATGGGAAAGTCCGCCCTCGCGGGAGTACCCCGGAAGCAAGCTTCTGCTGTTTGCATCCATTGGCCGTGAGCACACCTCCTTGGAGCTGACGACCCGTGTTTTCGGGCTGGCTCCAGGGATGGCACCCGACGAGAGAACTCTGCGCGAGGTTGGCCCGGACCACAGGGCGGCCGACCCCAAAAAGTTGTATCCAGCTGCGCTTCGCCGTGCCCGCCGTGTACTCCCTGCCTGTGACTTGCGGCGCATGCCCGATGGGGTGTCCGTCTGCACGTCCGGCCGTGTGATCGCCCGCAGGCACCCGACCGGTGCCCACGGTCCTTTGTTTCTTTCGATCGACGACGGCACCGGTATCGGCAACATCGTCGTGCCTCCGAGCTTGTATGAGAGACATCGTCTTCATGTAAACGGCGGCGAGTTCCTGGAGGTGGAAGGCTGGCTTGAAAACAGGGGAGGCGTCGTCCAGGTAAAAGCAACCCGTGTACGCATGGTGGACATGGAGCGCGTCCCCTCCCGTTTGCGTGATCTTTCCTGAGAAGGGCAGCTCCTCCTTACCTGTCACCTCCCCGGCTGTTTGCTCCCGGCTTTGCGGAGCGGGTCAGGATTCAATGGCTGCGCCAGGTCTTATCCGTTGCCCAGCAGATAGTTTCAAGCGGGCAGACGGCGCAGCGGGGTTTACGGGCGACGCAGACAGCGCGGCCATGGAGGATGAGTTCATGGGAAAAGGCAATCCAGCGCCCGCGCGGGACGAGGCGCATCAGGTCTTTTTCGATTTTGCGCGGGTCGTCGTGGCGGGTCAGGCCGAGCCGTTTGGACAGCCGCTGCACGTGCGTGTCGACCACCACTCCCTCGGCCAGGCCGTAGGCGACGCCGAGCACAACGTTTGCGGTTTTGCGGGCGGCGCCGGGCACGGTGATCAATTCGGCAAGCGTGCGCGGAACCGCGCCGCCGAAGTGTTCGGTGATGACCCGGCCCGCGCCCTGGATCGACTTTGATTTCGCGCGAAAGAAGCCTGTGGTGCGGATCAGCTCTTCCAGCTCCGGCAGAGATGCCTGCGCCATCGAGGCCGGGGTAGGGAACGTGGCGAACAGCGCTGGGGTAACCAGGTTGACACGCTTGTCGGTGCATTGCGCGGACAGGATCGTGGCAACCAGCAGCTCCCAGGCGTTGCGATGGGTAAGGGCGCACTCGGCGTTCGGCTGGGCTTGGGCGAGCCTGTCGAGCAGGTCGGCGATGCGCGCCGGGGCAAGGTCGCGCCGGGGACGCGGGCTGGGCGGGTCCAGCTTGGGTTTCGCGCTTGCAACAACAAGCTCGGTTACCTGCCGGGCTGCTGGGGAGCGCTTTGGGGGGTGTATCGGAGATATGGGGGAGGTGCTGCCGGGCATGCTCCTGATGGTAGTTGAAGAGGCTCAAGCTTTCTCGGCACGCGCGGAAAGCTTGCTGCTTGCGTGTTTACAGTTTCGTAACGCCTGCATCGAACTGAGAATGAGCCAGAACGGAACCGCCGTGCTTGCCGACCCCAGCTTTCTCGACCCATCAACGGAGGGCAAAACACTTCAGGTCGTCATCGAAACGCCTAAGAACAGCCGCAATAAATACGCCTTCGATCATGACCGGCACGTCCTTGTACTGAAAAAGGTTCTGCCGGCGGGCATGGTTTTCCCTTACGACGTCGGCTTCATCCCCTCCACGCTGACCGATGACGGGGACCCCATCGATGTTCTTCTGCTGATGGACGACCCGGCATTTCCCGGCTGCGTTATCGATGCGCGCATCATCGGTGTGATCGAGGGCGAGGATGTACTCGAGGACGGCAAAACGCAGCGGAATGACCGGGTGCTCGCGGTAGCGTCGGTAAGCCACCAGTTCGAAAACGTGCAAACGGTGGACCACCTGCCGCAGCCGATGGTCCGGCACATGGAAGAGTTTTTCACGACGTATCCACGTCTGCTCAGCGGGAAAACTTTTAACGTTCTTGGGTCCAAGGGGCCACGGGAGGCGAAGGAGTTGATTGAGCAAGCGCGTGAAAACTACAAGCGGCAAACCTCAGCTTAGAGCGATGGAGGAGCTATCTTAGCTTCCGTGGTCGTCCCTGCGCGCACTTTTGAAGTCCGATCCAGTTCGCGGTAAATCTGTTCATTGCGCATGATGGCCTGTACGTAATCGCGGGTTTCCGTGAATGGAATCGACTCCACCCATTCGTCGATGCCGGTGTA
>CAXTKZ010000042.1:0-25732 GCA_964244985.1 uncultured Acidobacteriaceae bacterium
ACCGGATTGCGCCCCGCGTTGTACGGCGAATCCGGAATCTGCGTCAGCGCGCCGGACTGCGAATCCACGCGGAACACGTTGATCTGCCCGGGGTTGTTCCGCGCGGAGGTCGCATACAGGTAGTCAATCGTGTTGCTGGTTCCACAAGACACAAGACCGGCGGTCGCGCCGATCCCCACCATCGCGGCCAACACTTTGTGGCCCCACTGCTTCGACTTCATGTGTTCCTTGTGCTCCTCCCGGCTCGAAAGCGGGAGCGGTTGGGTAAAGGAGCTCCCCAGGGGAAGCTCCTTTCAGTTCGTACTTACAGGGCGCTTGAAATGCTGAGGCACCAGGAAGGCGTACCCACGGTCGGCACCGTTGCGTTGCGGCGCAGGGGCGTCAACGTACCGGTGTTCGGGTCGATACGGCGACCGGTGATGCTGTTATCGAGCGCACCGGCGACGTAAATGAACTGGTTCGTGGGGTCTTCAATAATGCACACAGGCCCTGAAACGGTGCCCGCATAGGGCGAGAGCTGCGTGCTGGTATCGAAGGTACCCGTCGTGCCGTTCAGCGAGTAGCCCCCGATGTCGGAGTTGGCATTGGTGGTGCCGCCCGCCGGTCCCTGGTTGATGACGTACACATACTTGCGGGTGGAGTCGGTAAGCGATTGCACGGGGCCGCCCGCCTGCGAGTTGCCGCCATTGTTGTAGGGCGAGCCGGTAACGGCGGTCAGTGAGCCGCTGGTGCTGACCGTGTACTGGTAGATGATGTTGTTCAGAGTATCGAGCAGATACACATAGCTGCCACCCACATCGCCGGTAATGGCTGTAATGTTCGTCGGGCTTGTGCCGTTGGGAGCCGTGAGCGGAACCCGGATCACGTTCGTCTGGGTTGGCGTCAGCTGACCAGTTCCGGTATTCAGTGCGTACACATATACCGTTTGCAGGTCGTTGTTGCTCGCTGTGCCCGCGTCCATGGTGTATACATATTGCCCCGCGATGCGGAAGTCGACCGGATTGCAGCCGACGGGGAAGTAGGTGAGCTGCTGCTGGCGTTGGTTCTGAACCACGCCCAACCGGCCCGTGGAGCCATCGATGTTGAACACCGTGATCGACCCGGTGGGGTGATAGGTGTTCGGAAAGTTGACTGTGTCGGTGTCCTTGCAGGGATAGGTCGGGGTTGGGCCGTTCTGAATAATACCCGTGGGCGCAAGAGTGCCGCCCGCAATGCCGACATTTGCGTACTTGTCGAGCACATACAGGTGCGAGCCGCTCGAGTCGGTGAGGACGCGCTCGGAGCCTGAGCCCTGGCTCGGATAGGTAAGCTGCGGCGAAAGCTGCCCGTAGCCGCCGATGGTGAATAAAGAAATATTCGAACTGGAATAAGTCACGCTGCCGTTGGCATCGGTCGCCGGGGTGCCCGCGTTCAGCACATACAGGAAGCGGTTGCCGGATGGGACCACGGCGCGTACCGGATTGGAGCCGCCGGTGCCATAGGGCGAGCCCGCCACGGTCGCCAGGTCGCCGTAATTGTTGTTTTCGCGCAGGGCACCGATTTGGCCCGCGGGCTGCCCGTTCGCGCTGGTGCCTACAACATACACATAGCCGACGGTGTGATTGGTGGCGCAGGAACTGAGGCCAAGACTAAGGCCGCCCACCCCGGCGAGTGCCGGAAACGTGCGGCAAAAACTGCGGAACTTCATGCGCTTCCTTTATCCTGCCGCCCCCAAAACCGAACATGGGCGGCGCAGGAAACGGTGTTGAATTGTGTGAGCACCATTGTAAACCGCGCCGCTCTAGGACGCTTTTCCGGGGCCGCGGGGTTGCACGAAAAAAGGCCGGCGGCTTGCCGGCCTTTCTCGGCGATCCTGCAACACAACTAGAGCTTACCAGACGTGGCAGGCATCCGCAGGCATCATGGGCTGGCCGGTGTGGCAGCCCCACGCGCGGCCGAACTGCTCGAAGTTCTGCACTGTGCCGTTGGTGCGGAACTCACCCGGCGAGTGGGGGTCGGTTTTAATCGACACACGCTCGGATGCTTCGGTCTGGTTGGAGCACCAGATCTGCGCGAAAGCGATAAAGAAGCGCTGGTCGGGCGTGTAGCCGTCGATCTTTTCTCTCCGCTTGCCCGCTGGCTCTTCCGCCAGCGCTTTTTGAAGCGCCGCGTAGGCGATGCGGATGCCGCCGTTGTCCGCTGTGTTTTCACCCAGAGTCAGCTTGCCGTTGAGCTTTTGCCCCGCCACGGGCTCAAAGCCGCCGTACTCCTTCACCTCGCAGTCGGTGCGCTGTGTGAACTTCGCTTTGTCCTCCGGGCTGAACCAGTCGCGTACATTGCCCTGAGGGTCATACTTCGAGCCTTCGTCATCGAAGCCGTGCGTCATCTCATGGCCGATCACGACGCCGATGCCGCCATAGTTGACCGCCGGGTCGATGGACTGGGAATAGAAGGGCGGCTGGAGGATGCCTGCCGGGAAGTTGATGTCGTTCATCTCCGGGTTGTAATAAGCGTTCACGGTGGGCGGCGTCATGCCCCATTCGCGCTCGTTCACCGGCTTGCCGATATGGTTGATCTCCCAGTTCGAATTGAAGACGTCGGCATTGTGGAGATCGGCAACGAAGTTGTCAGGCGTCACCTGAATGCCGGAATAATCGCGCCAGTGCTCCGGGTAGCCGACCTTGTCGCGGAAGGTAGCCAGCTTTTTGAGCGCTTCCTGTTTGGTCGCGTTCGACATCCAGGGCAGCTGTTTGATGTCGTCACCCAACGCCGACTTCAAATTTGCGACCAGCTTTTCCATGCTGTCTTTGTTTTGCGGAGGGAAGTTCTGCTTGACCCAGTCCTGCCCCACCGCCTCGCCCAGTTGGCTGTCGGTGAGCCGGGTGCAGCGCTTCCAGCGTGCCGGTTCCACCGCCTGGCCGCGCAGAGTTTTTCCAAAAAAGTCGAAGCTCGCATCGTCGAACGGCTTGGACAGGTACGGTGCTGTCCCGTTCGCCGCGTGGAAGCGGAGATAGCTTTTGAGCGAGGCCAGGGGTTGGTCGCCGATCACCGTGTTCATGGTCTTGAGATAGTCGGGCTGCGCGACATTGACGGTGGAAAAGGCGGGCGGCTCCACCCCGGTGAAGTAAGCGGTCCAATCGAAGTTGGGGGTGAGCTGCTTTAAGCCGTCGACCGGTGTGGGGTGGTACACCTTATCGGGGTCGCGCTGGTCCACACGAGGCATAGAGCCTTGCGCCAGCGCAGTCTCGATAGCGAGCACGTTTTTCGCTTCGGCCTCGGCCGCGGTTTGATCGTCGCCGATCAGCTTGAATAGAGTCACGAGGTAGTCGTGGTACTGCCCGCGCAGCTTCACCGAGCGCTCGTCGGTTTGGAGATAGTAGTCGCGGTCAGGCAGGGTCAGGCCGCCTTGGCGCACGGCGGCAATCTGCTTGGACGAGTCTTTCTGATCCTGCTGCGGGCCGAAGCGCATAAAGCCGTCGCCCAAATACTGTTTGTTGCCGAGAAAGCCGGCGATCTGCTTTTTATCCGTGATGGCGTCGATCGCGTGAAGGGTGGGTTCGAGCGGCTTGGGTCCGAGCTTGTTCGCTTCGTCCTCGTTCATGCAAGCACCGAAAAAGGTTCCGTACTGCTTTTGGAGCGCGTCTTTCGGTGCATCGGCCGCGGCTTTGAGCTGCGTATACAGCAGATAGTTGTTGCGCTCGCCCAACTGGTTGAAGGTGCCCCAGCGTGCCTGGTCGCCGGGGATGGGATTGTTTTTGCGCCAGCCGCCGCATGCGTACTGGTAGAAGTCCGTGCAGGGGTCGGCGGTTTTATCGAGCGAGGCGGAATCAAAGCTGCGCAGCGCTTTCGGGGGAGCGGGCGCGGCGGCCGCATCGGGTGCCGCGGCAAACTGCTGGGCTGAAGCGCCGAGTGCAGGGATAAGGAAAAGGGCGGCAGCGAGATTTTTTTGCATGGCTTCCTTGGGTGCGACGGACTGTGCTCCCCAAAGTACCATGTGTTGAAAACCGCGGCGGAAAAACAGGGCACCCAGCCTCTACTGTGTGCCCCGCAGCCTAGTGCAGGCCGGTCCAGAAGGCATACACCTTATTGTTGGTCGGCCCCGTAGCCGAGTAGCCGGAAGCCCAAAAGAGTGTGCCATCGACGATTGCCGGGGCTGAGATGCCCGCACCGCCCGAATACATGGAGCGCAAAACACTGCCTCAGCAGGACGTGTAGCTTTACCTCCCCGACCTGAGTGGAGCCGGGGAGTTAGAAGCCTTGGATCCGAAAATAACTTAGCGCCGGCTTCACCTACCAAACGTGGCAGCTCGCCGCCGGCTCCATCGGCTGTCCCTGCTTGCAGTTGAACGCCTTGCCGAACGCGTCGAAGTTTTCGACCGTTCCGTTGGTGCGGAACTCGCCCGGCGAGTGCGGGTCCGACTTCAACAGCCGGACTTGCAGGTCCGGTTTGACGTTTTCGCACCACACCTGGGCGAAGGCGATGAAGAAGCGCTGATCGGGCGTGTAGCCGTCGATTTTCGCATCCCGCTTCACCGGGGGCTCACCCGCCGTCGCCTTTTGCAGCGCCGCATACGCGATGCGGAGCCCGCCGTTGTCCGCCGTGTTCTCACCAAGTGTCAGCTTGCCGTTCAGCTTCTGCCCCGGTACCGGCTCGAACGACCCATATTCCTTCACCTCGCAGTCGGTGCGCTCGGTGAACTTCTTCTTATCCTCCGGGGTGAACCAGTCGCGCTTATTACCGTGCCCGTCGAACCGCGAACCCTCGTCGTCGAAGCCGTGCGTCATCTCATGGCCGATCACCATGCCGATCGCGCCGTAGTTCACTGCCGGGTCCGCCGTGAGCAGGAAAAACGGCTGCTGGAGGATGCCGGCGGGGAAGTTGATGTCGTTGTTGAACGGGTCATAGTAGGCATTCACCGTCGGCGGCGTCATGCCCCATTCGCGCTCGTCCACCGGCTTGCCGATGTGGTTGAGGGAGTACGCCCCGTTGAAAACACCGGCGCGCTGAGCGTCGCCATACCAATCGTCCGGCTTCACCTCCACTGCCGAGTAATCGCGCCAGTGCTCCGGATAACCGATCTTCTGCCGGAACTGGCTCAGTTTGAGCTCGGCTTCCTTTTCGGTCTGGGCCGACATCCAGGGCAGGCTCTCAATATCCGAGGCCAGGGCCGATTTAAGATTGGCCACCAGCGCTTCCATGTTTTGTTTGGCTTCCGGCGGAAAGTTCTGCTTGACCCAGTCCTGCCCCACGGCCTCGCCCAGCGCACTGTCAGTCGCGCCGGTGCAGCGCTTCCAACGGGCCTGCTGTTCGTCCTGTCCGTTCAGAATGCGGTCGTGGAAGCCGAAATGCGCGTCGTCGAACGGACGCGCTAGATAGGTGGCGTTGCCGTCAAGGGTGTGGAAGCGCAGGTAGTTCTGGAGTGCCGGCAACGGTTCTGCGTCGAGCACCGCGTTCATACTTTTGAAGAACGCGGGCTCGCCCACGTTCAGGGTGGTAAACGCGGGTGCACCCGTTGCGTGAAAAAATGCCTGCCATGTGAAGGCCGGGTAGCTCGCGGCAAGCGCAGACACGGGCATGGGATGGTAGGTGTTGTCCGGATCGCGCAACTGGTCGCGCGGCACACTCGCCTTCGCCAGCGCGGTTTCAATCCTGAACACATCGGCGGCAGCTGTTTTTGCTGCCTCCGGCGACTGCCCTGCGAGCTGCATCAACTGCGTGATGTAGGCCTGATACTTCGCGCGGATATCCCCGAAGCGCGGCTCGTCGCTCAGGTAATAATCGCGGTCGGGCAGGGTCAGGCCGCCTTGGTGGACGGCGGCGATGTTCATGGAGGCGTTTTTCTGGTCGGGCTCCGGGCCGAAATCCACAAAACCGCTGACGCCATAGCGTGTATCCCCAACCAGCCCGGCAATCTCCCCCTTGCTTTTGAGTGCCCCAACGGCGTCCAGCGAAGGCTGCAACGGCGCGAGGCCGCGCTTGTCGATCGCGGCGGTGTCCATGCAGGCCGCGAAGTACCCGCCGTACTGCTTTTGCAGCGGCGTTTTCGGCGCATCGGCCGCGGCTTTGACCTGCTTGTACAACAGGTACTGGTTGCGCTGGTCGAGGATGGAAAAGCTGCCCCAGGAAGCCTGGTCGGGTGGGATGGGGTTGTTTTTGCGCCAGTTGCCGCAAGAGTACTGGTAAAAGTTCACGCACGGGTCGGCGGTTTTGTCGATGGAGGAAAGGTCGAAGCTGTGCATCGCCTTGGGCGGGGCGGGAGCCTCTGTTCTGTCGTACGGCGCGAGGGGCTGGCCGAGCAGGGCGGAAGCGTAAAGCAGAAACGGGGTGAGCGAAACAGTTCTAGCGGCGTGCATGGATGTCCTCTGAGGGGCGCAAAAGTCTTGCTCCCGAACCTATCACGAGACGTGAAATCTTAGGCGCGGTTCCCGACGGAGCGTCTTTATGCGACTGGCTGCGGCAAAGGGCACAATGGAAGCATGCCCACCACCGCCGAGCCTTTTGCCGGCAAACAAGCAGTCCGCCCCAATCTGGTTCTTGCGATCTGCTGCATGAGCCTCCTTTTGACCGGCATGGACGTCACCATCGTCAATGTCGCGCTGCCTGCCGTGCAGGGCAGCCTCCACGCAACGCTGTCCCAGCTGCAATGGATCATCGACAGTTACACGCTTGTGGTCGCCAGTTTTCTTATGTTCGCGGGCTCGTTATCGGATCGGTTCGGACGCAAGCGCGCCTTTCAGGCCGGGCTTGTTTTGTTCACTGGGGGATCGATGCTGTGCAGCATTGCGCCGGACATCGGGAGCTTGATCCTATTCCGCGCGGTGCAGGGGCTGGGCGCATCGATGCTCAATCCGGTTGCCTTGTCCATCATCGCCAATGCCTTCAGTGAGCCGAAGGCCCGTTCCCGGGCACTTGGCATTTGGGGCGCGACGGCGGGCCTGGCGTTCGGGCTCGGCCCGCTGCTCGGCGGCATCCTTACGGAAACCGTAGGCTGGCGCGCGATTTTCTGGGTGAATGTGCCTATCGGGATCGCGGCCATGGTGCTGGCTATTCGGTTTGTGCCCGAGTCGAAAGCCGGTCGCGCACGGCCGTTCGATCCCCTCGGCCAACTGCTTGTGTTTCTTGTTCTTTTGTCGGTGACCTATGGGGTGATTGAGAGTCCGCACGCGGGGTGGCATTCTCCGCTGATCGGGGGCTTGTTCGGCGTCGCGGTCGCGGCGCTTGCGGCGTTTCTCCTGTATGAGTCGCGCATCCGCGAGCCGCTGCTCGACCTGCGGTTTTTCCGCAGCGTCCCTTTTACCAGCGCTACGCTGCTTGCCGGCAACTCGTTCGCGGTGTTCGCCGGATTCCTGTTTTTAAATGCTTTGTATCTACAGCAGGTGCGTGGGTTTTCAGCCTTCCGCACTGGGCTGTACACGTTGCCGATGGCAGTTGTCATCCTCCTGACAGCACCAGTTTCCGGCAGGCTCGTCGGCGCATACGGCACACGGCCCTCGGTGCTCCTTTCAGGCGCGGGCTTTTTGTTCGGCACGCTGATGCTGACACGCCTCGGTCCCGATACGTCCTTTAGCTTCCTCATGGCGGCGTATGTGCTGCTCGGCGTAGGGGTGGGGATGATCAACCCGGCAGTGGGCAGCAACGCCGTCGCGGGCATGCCGTTATCGCAGGCGGGGGTTGCTTCGGCAATCGCATCCACCAGCCGCCAAACCGGCGCGGCGCTCGGCGTGGCGGTTGCGGGCACGGTGGTGACCGGGCACCACGCACTGCATGGAGCGGCCTTCACGCAGGCTACGCACCCGATCTGGTGGATTATGGCGGCAAGCAGCCTGCTGATTCTTGCTGTGGGGTGGGTGTCCACCACTGCCTGGGCACGGGCGACCGCGGCAAGGCAAGCCGCGCGGTTTGCCGGCGTTGCTTAGAAAATTTTGAGGTGGATGGTGAGGTATTGTTTCGGGTTTTCGCGGATGGCTGTCACCAGGTGATTGGCATTTGCCACGGTCTCATCGAGGTTGTTATAGAGCGAAGGATTGCGGACCAGCTGGCCCAGGGTACCCTCGCCGTTGTCGGCCCGCGAGAGGATGGAGTCCAGCCGCGTGACGGTGTCGTTCAGCTTGCTCGCAAATTGCGGGTCCTTCACGATCAGCCCCAGCCCGCCCCGGCCTGCGTTCACGTCCGCCATCAACTGATTCAAGCTCGCGGTCGATTGTTGCAGGTTGTTATAGAGCGAGGGATCCTTGATGAGCTTACCGATCGAGCCCTGGCCGGCGTCGATCTGCGCCGTTACAGAGTCGAGGTGCGCGATGGCGTCATTGGCGCGGTTGTAAAGGGTATCGTCGCTGATCAGCTTGCCGATGGAACTTTTGCCGCTTGAAATCTGCCCGACCAGCCCTTGCAGCTGACTCACCGCCAGCACCGCCTTGTTATAGAGGTCGGGATTGTTGATGAGCTGACCGATGGAGCCCCGGCCCGTGTTGAGTGCGTCGACCAGTGAATCCAGCTTGGCAAGAATCGTGTTGACTTGTTCGATGGTTCCCTGGCTCGATTTGATCACGTCGGTCAGCGAGGGAGTTTCGTTTGTGGGCAGTTCGCCGTTCTCGGCAATGGGCCCTTTTTGCGCGGATTTGCTGCTGATATTGACGACGGTATCGCCGAGCACGCCGATAGTTTCGAGGCTCGCCTGCGAGTCCTGCCGGATATTGTTGTCGAACTTGCCCGCGATCTTCATGGTCACCTCAACCGGCGTGAGCTTGCGCGAGGGCACCAGCTGGATATTCTTCACCGAGCCGATGGTGACGCCTTCCAGGTTCACCTGACCGCCGACTTTCAGGCCCGCTGAGTCCTCAAAATACGAGCGCACCGTGAGCTTATGCGAGAAAGGGCCGCCGCCGGAGGTGCCGGAGATGAGAAATATAAGCGCTGTGAGCGCCAGGATAGCGGCAAACACCAGCAATCCCACCTTGAGCTGCGACCAATGCACTTCCTGCTGGCTGGGCACAAACTTCCTCATGGACGGCCGCGGACGGACCGTGCTTTTTCTTCGAGATCACCGGATGAGCTGCGGGGGCCGGCTGTGTTCTCGATTCTAGCCCACACGCTCCGCCGGAGATGCTTGCGAGACAACATCTGCCTCAAACAGCACAACGGCGGACGCATACTGCGCGGTGTGGGAAAGCGACACATGCATCCCCTGCACCCCGAGCTCCGCCGCCCGCGCCCGCGCCCTTCCGTGCAGAAGCATGGTGGGTGCGCAGCCGGGTTTGCGCACTACCTCAAAATCGTGCCAGCCCACGCCCCGTGCCATCCCCGTGCCCAACGCCTTGGCCCCCGCCTCTTTCGCGGCGAACCGTGCGGCCAGGCTTTCCTCGGGGTGGCGCTTGCCGCGGCAGTAAGTCTGCTCCGCCGGGGTAAAGATGCGATCAAGAAATCGAGGACCGAATCGCGCCAGCGAGGTACGGATGCGCTCCACCTCCACCACATCCGTACCCAGGCCCAAAATCATGCTTCCATGCTAGAGCAATTACCGGGCGGTCAGCCGCTCCCAGTTGCCATGCGCGATTTTCTGCTTATCTTCTTCGCTGATGGGCGCTTCCGTCAGGAACCGTCGCGCCCCGCCGTCCGGCGCGAACAGGTAGGGGTAGTCGGTTGCGAACAAAATGCGGTCCACGCCCAGCACGTCCATGGTCCATTGGAGGTAACGTTGGCTGAAGACGCCGCTCGGCGTGACATAGAAATTCTCGCGGAAGTAGTCGGAAATCGGCTTCTTGAGGTGTTTGGCAGCCCTGGACATCGCATCGATGCGGTCGAGGTAGAAGAGCACCATTTCGCCCCAGTGGCCCAGGATGATCTGAAGCGACGGCAGGCGGTCGAAGAGTCCGGACAACACGAGCCGCAGCGCTTCGACGCCGGTTTCAAAGTGCCATCCCACGCCGGCAGAGCAGAAGATAGTGTCGAGCTTTGTGCCGAATCCGGAATAGTAGGCTTCGCGCACCTCCGGCACCGGCACCTGGGGGTGGATGTAAAACGGTACGCCGAGCGCCGCTGCCTCCGCGTAAATGGGAAAAAAATCGGGCAAATCCGCCGTGCGGCCTCGGGTGCGTCCGCATGGCATTGCACCTTTGAAGCCCAGCTCGGTGACGCAACGGCGCAGCTCGGCGGCGGCAGCCTCGGGGTCCGGGGTGGGCAGCGTCCCAAAACCCTCGAACCGATCGGGGCGCTTCGCAATCATTTCGGCGAGCAGGTCGTTCGAACGCCGGGCCAGGTCGCGGGCCTGCGCGGGCTCAAAACTTTGGGTGGCGGGGCAGGGCAGTGAGAGCACCTGCACATCCACGCCGCACGCGTCCATGTCCTTTAGCCGAAGGTCGGCGAAGTCATGCAGCTTCCGCCGTATGTCGGGCGAATCCAAATTGGCGACAACTGGATCCTGCAGGGACGGCGGAAGCGCGTCCCAGGCAGCGTCCATTTCGGGGGTGCTGTAGTGTTCCTCAAGCGCAATAATCTTCATGCCTGTTGCGATGCCCCCTGCGCAATGGCTACCGATTACCCGTTTCCACGGCTCCAAACCGAACCGAGGCCGCCGTCTACGCCGAGCACCTGGCCCGTGATCCAGCTTTGGGCGGGGTCGAGGAGGAAAGCGATCGCGGCGGCGACGTCCTCCGGCTGTCCGAACCGGCCGAGGGCATGCATATTAAGCGAGGCTTTTGCCGCTGCTTCGTTGCCGACGATGCGCGTGGTCAGTGGTGTGTCGGTCAAGCCGGGAGCCACGCAGTTGAAGCGCAGCCCGCGTTTAGCGTATGTGGCGGCAGCGGAAAGCGCGAGGCCCTGCACCCCGGCTTTCGCGGCGGCAATCGCCTCATGATTGACCAGGCCGATGCGCGCGGCGGCGCTTGACACCAGCACCACCGAGCCCGCGCCGGGGATAGACTTCGCCGCGCCGCGCATGGACGCGAACGAGCTTTTCAGGTTGACCGCGATCACGGAGTCGAACTCCGCGTCGGTGGTGACGTGGCCGGGCTTGAGCAGCAGCGAACCGAAGCAGTTGGCGACGCCATGCAGCTCGCCGAACTGCTCTTTGCCTGCGGCAATGGCGGCTTCAATGGAGGTGGAATCCGTGGCTTCGGCGGCCATGTGCGGCATGTTGAGCTCTGCGGCAATCGCGCCCAAGCGTTGGGTATTGCGGCCTGCAAGCAGAACCCTGTCGCCGCGCCCGGTAAGTGTGCGGGCCAGGGCGGAACCCACGCCGCCGGAACCGCCCAGGATTACAAAATTTGCCACGAAAGCCTCCTGTGGTGAACGGCTGGTTGGATGCGCGTCCAACGCAGCACTCGAGGTGAGTGCGGAAGCATCGATTTGCGGTCACACAAAAGCCAGGCGTTCCTGAGAGGATGTGTGTGAAGTTCCTCACCACACTAAACAAAAACGGGGTCATCCTGAACGCAGTGAAGGACCTGCTTTTTGCCCATGGCAGCTAGGAAATGCAAAAGCAGGTCCTTCACTGCGTTCAGGATGACCCTTCTTTTGGAATGCCTTACTCGTGCTCTACTGCGAATCCACTCACGAAGACCTTTCTTTTGGAATGACTTACTTGTGAGCGGCTGCGAATCCGCTCATGAAGACCCAAGCGGCTCTTCCTCGCCCACATTGTCGATTAAAGCGCGGGTGCGCAGCGCGGCGAGCACCTGCTCGACCGACCAGTCGAGCGAGCCCGCACCGTCCACCACCAGATCGGCCCACTGCGCCGAGGGCAGCACATACCGCTCGGCCATGGGGCGCACGGTCGCGGCATAGTGCGCGCGCACCTGTTCGGCTTGGCGGCCGCGCTCGCGCACATCGCGGTGCAAACGGCGCTGGAGGCAAATGGCATCCGGGGTGTCCACGTATACGCAGAGCCGCGCGAGGGTGCGGACCGCCGGCCAGTGAAGCACCCATAACCCATCGAGGATGAGCACATGCGGCTCAGCGATTCGCACCGTTTTCTCAAGGAGGCGCGTGTGGGTGGCGAAGTCGTAAGTGGGGCGGTCGATGGGTCGGTTCGCGGCGAGGGCGCGCAGGTGCTCAATCAACAGCTCATGCTCAATCTGGCGCGGGTCGTCGAAGTTAACCAGAGCGCGCTCCTCGGGCGGCATGGCGCTGAGGTCGCGGTAGTAGTTGTCGAGCGGAAAGTGGGTGCCTTCAAGCTCACGCGCCAGCTCCTGCGCCAGCGTGGTCTTGCCGGAGCCGGACGGGCCCGCAATGGCCAGCAGAAGAGGGTTCACGACGTCTCCGAGAGGTGGCGGGCCGCGCGAGGCACGATGGCGGTCAGGAGAGCGGCCAACCGCTGCTCGGCGGCCTTGCCTGTTGCAAGCACTTCCTCGTGGTTCAGCGGATTTTGCTCCACGCCTGCGGCCATGTTGGTGACGCAGGAGATGCCGAGCACCTCGACCCCGGCCTGGCGGGCTGCAATGGCCTCAAGCACGGTGGACATGCCGACCAGGTCCGCGCCCCACATGCGGAACGCTCGAATTTCGGCGGGCGTTTCAAAGCTGGGGCCGAGCACGCTGAGGTACACGCCCTCCGCAATGGAATTGCCATGGCTCGCGGCGGCGGCGTGGGCGATCTCGCGGAGCCGGTGTGAATAGGCTTCCGACATATCGAAGAAACGCGGATGCATGCCGGACAGGGGGCCCGCGGCGGGGTTTTGGCCTGAGAAGTTGATGTGGTCGGAGATCAGCACGAGCTGGCCCTGCCGCAGATCGAGTCGGATGCCCCCGGCGGCGTTGGTAAGGATAAGTATCTTGACCCCAAGCGCCGCAAGCACGCGCACCGCAAACACCACCCTATGCGCCGCGTGGCCTTCGTAGGAGTGCACCCGGCCCCCGAGCACGAAGGTGGGCACGCCGTGCAGGGTACCCGCGTGGATCTGCCCCGCGTGGCCCTCCACGCCGGAACGCGGGAAATGCGGGATCCCGTCGAATGGCAAAACGACAGGCTCCGTGAGGTGCGAAGCAAACGCGCCCAAACCCGACCCGAGAACCACGGCGATGCGGGCTTCGGCGCGCGCGCCCAGCTGTTGTTTCAGGTACTGTGCCGCTTTTTCAATGCGCTCGGACTCGGTAGGCATTGTGGGCTAGTTTATCGCGGATTTCCCTGCCTTCTGAGCTCGGGCACGCCTTATCGGGACCCTCGAAGGGCCGCGGCAAGAACTTCCGCGGCGGCACCGGGTGCTTCGCGGTGAATGAAGTGGCCCACGCCCGGCACCTCGACCCGCTCATAACCGGCGCGAAACAGGCGCTCCTGCCCCCGCGAGCCTTCCGGCAAATTACAAGCATCGGCAAGCCCCGTCATAAACCAGGTAGGTACCTCAATACTCGGCTTTGCCGCCATGCGGGCGCGCGCCTGATCATAGCGCGGAGCTCCGGACCCATTGCCGTGCCGGGTTCGATAATAGGAAAGCACAGTGGAAACGAATTGAGGGTTATCCCAGGCATTGGAGGCCTCCAAGAAGTCTTCCTCCGCGAACTCCCAGCTCGGCGACCAGGTTTCCCATAAATACCGGCCGAGGCCCCCGCGATCTTCCGTAAGCGCTTGCTCCCCCTGGCGCGATTGAAACAGCCACTGGTACCAGTAAGCCCGCTGTTGCGGGTAGGGCAATCTGTCCGCCCCGCCGTAGGCCGCGTACTCCGATGCAAGCGCCACAACAGCGCGGAAGCGCTGGGGATAAAGCACGGCTGCTGCATACGCGGCCCGGGCTCCCCAGTCGTGCCCTACGATTACGGCGCGCTCCACCCCGAGCGCCTCCAGCAAGGCCGCCGCATCGGAGGCCAGGGCGGGAACCTCCCCGGTTTCCGCTTGGGCGCTTGTTACCCGCGAAGCGCCGTAGCCGCGCAGCATGGGAGCAATAAATCGGACAGGCTCACCCTGCCATTGCCGGATCAAGGGCTGCCAGGACGCGGCACTGTCTGGAAACCCATGAAGAAGCAGCACCGCGCTGCCGCTCGGGTCGCCGTACTCGGTGTACTCCACTGCAACGTTGGGCAAGGCAACAACGGGCATGGCGGCTTGGATGCTCGCTCAACGGGGAACATCGTTTTACAGCAGCAGCCCCACGATCGAGGCGGACAGGAGGTTGGCCATGGTCCCGGCGAACATGGCGCGCAGGCCGAGGCTTGCAAGCTCGTTGCGGCGCGTGGGTGCAAGCGCGCCGATGCCGCCGATCTGGATGCCGATCGAGCTGAGGTTGGCAAAGCCGCACAGCGCAAAGGTGGCAATGGTGTAGGAACGAGGATCGAGCAGCGCCCGCTGCGCGCCGAGCTGCTGGTAGGCGACCAGCTCATTCAGTACCATGCGCGTGCCCAGGAGATTGCCGACGCGCGGCGCGAGGTACCAGGGGATGCCGATGAGCCATGCGATCGGCGCGAAAACGGCACCGATCATCGCGTCGAGCGAGCGCGGGAACCAACCGGCATGCACATGCACGAGCGAGAACACTCCGTTCACCATCGCGATCAACGACAGGAACGAGATGAGAATAATGCCGACGTTGAAGGCGAGCCGCCCGCCGTCGAGTGTGCCTCGGGCGAGCGCGGCAAGCAGGTTTTCACCCGCATGCATTTCATCGGACGGCATATGAACGCGGCCGGCTGTGGCGGGGATTTCCGTTTCCGGCACGAGCATCTTCGCGAGAAGAATGGTACCCGGCGCGGTCATGATGACGGAAGCAAGAAGGTTTTTGGCCTCGATGCCGTACAGGATGTACGCGCCCATGATGGCACCCGAAACATGGGCCATGCCGCTGGTCATCACCGTCATCAGCTCGGAACGCGTCATGCCCGGCAGAAAGGGCCGGATGGTGAGCGGGGCCTCGGTTTGGCCCATGAAAATAGACGCTGCGACATCCAGCGACTCAGCCCCGCTGACCTTAAGCGTCCACTGCATCAGCCGCGCAAAGATGCGGATCACCACCTGCATGACGCCGAGCGCGTACAGCCCGGAAAAAAACGCCGAGATGAAGATGATGATGGGCAGGACCTGGAACGCGAAAATCAGCCCCGCCGACGAGTGCTGTTTGCCGAGCTCGCCGAATACGGTGGACGAGCCCGCGTAGGCGTAGGCGAGCATCGTGTTGATCCCGGCTCCGGCCGCCGCGAGTGCCCGCTGGCCGATGCTCGACCGCAGGACGATGAGGGCGAAGCAAAACTGGAGGGACAGGCCCCACACAACCGTGCGCCAACGGATGCGCCGGCGGTCAGTGGAAAACGCCCAGGCTAGGGTGAGCATGGTGAGGATGCCGAGGATGGGGGTGAGGCGGGTCATTGTTCCCCAGCATAGTCAATCGCCGCTCAGGACGGCAGCGTAGTTGCGACCACCATGGAAAATGCCGAGGATCTCAACTCGGCCCGCATGAACAGTAAATGCAATCGCGGTACGACCGCGATGATGCGTGACACGCAAACTAGGACGAATGTCAGAGCGAATCACCCCGCGTTGCGGGAACGTCGCCAGATTTTCGCATGAGTTGACCACCGCGTCCGTATAGCGGGCAGCAATCTTATGCGAGGAGGCCCTCGCAATCCGCGAGTACAAATCAAGAAGCTGCCGCTCTGCTTCAGGAGCGAATACGACCTCATACTTCAAGCGTTATGCGCATCTGCAAGCGTGGCCCGCACATGCGCGATGCTGACAGCGCGACCGGGGTCGGCGCGCAAGGCATCGTAAGCCGCGGCAACGTCGTGGTTCAGCCATGGCTCCATGATGGAGTCGCGGTCCGCCAAGGCGAGCAAGCCGTCTCGAATGACCTCGCTTTCGCTTGCATACTTGCCTGCAGCGACCTTTTCGCGGACAGCCTGCGCCATCTCAGCGGGAAGCGTGATGTTCATCTGCTGCGTTGTTTGCATGGGTAGGCCTCAGTAGGATTCTAGTCTGCTGGACAACGCCTCCCGCGTGACCACCTCACCCAACAAGGGCGGCATCTCCACAGCCTCCTCACCAATGGTCGTTGCCCGCGCGAGCAGTGTCAGCGGTTCGGCGAAGAGTGACTCCCGCGCGGCGTACAGGGTGCAGATGGGCTCGCCTG
The DNA here is from genome assembly GCA_964244985.1 of uncultured Acidobacteriaceae bacterium. Taxonomy (GTDB): domain Bacteria; phylum Acidobacteriota; class Terriglobia; order Terriglobales; family Acidobacteriaceae; genus EB88. Next base: position 16,026 of record CAXTKZ010000042.1, read on the forward strand.
CCTTCACTGCGTCGCCTAGTTTGTGGTGCATGCGCAGGCCCGCGTGCCCGTCCACCGGCTCGCCGGGTGCCGAGCGGCCCGCGCCGAGACGCTGCACGGCCCAGCCCACGGCCGTGGTGTCGAGCGCGTTGAGGAAGCCCGAGCGCCCCGCGCGAAACAGCACCTGCGCGCCGGGTTTGTGGCGGGCCATGCCGTCATCGAGCGCCTGGAGATTGCCGCCCTGCGCGGCCACAACGGCCCCGAAGCGCTCCGCCGCCGCGCCGCTTGCAAGCAGCTGTTCCGCGCGGTCGCGGCCTTCCTTGGCCGTGGCCGCGGCCCCGCCCAGCGCAAGCGCCCACCCGGCGAGCTCGAGCGACAAGGTACGCAGGTCTTCACTCAGGGCCGGGCGCTCGCCCCGCAGCAGGGAGCTCGCTTCCGCGATCTCAAGCCAGTTGCCGGCGGTTGCGCCCAGCGGTTCACTCATATCGGTGAGAAGCGCGACGGTGCGGGTGCCCGCGCGCTCGCCGGTGGCCACCATCAGCTCGGCTAAGAAGCGTGCCTGCGCCCCGTCGCGCAAAAACGCGCCGGAGCCGGTTTTCACGTCCAACACCAGCGCGTCGAGCCCGGCAGCTAGCTTTTTGCTCATGATCGACGCGCAGATCAGGTAGGGGCTTTCCACGGTAGCGGTGCGGTCGCGCAGGGCGTACAGGGTACGGTCGGCAGGCACCAGCTCCGCGGTTTGCGCCGCGAAGCACAAGCCGTTTTTCGCGAGGACTGTGCGCATTGCAGCGAGGGAAAGATCGACGCGCATGCCGGGAATGGATTCGAGCTTGTCCAGCGTGCCGCCGGTGTGCCCGAGCGCGCGGCCGCTGATCATGGGATCGTACAAACCCGCCGCCGCGAGGATGGGCGCAACAAGAAACGAGGTTTTGTCGCCGACGCCGCCGGTAGAGTGCTTGTCGACGGTGGTGCCCAGGTCGCGCGCGTTGAAAACAGAGCCCGAAAAGCGCATGGCATCGGTAAGGGCGCTCAGCTCCCCGAGCGTGAGGCCCCGATGGTACACAGCCATCAGCCAGGCGGCGAGATGGTCGTTCGGTACAAAGCCTGTGGCCGCGCCCGTAACCAGGAAGGCAATCTCCTCGGGCGAAAGCGGTACGCCGTCGCGGGTTTTGCGGATGAGGTCGACGGCATGGATCATTGCTTCAGTCTAAAGCTGTGCGGGAGGAGGTCGCTGAAGCGGATGGGCTCGCCGGGCAGGCCGTCCTCACGGGGGAAGATGACGATGGCCTCGTCGGTGACGAACTCGCTCAGCACCTGCCGGCAAGCGCCGCAGGGCGCGCTCGGTGCCCCGTTCAGGTTCGCAACCGCGACGGCGGCAATGCGCACACCCGGCCCCCGCTCGCCGACCGCCCGGAAGACCGCGTTCCGCTCGGCGCAGATGGAAAGCCCGTACGACGCGTTCTCCACGTTGCACCCAGTCACCACCGCCCCGTCCGTGAGCAGCAGCGCCGCCCCAACGTGAAACCGCGAATACGGCGCATATGCATGCTCCGCCGCCTGTGCCGCGGCGCGTACCAGCTCTTCCATGGTTCGGGCATCCGCTTTCATACTCGCCCGAGCCTACCCGCCTGCCGGGATGGAGGCAAGAGGAGGAGAGCGGTACCACCTTTGCGCCCAACACCAATGCATAGAGTTGTTGGCCCAGAGCTTCCGGCCTCGGCCTTGTTTTTGAAGTTAGCCGCCACTTCTCGTCGGGAGCACGTCCGCGTCCAGCGCTCAACAACTTTTTAACCCACTGGAACTTGTAAGCACGTTTAGTCGCGCCCTGTTTCTCTAAGCGGACGTTTATGAAGGGTTGGGCAATGCAAGATGAATTCTCAGTACCGCGCTGCTGACGTGAGCGGAGGTCTTCTTTATGGGTTTTCTGTTTCCTTTTAAGAGATTCCTGTTTAGAGTTCTTGCCCTCTCCCATCAAACGTCCTTTGAGCTGTTTCTATTTCGGTTTGATGTAGGACTGCCCAGCTATACAGCGCGGAGAAGGGTTCCTGCAAGGATCGGCCGAGTGGCGTCAATGAGTACTCGACCGCCACCGGAGACACGGGAACGACCCGACGGGAGAGAAGCCCGTTTCTCTCGAGCCGTCGGAGCGCTTCCGTTAAAGCTTTTTGTGTAATGCCGTCGAGATTGCGCCTGATCGTATTAAAGCGCTGCGGCTTTTCACAAATAAAAGTCAGGATCATTACAGACCATTTATTGGCAATCTGCTCAAGAATCGGACGTACCGTCGGGACTATCGCCAAAATTTCTTCGTCTCTTGCTCTCATACGTTTCTTCACCTATACCTAGGCGACACAAAGTGCCTTATTGACACTAAGTATATGCGATATACCATTTAGTAAGTAAATGAGGAGATACGACAAATGTTGTTACAAGGAAAAGTCGCGGTAGTAACAGGGGGCAGCAGCGGCATCGGCCTTGCGGTCGCCCAACGTTTTGTACAGGAAGGTGCCCGGGTGTTTATCGTCGGTCGGCGACAGTCGGAACTGGACAAGGCCGCCAATCTTCTAGGAGATAGCGCCCAGGCTGTCCAGGGCGACATTACTGTTACCGCGGATCTGGATCGTCTCTATGCGACAGTGCAGAAGCAAGCTGGACGGCTGGATATCCTGGTCGCAAACTCGGGGCTGGCCGATGCGCTCCCGATCGGAGAAATTACAGAAGACCACTTCGACAAAACATTCGACCTTAACGCCCGCGCCACGCTGTTCACGGTACAGAAAGCGCTTCCGCTGATGACAGGCGGCGGATCGATCGTGCTGATCGGCTCGATTGCCGATTCGATCGGAACACCTGGGTACACGGCCTATAACGCTTCGAAAGCCGCGGTGCGCTCGTTTTCCCGTACTTGGACCAACGAGCTTGCCGCGCAAAATATCCGCATTAACACGTTAAGCCCGGGACCGATCGACACACCGATGATGCTGGCGGCGTCCGCGGAGGTCCGCAGCTTTCTCGTCGGTAAAATTCCGCTTGGGCGCTTGGGGAAACCGGAAGAGGTTGCTGCCGCTGCTGCCTTCCTGGCATCGGACGAGAGCAGCTTTATTGCGGGTGCCGAGTTATGCATCGATGGCGGCATGACGCAAGTCTGACACGCTCGAAGGGATTTCGGCCCAGAAATGAAATCGCTCAGTCTTCAACGGTTTCCGTCGAAAAATCGTCAAAGCCTCAGCCCCCTTCATGGTCTATCCTGAAAAGATGTAACAGAGCAGCCGCTCAGGGTACCCGGTCAGTGTGCGGTATCCACACCCATAAACATCCACCATTCGGCAGGTCCAACGCATTTCAATGATTGAGCTCCCTTTGTCTTCCGCTTCTGATGCACTTGCCGTGGGGGAAACGCTGCATAGTTCACCGGGCCGCCTCCGTGTGCGGGTGCGCGGCCTGCTGCATGACCGGGCCGCTGCCGTTCAGCTCGCGAGCGCCCTCCGAAGCCGGCCCGAGATCGACTCCGCCGAAGCCAGCCCCGTCACGGGCACCTTGCTTGTCCGTTTCAAGCCGGAGCTTTCCTCCGTTCAGGTCAGCCCGCTTGTGCTCGAAGCAGTGAAAGGCCGTCTTTCCGCGCCCGTCGTTGATGCCGCGCCCAGCCTCCGGCAGCGTCTACGCAAGCTGCGCAAACTCCGAGCGCCGAAAAGCGCCCCCGTCTCACAACAAAATGAGCTGCGCCCGTCCTCCGAGCCCTGGCACACGTTCTCTGTCGAGCAAACACTCGGTTCCCTGGCAGTCCAGAAAACAGGGTTAAGCCCGGCTGAAGCACACCTGCGTCTCCAGCGCACCGGCCCTAACGTGCTGCCGCCGCCGAAGACCCGCTCCGTGCTTCTGCTTCTTTGGGAGCAGGTTCGGTCTATCCCCGTGCTGCTGCTTCTCGGTTCAGCCGGTTTTTCGTTCGCGACCGGGGGGCTCGTCGACGGCGCTGTGATCACGGCCGTGGTGCTCACCAATGCCATCATCGGCTTCGCTACTGAACGCAATGCCGAGCGTACCATCGCCACGCTCACAACCCTGGCGGAGCCCCAAACACTGGTGATGCGCGGCGGACGTGTCCTCGAAATCGACGCGGCCGAGCTCACGGTCGGCGATATCCTGCCGCTCACGCGCGGTGCCTACATCCCCGCCGACGCCCGGCTGCTTGAAACACGCAATCTTACGGTTGCCGAGTCGTCGCTGACAGGCGAAAGCGCGCCGGTGACCAAAGGGATCGAACCCGTAGGGCAGGACACACCCTTGGCCGATCGCCTCGACATGGTCTATCGCGGCACCGTCATCACGGGCGGCAGCGGTCTCGCCGTGGTGATCGCCACAGGCGCGCGGACAGAGATCGGGCTGGTCCATCAGCTCATCAACGAGGCTTCGCGCCCACAAACACCCATGGAACGTCAGCTCGATTCCCTGGGCCGCCAAACCGCCTATGGTGCGATCGGTGTGTGCGCCTTGGCGCTGCTGCTTGGTGCCTTGCGCGGCTTTACACCTGGAGACACAGTGCGCGCGGCCATCTCACTTGCGGTCGCGGCGCTGCCGGAAGGTTTGCCAGCCATGGCGACCACCGCGCTGGCTTTCGGCATGCGGCGCATGCGCAAGCAAAACGTCCTCGCACGCAACCTGGGCGCGGTGGAAGCAGCGGGCGGCGTGGACGTGCTTTGCCTCGACAAAACCGGCACGCTCACCGTGAATCGCATGACCGCCGTGGAGGTGGTCGCGGCCGGGCAGCGCATGCCCGTGAGTCCGCGCAAGGCACTGCAGGCTTCCGACGCGAAAGAAAAAACGCCGCACCTCGATATGCTGTTGGCCGTCTGCGCGCTGTGCAGCGAAGCCTCTGTGAAGGGCGAGGCGCAGTTTGAAGGCAGCGCCACTGAGGTCGCGCTCCTTGAGCTCGCGGCGGCCAACACCATCAACGTCCAAACGCTTCGTACGCGGTTTCCGCGCGTCGAGCTCCAGGACCGAGCTGAAGACCGCCATTACATGGTGACGATCCACACGGCACCCGACAATCGGCGCCTGGTGGCTGTAAAAGGCAGTCCGGAGCAGGTGCTGCGTTTATGCACCCGCCGCGCGGATGCTTCCGGCCTCCACGGGATGGGCCGCGGCGACCGGGCAAGAGTCGTGAGTGAAAACCACCGGCTCGCTTCTCAAGGGCGCAGGGTGCTGGGGTTTGCTTATGCGGAGAGTGCGGCGGGAGAGAAAACGCCGCTGAACGATCTGGTCTGGCTCGGGTTGGTCGCGCTTGCGGATCCTCCACGCGAAGGCGCGCAGGAGGCCCTGGCGGCACTTCGCCGTGCTGGCATCTCCACTCGCATGATTACTGGCGACCAGGGCGCGACCGCCGAAGCGATCGGCCGCGAAATCGGCATGTGGGCCGATGGTGACAGCACCGGCATCTGGGACGCGGGGCAGTTGGGCCATGGTGCGGAGGCCGACCTCCAAAGCGACCTCCACGCGGAGGTGATTGAACGGAGCCGCGTTTTCGCCCGCGTTACCCCGTCCCACAAACTCGACATTGTGCAGGCTTTGCAGAAGAGCGGCCATGTCGTCGCCATGACCGGCGACGGCGTCAACGACGGCCCCGCGCTCAAGGCAGCGGACATCGGCATCGCGCTCGGCGAGGGCAGTACCGAAACCGCGCGCGAGTCCGCCGATCTGATCCTGCGCGACGACGATCTGCGCGGGCTTCTCGTCGCCTTACGCGAGGGCCGCACCGTCCACCGCAATATCCGACAGGCCGTGCGCTTCATCATCGCCACGAACCTGAGCGAGGTGCTCAGCGTCCTTACGGCGGTCGCCCTCGGCTTCGGCCAACCCATCAGTCCGCGTCAGCTGCTTTGGCTCAACCTCGTCACCGACATCTTTCCGGTTCTTGCCCTGGCCGTCGAGCCGCCCGATCCCGCGGTTCTCGAAGGTCCGCCACCGCCCAACGACCCCATCATTGCGCGCCGCGAGCTGCCTGTACTTGCCGCCGAGGCGGGGGCGATCGCGGGCTCGGTCGGGCTCAGCTTCGCCTATGCCATGCGCCGCTATGGCATCGGGGCTGAGGCGTCCACCATTACGTTCCTCACCCTTTCCACAGCGCAGCTGCTGCACACACTGGCGGAACGACCTGGAAGCGTCGCGCGTGCGCCGGGGCGCAACAATTATGTGCCCGCGGCGGTTCTGGGCAGTTTCGCGCTTCAGGGCATCACCATGTTTACGCCGTTGGGTTCGCTTTTGGGACTGACACCCCTGGCGCTTGCGGACTTCGGCGTGTGCCTGGGCGCGGTCACGGTGTCGTCGCTCGCCACCTACCTGTTGCGCCGGTTCACCGGGCCGGTGCACGGCGGCACTTCCACACCGCGCCTCACTGCACCGACCGGTAAACTCCTGCTGCCTGCATCCACCGGCGATGCGGTTCCGGTACTTTCGTAAGGTTTTTTGCTGGATTCAACGCAGATTGACGCGGTATTCATCCTTCCTTCTCCCTTTGCTGCTGTGATGGAGAAGGAGGGTACCGCGCCATGAACGGCATAGAAACCACCCCACGGTTTACCGCCACACCCTGCGATGTGCACTGCACCCCAGGCCGCATGCGCGTCCGCAGCTTGCAGTGGAAAGAGAATACCGCTGCCCTTCATGCGGTGCAGGCTCGGCTTTGTGCCGCGACAGGCGTCCACACCGTGCAGGCCAATCCATTAACCGGAAGCCTGCTGATCCGCTTCGATCCCCGCGCGAACAGCTCTGAGGCACTTCTGCGGGCAGCGTTGAGTGCCCCGCCGCTGCCGGAAGCCGTCATAATGCGGTCGAACCCGCATCGAGCGGCCGGTCGCCGCTTTGTTACTGGTGCCGCACGCAAAGCGGGAACCGCGGCATGCACCTACGCGGGAGAAAAGCTGGCCCAGCATCTTCTCGGCGTGATGATTGCCGCGATTTTGTAGTAATGGTGCTTACAGCGGTTAGGCAAGCTTAACGGCCTTTGTTCTGCTTCCTGTGGCCTTAGTTAGAGCTTTGACCGAAGGCGCGAGCTCAGGGGGGTTAGAACTGCTGGTTCCTTCTATCGCAGGAACGCCGTTTGCAAGGGGAGGCCGTGCATGCGTGGGCTGGTGTAGATTGGCAAATGACTGGAACGAAAACAATGCCAGCGGCACCCACAACGGCGCTGTTTCCACGCCGACCAGAGCGATCGCTGCAACCCCGACGGTGACCGGGAATAGCACCCGCAAATCCACCCAACCGTTGGTTGCGGCTTTCACCGCGCGGTTTACGTGTTCCGTGGATCGGAGAACCACTCTCCCCGTTTTCGAATGATCGGCCAGGTAAGCTGCGTCCTTCTCAACTTCCGTGAGCAAGGCTGTACCTTTCCGGGGATCGTCCGGCCCTTCCAGAAAAAACAATCCGGCATTTTGTACAAGGTCGGCCATCCGTCGTTCAAAATGCGGGTCCCCGGGTTTGTGCCGGACGATCACACTGCCCGTTTCCGGATGGACCTCAACGCCGGTAACGTCCGGCATGGCACGCAGCTCGGTTGCGATTTGTGGAAGCTTGCCGCGATTTCCGGCGTTGAAGCGCAGCCGAACGCGGCCGCGGGACCGGTGAGCGACGCAGCCGCGCGTGAGGTGAGTCCCCCCACTCGCGGCCTGCTCGGAAGTATGGTGAGCTGTTGCGTCGACCATTCTCTCTATGCCTCTACCGGTACGACGACTTGCGATTCCGTACGGCTTACGGGTGTTGCACTGACAGGGGTTGCCGCCGTTGGATGCGAGTCGTTTTCCATCGCGCTGGAGCGCACTTCGGCGATCATATCGCTCACCTGCTCGCCGGCTTCCGCGGCCCACTCGCGTGTTTTGCGCGTTGCCGCATAGCCGCCCTTGATGGCGGAATGAACAAAGGGCCGAATCCCGCGCCCAATCTTCGGCACGATTCCCGGCGCGACCATGGCCGCAACTCCCAGCAACAACCCGGGGATCCACTCCACCTCAATCAGGGCAGCACCCACCCCGACGACCGCCGCGGTGGCCAATCCTGTTTTCAAGCCGTTTCCTGCCTTCAGTCCGCTGCCCAACGCGAGAGGAGCGCTTTGCTCTCCCGTTCCTTCTGCCTGCACCCCTGTTTGTTCCATGACTCTCTTTCCTGTGGTTACGATTTCATTCATTATAGAGCGTCGCGTTTCCATTGTATGAACTTGATTCGCACTTGGGGATCTTCACGCTCCCGTGGAGAAAGCGCCAGGGCGTACCGGCACACCTGCCGGGGTGGCGAGCGGCTGTCGCGTCATGGCAAGGGGATTGCAATTGATACAGTGAGCCCGGGTACGCACGTGCTTTTGCATGCGCCTTTCCACAGGTTTCAAAATGCATTCATCAAAGCTGTCGTAATCGGTTGTCATAAATGGGCATCTGTTACGGGTTCGTCAACGCAAGCCAAACTCGCGACGCTGATCCGCTGTTTGTTGACATGCTGAATACCGCCTGCGACGCGCGTTCGCTGTTGCACGGAGTCGCCCACCCGGCGCGCCCTAATCTGCCAGACATTCGGATGGTGGGCTACCGCGTGCCTGTCCGTGTCTATATTTGAGGAGTACCCCTGCATGTCGGACATGGCCCAAAAGGAGCCGCAAACCGAAGACGACCGCTTTCTTGCCGGAAGCGAATCGCTTTTCCGCGCCACGCTTGCCTCGCCGGAAGCATTGCGCGTACTGCCCACGACAGTTCGGCCCAATGTGGACGCGGCCGATGTCGAGGTGCCCGAAGGCTACACGGTGGAAGCCGTGGCGGTCGGGCTTTCTTTCCCCTGCGGCATGACGGTTGCCGACGATGGCACGGTGTTTGTGGCGGAAGGCGGCACGGTGTGGCCCACGCGGCCCTGGATGCCCTCCCGCCTGCTGCGTATTGAGACGGACGGCACGGTAAAGGTGATTGCGCGCGAAGCCGAGGGCGGTTTGCGCGGTATCTGCTGGCGCGACGGTTATGTATACGCGACCGCGAAGGGCGGCTACACTACACGCCTGCTGCGCTTCGACGCCGAAACCGGCGAGCGCACCGTGCTGATCGATAAGATGGCCGACGGCGGATGGCATGAGCCCGGCGGGCCTGTGTTCGGACCGGACGGACTGATCTATTTCGCGCAGGGGTCCGTGTCGCAGCAGGGGGTCATTGAGCCCGGCGGCTTCACCGTCGACTTAGCGCGGCACCCGGACGCGCACGATGTACCGGCGGTCGACATCGAGCTTACCGGCGAAAACCTGTGGAGCTACAACCCGGTAATCCCCTACGCCGACATGACGGAGACCGGCGCATTCAAGCCCTACGGCACCCCCTCGAAAAAGGGCGAGATCATCAAGGGCGACCTGTGGTGCTCAACCGGCGTATGGCGCGCGAAGCCGGACGGCTCCGAACCCGAGCTGGTCGCCTGGGGCATCCGCAACCCGTTCGGCATGGCCATCAACGAGGAAGGCGAGCTGTATGTTGCCGACAACGACCTGGAAGAAAAAGGGAACCGCGCCGTGGGCGAGGATCCTGACCGCATCTGGCATGTTGCCGATGCCCGGCTACCGCACGGCAGCGTGAACGAGCCCAAATGGTTCGGCTTTCCGGATATGTGTGCGGACGGCGTGCCCGTATGGGACGAAAAGCACAAGCCCAACCGCGGCTTACAGGCCAAACGGCTCATTGCGACGGACCTGCCCTACGCCGGCCCGGCGGCGGTGC
>CAXTKZ010000043.1:0-15692 GCA_964244985.1 uncultured Acidobacteriaceae bacterium
CCCTCCATCCTTGCGCGTCTGCTTGCGGGTGACCCGCTGCGGACGACCGCGCTTGAGTTCATGACCGACAGCGCCCGTCAATACGGCGACCTGATTCACTACCGCGCGCTGGGCCGCCATGTGTACCAGGCCAACCATCCCGACCTAGTGCAGGAAATGCTGCTTACCGATGCAAAGCATCATCACCGCGGCATCGTCATGCAAAAGGCCCGGCTTGTGCTCGGCAACGGCCTCCTGTCGAGCGAGGACCCGTTCCACATGCGGCAGCGGCGGCTTGCGCAGCCGGCGTTTCATCGCGACCGCATTGCCGCCTGCGGGAACATCATCGGCGAGTACGCCGCCCAAACTACGGCAGGCTGGCAGGACGGCTCCGAGCGCGACCTGCACGAAGATATGCAGGTGCTCAGCCTGCGCATCGCGGGTAAAACTCTGTTCGACTCGGAGCTCCAATCGGTAAACCAGACCGTTGCCGGGGCGGTGGACGCGTTTATGAGCTTCCTTCCCCTAGCCATGCTGCCTGCTTCCGGCCTCATCCTGCAGCTGCCCATTCCCATGCTGAACCGCATCCGCCGATCGCGCCGCGAGCTCGACACGCTGATCTACGGCATGATCGCCGAGCGCCGCCGCGATGGACGCGACCGGGGCGACCTCCTATCCATGCTGCTCGCCGCGCAGGATACCGAGGAAAACACGGGCGGCATGACGGACGAGCAGGTGCGCGCCGAATGCGTGACAGCGCTGCTGGCCGGCAACGAAACGACCGCCAATGGGCTTTCTTTTGCGCTTTGGCTTCTTGCACAGCACCCTGAGGTGCAAGCCAAATTGCAGGAGGAAGCGAGTTCAGTGCTGAGGAACGGCAGCGCGGCTGCGGAACACTACCCCGCCCTGCCTTACGCGCGTGCCTGCTTCGCTGAATCCATGCGCTTGTTCCCACCGGTCTGGACGATTGCCCGTACCGCTGCCCAAGAGTACGAGTGGCGCGGGTTCCGTATCCCGCGCGGTGCGATCCTGCTTGCGCCGCAGTGGGTGGCGCACCGCGATGGCCGTTGGTGGCCGGAGCCGGAGCAGTATCGTCCCGAGCGCTTTCTCGGCAATGAGGCCCGTCCGAAGTTCGCCTACTTCCCTTTCGCGGCGGGCAGCCGACAGTGCATCGGCGAGGGCCTGGCGTGGATGGAAGGTGTTTTAATCCTGGCGACGATCGCGCGCGACTGGACGCTTGTGCCTACTTCAAGAAAACCGCTGCGGCTGGATCCGAAGGTCACCCTGCGCCCGTCCGGCGGCGTTCGGCTGCAGGTACACCGCCGATGCTGAACTGTGAGCGTTCCATTTTGGGAAATGTAATGCTTCACCTTACATTTTCGCTTGATCTTCGCTTTCCATGAGAGTAAGTTTTCCACATGGGCGAACAAAAAGAGAATGAAATCTTCCCTATTCTTCAAGGCGGCACCCCGGCACTGACCGGCATGGCTAGGCTCGCGGCAGAGGCGGAAGCTGCCGGAACGGGCCATCTGGTGCATTTTCACGCACTACCGGTCAAGTCGGCGCTTAACCGGTCTGTGTCGAAGCGCAAACTGTGGTTTGCCCGCACGATCAATCCGTATCGGGGCTGTGAGTTCGCCTGCCGATACTGCTATGCCCGCTACACCCATGAGTTTTTGAACTTCAGCGATCCCGCGGCGTTTGAGAACGAGATTTACATTAAGCAAAATCTCCCTTGGCTGCTGGAACAGGAACTGCGCGGCTTCGATCCGGCTGAGGAGATCGCGATCGGAACAGCAACTGACCCCTACCAGCCGATTGAGCGCCAAGCCAAGGTGACGCGCGGCGTATTGGAAGTGCTTGCGCGGCAGAGCGGCTTGCGAATCGGCATAGTGACGAAGTCCACGCTGATCGAGCGCGACATGGACCTGCTTACGACAATTGCGGCCCGCAACACACTGACCCTGCACATTACAGTTACGACCACCGACGGAAAGCTCGCGCGCAAGCTGGAGCCGCGCGCGCCCCGGCCCGACCTGCGCTTCCAAACCGTGCGCCGTCTGCGGGCAGCAGGGCTCACCGTGGGCGTTCTGTGTTCGCCGCTGCTGCCGGGCATTACCGACAACGGCCCGGCTCTGAATCTGGTCGCGCGCGAGGCTGCCGCCGCCGGGGCAAGCTTCCTGTCCGCGGAGCCGCTGTTTTTGAAGTCCTGCTCGCGCGAAACGTTTTTTCGGTTTATCGAGGAAGAATTTCCGCAGCTTGCGAAGAGCTACGCCGAGCGCTATCGCAGTGACGCCTTCGTCGACCCGGCGTACGCGTATCGTATTCGCACCATGGTCGCGGGTATCGCCAAGCGCCATGGGCTGCGACACCGAACGATGGATGCCATTCTGACACGCGAACCGGAGATGTCCGCGACAAAGAAAGCGCCAGCACAGGCTTCATTATGGCCGGAGGAAAAGCGGGTCAGCGCGTAATCAGGACTTCATAAAGATTGTCTTTGGCGAGGAAAAAACGTGTATTGCGGAACGCGGAAAACAGTTTTTCGATATTGCGATTGGTGTACACGCGCCGAACGGGAAACTTTTCCGTTTCCTGCATTTCCACGGAGTCCGAATCGGTGAGGTGATAGCGGTAGTACTCGGTGTTTGGGCCGGACATCTTGGTATGAAAGATCGCCAACAAGCGCCCACCGGGTCGCATAGCTCGGTGCAGCTCGGCAATCAGCGGCTTGACCAGAGGTTCAGGGATGTAGTCGAGCGCCGTCCATAAAAGTACGACGTCAAACTCACGTCCGCCGAAGCTCATATTCTGAGCAAAGAAACCTTCTGTGTTGAAGCCGGGCTGCTCACTTGGCTCTGGCGGGGGTGTTTCCCAGCCGCCGCGCAGAGCATCCGCCGCGAGATCCGCCATCCAGATGCCATGGCCGGCTTGCGTGAGGTAATTTACGTTGGTGGCCGAAGTCGGGCCTACATCCAGCACGCGCAGGTTGGGCTCAGCCGCCAGATGCTTGCGCAGCGCGGACCATGCACTTGAGTGCCGGGGCACACGCGGACCGGACAGCAAAGTTGCACGGCCGCCTTTTTCTTCCTCTCGCTTGCTGAACAGACTGCGGAGCACAGGTCGGTCTTTCTTTCGCGAAGAATGTAGTTAGAGAGCTGGGGTTTGCGCGGCGTTCTGGCCGGTAGTGCCCGCCGCGGCAGCAGCCGTACTTTGCACTAGATCGACCTTGCCAGAGAATCCGGCGTTTTCCTCGATGGAAAGCCGCGATGCCTGGATGTCGCCGATCAGCGTTGCGCCGGAACGAAGCTCCACACGGCCCGTGGCCGTGATGTTGCCGTACAGCTGGCCCTGGATGATGACGTCACGCGCCTGGACGTTGGCCTGCACCTTGGCATTTGCGCCGATGGTCAGGCGGCTGCCGGAAAGCGTAATCATGCCTTCCACAAAGCCGTCGACAATCAGGTCCTCACTGCCCCGCACTTCGCCGCGCACCTGCAGGCTCTTGCCGATGCTTGCGCTTACGTTTTCCACCACTGCCATGCGACGTTCTCCCCCGCGCCCGTATGCCGGGCTCACCCTCACTGTATAACAGCAAGCGTGGTTTACCGGGCACCCAACGCCGGGGTGCATACGGAGTTACCCTGACGTACGTCCAATCAGCGAAACTCCACTTCAAGGAAGCCGATGTTTAAGACCCGCAGCGCCGTTTTTCTCCATTCTCCCGCCGTGCTGGGCGGCTTATTCGCGGTTGCCTTGTCCACTCCGTCTTTAGCCCAGGCGCAGGCTGTCGATCCGTTGCAGATTGTGCGCAACGCGTCCTTCAATGAGCTGCGCCCGTCCGGCCGCGGGCATACGTTTCGCTACCGCATCCGCAAGGACGACAACGGCAAGTCAACGCTCAAGGAAGTAGTGGAAACCAGGGAGGGCGATATGTCGCGGCTGCTGGAAGCCGACGGCAAGCCGCTTGACGGGGAAGCGCAGGAGAAAGAGATCGCGCGCCTGAAAGCACTGCAGGCCGATCCCCAAGCGCAGGCGCGCCGCCATAAGCGGGAGCAGGCCGACAGCGGCCGCGCGGACGAGATGGTGAAGCTTCTGCCGGATGCTTTCAATTACACCTACCTGGGCATGGTGCCCGGGCCGAGCGGTCCCTGCTACCGCCTGAAATTCGAGCCCAACCCCGGCTTTAAACCGCCCGACCGCGAAGCCGAGGTCTACCACGGGATGGCTGGCGAGCTGTGGATCGATCAGGCACAACAGCGCATGGCGCGGCTCGATGCACACCTGATTTCGGATGTGAATTTTGGATGGGGCGTGGTGGGACGTTTGTTCCAGGGCGGTACCATCCTGGTGGAACAAAAAGATGTGGGGGAGGGGCATTGGGAAAACACCCTGCTGCGCCTGAATCTCACGGGAAAAATCCTGATGGTGAAACCGCTCACCATCCACTCCGAGGAAGCCTCGTCCGCGTTTGTACCTGTTCCCGACGGCAGCTACTCAGACGCAATCAATCTCTTGACCAGCTTGCCTTCAAAATAAAGCGGTGCTCCAAGTGAGGAGCACCGCTCTGTTTTTAAGAAAAGTTTGTATCGTCTCCGCCGAAATCGCCGCCACCGTCGGAAAAATCATTGCCATAGCTGGCATCCTGCCCGCTGGTATCGAAGTTTCCGTTGTCGCTGTTTCCACTATCGCCTGAGTCGCCATAGTAGTTGTTGATGACTTCTTCGCGCGGTGCTCCATCCCCGAACGCGCCCCCACCGCCGCCGAAGCCGCCGCCAAACCCACCCCCACCGAAACCACTGCCGCCGCCGTGCAGCATTGACTCAACCCCTTGAAACGCCAAAGCTCCCGCCGCTACGCCCGCTGCCGTGGTTGCAGCCGAGCGCAAAAAGGAGGGCTGCCCGCCGATCTGGCTTGCCCCTAAACTTCCGCCTTGCGGCGCATACTGCTGCACGGGCTGGTACTGCGGAGGCGGCGGCGCTTGCGGCTGTGGGTCGTTATGCCCGAACAGGCTGCCCAAAAAGCTGGTGGGCTTCCCTTGCGCGGGAGCCTGCTGCAGCGACATCATCTGCCGCTTTGCCTGCTCCAGCGCGATGTTCTGCACCAGAACGGTTTGCGCCAGCACGTACATGGCATTGGGATTCCGGCTCAAGCCGTCCTGCAGCAGCCGCTCCGCGTCACGGTCTTTGTCCTGTACGGGCGCGCTGTTTATCTTTTGCACCAAATCCTGCAACATCGATTGTTCCTGCGACGTCATCGCTTCTCCTTCGGGCCGCTTCCGCGGCTTACCACCCTGTTAGACGCAAGGGCTCGTATGGAGTTGTGGCCTACGCGCAAGGAATCGGGTGCAGGTCTGTTTTTCTGAGCCGTGCCTGTCAAGGCGGCCGCCCGAGGAAGCAAATTGCCTTCTTGCGCCTGCAACCGGCCAATGCTTCTACAATCGGCGCACATGCAAAGACGCCGCTTTCTTGCCGCCTCGCTCGCCGCTTCCGCTTTCGCCCTACACGCGCAAACCTCTGCGCCCGCGTCCAAACCGCGCGAGTTCTACCTTCTGCGCCGGTACAGCCTGCGGTCGGGACCGCAAACCGCATTGACCGAGCGTTACTTCGCGGACGCGCTTATCCCGGCGCTGGGGCGGCTTGGGCTCGGGCCCGTCGGCACGTGGAAGCTCGAGTACGGCACGGAAACGCCCGTGTACTTCCTGCTCATCCCGGGTGGCGGGCTCAACACACTGGCGACCCTCGACGTCGAGCTCGCGGCAGACGCAGCGTTTCTTAAGGCTGGGGAGCCGTTCTGGGCAGCTCCGGCGGCTTCCCCGGCGTTTGAATGCATCGAGAGCACGCTCCTGCAGGCGTTTGAGGGCTGGCCCAAACTGATTGCGCCGGCGAAGGGCAAGCGCATCTTTCAGCTCCGCACCTACGAAAGCCCCAGCCACGCCGCCCATGTGCGCAAGGTGGAGATGTTCCACCACGGCGAGTTTGCAATCTTTGAGCGCACAGGCTTGCACCCTGTTTTCTTCGCCGATACCCTTGTCGGCTCCCGCATGCCAAGCCTGACGTACATGCTCTCCTTCGCCGATATGGCTGAGTTGCAGGCGAACTGGGCCGCGTTCAGCGCCGATGCCGCCTGGAAAAAACTTTCCGCTGACCCCCGCTACGCATACGAGTCGATCGTCAGCAATATCAGCAACCTGATCCTGAGCCCGCTGGGCAGCTCGCAAATCTGACCGGTCGGTGCGGAGACGACGGGATAGCTGCATCAGGATCTTCTCTGCCGATTCACAAATTACAGCTTCAAAGCAGCGATTCCCTGCCGATCAGTTCCAGAACGCGACGCTTTACCTCGTCGCGCACTTTCCGCACCTCATTGATCGGCAAGCCCTTGGGGTCACGAAGCGGCCAGTCGTCGCGGCGCAGACCTGCGACATAAGGGCACTTTTCACCGCATCCCATGGTGACAAGCAGACTTGCACCACGCGCCAGGTTTTCCGTAAGGAGCTGCGGTTGAGCGGCGGAAAGATCCAAGCCCATTTCGCGCATCACCTCCAGCACTTCAGGGTGAACATGAGGCCCGGGTTCTGTTCCCGCGGAGATGGCCCGAGCTTTTTGAGGGTTAGCAAGTTCATTGAAAAAGGCGGCCGCCATCTGCGACCGCCCTGCATTGTACACACAAGCGAAAACTAAGGTCTGCATCGTTTTCCTAATGAATCGGTGCGGTTACACAGCCGCAAGTCGCCCCTGCTTGTACATCTACGTGATTGTCACTCCAAGCCGGGGTCGTGGGTTGTTCAGGCAGGTTGTCCTCCAGGACCACAAAGACCTCCCACTCATTGCCGTCCGGATCTTTCACCCATGTTTTGTCCTGGGTTGCGTAGCAGCAGTTCGTTTGCATTTCGTCGCGGGTGACCAAGCCGCGTTCGTGCCAGTGCTGCCGTATGGCCAGCACATCTTCCGTTGAGGCGACCTGAAAACCCAAATGGGAGAGAGCCCCTGCCTCATTGAAGGGATGCTGGTTCAGGGTGAAGTTGAGCGGCGGGTTGCTCACATCAAATTTGGCGTAATCCGTGCGAACCTTTGCCGGTTCCACGCCGAAGAGATGGCGATAGAAGTCGATGCTGGCGGAAAGGTCGCGAACGTTGATCGCCAGGTGCGGCTTTAAAAATTGCACTTGCATAATGCCCGCCTCCTATATGCGGTAATCCGAATATAACCTTGGTGCGTACATGCGTCAAGGCGTATATTTAGGTTTATGGCAGAGTCGGTCACCTTCGATATGGAACGGTTCTTTCAGGCATTGGGGGACAATACCCGCTTACGGTTGCTGAACCTGATGGGCGGCCAGGAGTTGTGCGTCTGCTACTTCGTGGAGATTTTGGAACAAGCTCAGCCCAAGATTTCCCGCCATCTGGCGTACCTGCGGAGTGCCGGAATCGTCACGGCCCGCCGTGAGGGCACCTGGATGCATTACCGGATTGCGCCCCCTCCCCACGCGGGAGCGGCGAAGATTCTTCGGCAAACGCTCGATTGGCTCCACGAGGACAGAAATATGCAGGCTGACCGTTTCCGGCTTTCAAAAGCCTGCTGCACTCCCGCGAACTACGCGCTACTTGCCGGGGCACCGCTGCCCGCCCCGGTCGCCGCCTCCTGTGAGGTCTCCCGGTGACAACTCCCCTGACGCAGGGTCGGGTATGCACGCCGGCGGCGCGGAAGAAGCTTTCGTTTCTCGACCGCTTCCTGACGCTCTGGATCTTCCTCGCCATGGCGTTCGGCGTGGCGATCGGCCACTTTGTTCCTTCGTCGGCCGGCTTTATCAATCGCTTTCAGAGCGGCACGACGAACATCCCCATCGCCATCGGGCTCATCGTCATGATGTTTCCGCCATTGGCGAAGGTCCGGTACGAGAAGCTGGGAGAGGTCTTCCGGAACAAGCGGGTGTTGGGCTTATCGCTTGTGCAGAATTGGCTGATCGGGCCGGTGCTCATGTTTCTGCTGGCCATCGTATTTCTGCACGGGGAACCGGCCTATATGCGCGGCTTGATTCTGATCGGCATTGCCCGCTGTATCGCGATGGTGCTGGTTTGGAATGAGCTGGCCGAAGGCGACACGGACTATGTCGCCGGTCTGGTCGCCATCAACAGCATCTTTCAAGTACTGTTCTACGGCCTGTACGCCTGGGTTTTTCTTACGGTCCTGCCCCCGTGGTTCGGTTTACGAGGGAGCGTCGTCCCGATTCGGATCGCGGACATCGCCCGAAGTGTCGGTTTGTACCTGGGTCTGCCGTTTGCAGCGGGCTTTCTTACGCGGTCGACCCTGGTCCGTGCCAAAGGGGAAGAATGGTATCGGACCCGGTTTCTGCCGCGCATCAGCCCCCTCACCCTGGCGGCCCTGTTATTCACCATTCTGGTGATGTTCTCGCTGAAAGGCGACCTGATTGTGCGGCTCCCGCTCGATGTGGTGCGCATCGCCGTGCCGCTGCTGATCTACTTCGCCATCATGTTTCTGGTGAGTTTTTGGATGGGCAGGAAGCTTGGAGCCGACTACGCTCAGTCGGCAACCCTGTCCTTTACGGCAGCCGGCAACAACTTCGAACTGGCGATCGCGGTGGCCGTCGCGGTGTTCGGCCTTAACTCAGGCGAAGCCTTTGTGGGAGTCGTTGGGCCCTTGATTGAAGTGCCTGCCCTGATCGGGCTGGTCAATGTCGCCTTTCGGCTGCGGCGGCGGTACTTCGATTCCCCTCGGGAATCCGCTGCTGCCTGAAGTGCTGCGGCGTTCCAGCAGTCCGTTCAAGCCATCGCATGCGCGCGGATCTGCTCGCGCCGCACGGTCAGGCGGTCAATCAGGTCCTCGCGAACGGCAAAGCCCCGGCCCGGCTCCGTCGGCACGGGGACTTCCCCGAGCGGGGATACCTCGACCCCGGGTTCGATGATGTCGTCCGCCCAATAGCGGCTTGAAGCGGACACATCGCTCGGGAGCGAAAAGTTGGGCAAGGATGCAAGTGCAATGCTATGGGCGCGGCCGATGCCCGTTTCAAGCCTGCCCCCGCACCACACAGGCACGCCCCGCTCCTGCGCGGCGTTATGGATCCCGATAGCCTCGGAAAAGCCCCCCACCCGGCCTACCTTGATGTTGATCACCCGACAGGAACCCATTTCTATGGCGGCTAGTGCGTCGCGGCGGTTCCGAATCGATTCGTCTAGACATACCGGGGTTTCAATCTGCTTTTGCAGCATGGAGTGGAAGTAGAAGTCGTCGCTCCACAGTGGCTGCTCCAGCATCATCAGGTCGAAGTGGTCGAACGAGGCCAAGTGACTGACGTCGTTCAGGCGGTAGGAGGAACCGGCATCGGCGGAGATCCGAAGAGACGGCCAGCGATGGCGGACTGCTTCGAAAACCTCGGTGTCCCAACCAGGCCCGCACTTGAGCTTGACCCGCTGGTAGCCGGCAGCCATCGATTCTTCAACACACTCCAGCAGCCGACTGATGGAAGACTCCACGCCGAGCGAAACGCCGCAGGCGACCGTGGCGCGTGCTCCGCCCAGCAAGGAGGCGAGACTGACGCCTTGCGCCTGCGCCTGCCAGTCCCACATCGCATTCTCAAGCACGGCCTTGGCCATGCGGTTGCCGCGTACCTGCTTGAAGATACGGTGACATTGGCCGCCATGCTCCGGCGCTGCCCGGAGCAGCGCCGGGACTAGCTCATGCTGCAGCAACTGCCAGGCTGTATCGACGGTTTCCTCGCTGTACCAGGGGTGTTCGCCCGCGGCACACTCGCTCCACCCGCTGAGCCCTTCCGCGCGGAGCTCCACCAGCAAAACCCGTCGTTCCGTTGTCAGGCCGAAGCTGGTTTCGACGGGAGTTGTAAGAGGTATTCGGAGTTCACGGAGAAGGACTGCATCGATATTCATGGTGTCTGCTTTCGTGGCTGCGCTTCACATTCAGCTGAAACGAGAGGTGATGCTTCTGTCACCATCGCCATGAAAGCGGCCATGAGGCAGATACGCGAGAAAGTGTTTTGCCCTTCTGTTGTTCTCCTTACTGATTTTACAGCGAGGTCTGTGCTAACCAAAATACGTGGTTGAGGTTCCGGGCACGGTGGGCTGCCGGGCTGCTCAGCTTCCGCGCTTTTTAGCTGCGTGCCATAGACTTTCCAACTCAGCGAGTGAGCGTTCTTCAAGGGGCGCACCCTCCGCTTCCTCCATCGCGTTAAAGCGGCGGCGGAACTTCGCATTGGCGTCGCGCAAGGCGGTTTCAGCGTCAACGTGCAGGTGCCGAGCCAGGTTGACCACGGAAAACAGCAGATCGCCGAGCTCAAGCCGCAGAGCGTCTGTGCTCTGGCCGGAAGAGGGAGGCAGCTCCGCTTCCACCTCGGCTGTTTCTTCCCGTATTTTGGCGAGAATGCCCTCGGCGTCCGGCCAGTCAAAGCCTGCCTTCGCCGCTGCCGAGCCCAGCTTTTGCGCTTCGGGCAGCGCCGGCTGGGCACGCAGCACGCCGCTCAGGCGGGAGCGCCCCTGCTCACCTTCCCCTCGAGCCTTCTCCATGCGCTTGATGGCGTTCCAATTCGACAGGACCTGTGCTGTGTCAATGCCGCCGACTTCCGCAAGCTGGGCCCGATTGCCCGCCGCGGCGGCTGCTTCCGCGCCGAACACATGCGGGTGCCGACGCAGCAGCTTCCGGCTGAGCCCCGCGACCACATCATCGATGGTGAACTCGCCCGCTTCGGATGCCATCTGCGCGTAGAACAACACCTGCAGCAGCAGGTCGCCGAGTTCCTCGCACAAGTCCGCCGAGTGCTTGCGCTCGATCGCGTCCAGCACCTCATAGGTTTCCTCCAGCGTGTAGGGGCGGATGGACTCCGGGGTTTGTTCGCGATCCCAGGGGCAGCCGTCCGGGCCGCGCAAATGAGCCATGATGCCCACCGCTTCCTCAAAGAGTGCGCCGGGCGTTTTCGCCCCGTCGGGTGCCATGCCCCGAGTGTATCGGATATGGGAGACTGGAAAGTGTGATCCCGCTTCTTCCGGCCCTCGCAGCGGGTTTGCTGCTGGGCAGCTTCCTGAACGTGTGTATTGCGCGGCTGCCGAAGCATCGTTCGGTCGTGCGGCCCCCCTCGCACTGCCCCCGCTGCGGGGCCGCGATTTGGCCATGGGACAACATTCCGCTGCTCAGTTTCCTGCTGCTGCGGGGGCGCTGCCGCGCTTGTCGGAGCCGCATTTCGGCCCGGTACCCGCTGGTGGAGGCGGGGCTGGCTGCACTGTTCTGTTTGTGTGCCGGACGGTTTGCTTCCCTCCCTGCCGCGGAAGCAGGGGTGTTGTGCTTTTTGCTGTTGGGGCTGCTGGCCATGGATGCGGAAACATGGCTGCTGCCGGACAGTTTTACACTTCCCGGTGCGGCACTGGGATTGGTGCAGGCGGCCCTGCCCGGCGGCGGGCTCGGCCCTGTGCTGGCGCTTACGGGTACCGCTCCCCTTGCGCTCCCACACTGGCATCCGCTGGTCGGCAGCCTGCTGGGCGCGGCGCTGGGCGCGGGTTTTCTTTTGGGGGTACGCGCGGTTTACGGGCTGCTTCGCAAACAGGAGGGCATGGGGCTTGGAGACGTCAAGCTGGCCGGGATGTTGGGCGCGTGGTTCGGGGTCGCGGGCGTCGCGCTTACGCTGCTGCTGGCGGTTTTAGGGGGCGCGGTAGTCGGGATTACCCTGCTTGCGACCCGCAAAAACGATGGGCCGCTCCCCATCCCATTTGGGATTTTCTTATGCGCGGGCGGCTTGGCCACCCTGTTCGTGGGGCGCGCGGTGCTTACCTGGTACTTTCACTTCTGGGTATAGCGTAGTTCCGAAGCAGCTACTTACCGGCAAGTTCCGCCAACGCTTTTTTCGCGTCTTTCCCGTGCTTCCCTTTCGGATCCGCTTCCAGGTACAGCTTGTAGTTTGTGGCGGCTTCGTCCAGATGCGCGGTTTTCCGGGCTGCTTCCGCAAGATAAAACACGGCTTCGGCGTTGCCCGGGCCGACCTGCGTCGCTTCCTTGAAGCGCGCATAGGCTCCCACGTAGTTGCTGTCTGCCATGTAAAGCTGCCCCACCCGCACATCCTGCTGGGCCAGTTCGGGATTCTCCACCATGCCGCCCGCACCGTTGCTTCCGTGCGCATCGTGGTCGCCTAACACGTCGATATCCTTCAATCGTGTGCGGCTGGAGCTTTCGCCGCCTTCCGCTGGAGAGTTGTCTGCGGGGCCGTCCGAGGCCGATTTGTCCGCCGCATTCGCATCTTTTTGCGCCGCTTCCGACTGTGCCTCGGGAAAGGCATTGTCATCCGCCGGCGAGGGTTTGGCCTGCGCAGGGGGCGGCGCGGGTTTAGGTGCTTCCTGCGCGTGCAGCGGAAGACCGCATGCCAGGGATCCGCCCAGAACGAAAACTGTTTTCCAATGCGCCATACGCTCTATTGGACGCCCAAAACGGCCCGATTGGCTATACTTTCTGGCAGCATGGCCCTTCTTATCCGTTCTTCCGCCATTCACGCAGCCGGATGCTGCACCACCACGCCCATTCGCGGGGGTGCACATGTTGTTGAGTACACTGGTCCACGCATTGCGAAGTATCTAGCCGATGTGCGCTATGAAAACCTGCCCATGACCTACCTGTTCGGTGTCGGCGACGGCTCAACGGTGATCGACGGGCACGGCACGGCGATGTTTCTAAACCACTCCTGCGAGCCCAACTGCGAAACCGAGGAAGAGCATGGACGGGTATGGATCAAGGCGACCCGAAACATCCGGGCAGGGGAAGAGTTGACCTACGACTACCACCTGTACGACGGGGATCCGGCGGAAGCGCCCTGCCGGTGCGGGGCGAAGGGGTGTCGGGGCAGTATGTTTTCGGGCGAGAGCAAGTAAGGCTTCATTCTGAGCTTTAGTCCGCGGATTCAGTGCTCTTGGCCCGGGAGGGCTGCACAAGCTGACGTATAAATGCATCTGCGCCGACCCCTGCGATGCAAGCCTGGTACCAGAGCAGCGAGTGCTGATAGCTCAAACCTGCTGTAACGATGCCGCTTACCAAGGGAGAAATGAGGAGAGTCATGATCCGGTAGGCAGTATCCCTCTCAGCCCGTTTCAGGGGAGGCAATTCAACACGCTCTTTCCAGCTTACGTAAACCGGAGCATAGCCGCCGATACAACCCCAGGCAAAGGCAATGAGAATCGGTTTCAAAGCTATGAGGCGATACTGCCGGAAAGTGCATCCCTCATACGAGACCAGACTGTACTTCTGGCCTTGTAGCGCTCGCGGGTTGTATAAAGTGCTCTCCCGAGAGGGTCAACGGAGGCCGACTGCACGAAAAGGCTGCCGAGCATCGGGTTCAGCAATGTCTTCTCAATCTCCTCATACGACAGATTCGTGGATTTTGAAATGCCATGGATCGTCCGCCATTCGTAGCGAGTGTCCTCCAATGCTTGCAAAACAAGCTTGACCGGGTCCGATATAGGTATGGCGCTCATTGTCATTACTCCCTTTAGAGCATACGGCTTACCCTGAAAAGAACGGAAGCACTTTCATCCAAGTCCGAGTCTGCCGCCACGGTCTTTACAATAGACACAGCAATGCCCTACCAAGTGTTAGCCCGCAAGTACCGCCCGCAGCGCTTCGGCGATGTGGTCGGCCAGGATCACGTCACCCGCACACTCGGCAATGCGCTCGAGCAGGATCGCATCGCCCATGGCTATATCTTCTCCGGCCATCGGGGGATCGGGAAGACGACCATCGCGCGCATTCTGGCAATGGCATTGAACTGCCGTCGGGTAATCGGAAGTCCCGAGCGCCCCACCTACGAGCCCTGCGGCACCTGTGAAAGCTGCACGGAGGTGCGCGCCGGCAACGCGGTCGATGTGATCGAGATCGACGCAGCCACCAACCGAGGTATCGACGAGATCCGCGAGCTGCGCGATGCAGCGCGGTACCGCCCGGCGCGCGACCGCTACAAAATCTACATCCTCGACGAGGCGCACCAGATCACGGATGCGGCCTTCAATGCGCTGCTAAAGACACTTGAAGAGCCGCCCGACCATGTTGTTTTCATGATGGCGACGACGCAGCCTGAAGATATTCTCCAAACCATCCGCTCGCGCTGCCAGCACTTTTCCTTCCACGCGGTGCGGTTCGACGCGATCCTCAGGCAGCTGCGCACCATTGCCGCGGATGAGGGCGTGCTGGCCGAAGACGAAGCACTCGCGCTGTTGGCTGAGGCAGGCGACGGATCCATGCGCGACGCGCTGTCGATCATGGACCAGGCGATTGCGTCGGCTCCGCTTATCGACGGAAAAGCGAAACTCGAAGCTGGGCCCATCCGCGAGTTGATGGGCACCATGCCGAACGCGGTGTTCGGGCGGGTGCTTGATTCGGTAAGCGAGGGCAATTCCGCGGCGGTACTTACGGAGCTGGACCGGCTGCTCGGCGCGGGCAACAGTCCCGCACAGATTGCCCGGCAGATGGTGCGGTACCTGCGCAATGTGTTGATGGCCCGGGTCGGCGGTGAAAACACCGAACTGCTTCAGATTTCGCCCGATGAGCGCGCCCGCGCGGCTGCTTCCTCGCTCTTGTTTGGTGAGGACGAGCTGACGCGGTTTTTGCAGATCATGCTCAGGACCTTTGACGACCTGGGCTACCGGCAGGAGCAGCGCTTCCACCTGGAGCTGGGGGTGTTGAAGCTAGTCCAGCTCCAGCGTTTGCTGCCGATGGAGGAACTTTTATCGCAGCTGGGCGGCCAGGGGGGTTCAGTTCCCCGTCCCCAAGCACCGAAACCGGTTGTCCGTGCCGCGCCGCCGCAGCCGGAAAAGCCCGCCCCACCCGCGTTTTCACCCTTTGAAAAGGACGCACAGCGCAAGACGCTGCCTTCAGCGCGCCCCGCAGCTGCGCCCACGCCTCCTTTGCCCGCGTCTCTTTTGCCCACAGTCCAGCAAGCTCCCGCGCAAATTGAACAGCCGGTACCCGTCCGAAGCGCTCCGGAACGGAAAGTCCCAGAACCAAATATTCCAGGACCGAACATAATGCCTGCCCCAGAACTAAAGGCAGAACCTGCCCCGCAAGTGCCGGAACCGGCGGCTGCCGTCGTTGCATTCCCGCCTCCGACTCCCGTCCCGACAGGGTCTGCCACGCTTGACCTCGATGCCATGCGCGGTGCCGCTGTCCAAGCCCTTGAAGCCGCCGGCCAGCAAACCGCGGCCACACTGCTCGATGCAGGCGAGTGGACCGAAACGCCGGAAGCGGTGCGGGTCGCGGTCGCGGTCAAGAAGGTAATGCTCGGACTTACCATGAATGCCGACGCGGAAAAGGTCGTGAAAGCGGCTGTGCGGCCCTTTGCCGGGCAGCCGCCGCGTACCGTGGTGTTCATTCCGGGCGACGGTGCCGCTTCAGGGAAGGTATCGCCGCGCCCCGCGGCCACGGGCAGCGTCCAGGCGCTGGCACTTGAAAATCCGCTGGTGCAGCAGGCAAAAGAATTGTTCAGGGCCGAAGTGCGCAGCGTTGTGGATCTGAGAAACAAGGGGAAGGGCTAGGAAAGCCAGGGTAGAGGGTGAAGGGAAGAGGGTAGAGGCTGCGGGCTTTTCTCTACCCTTTACCCTTGTTCCTCTATCCTCTACCCTCTACTCTTCACCCTCTACCCTAGCTTTTAGGAGGCTTCTAAATGGATATGAACAAAATGCAAGACATGCTTGCGCAGGCGCAGGCAATGAGCGA
>CAXTKZ010000043.1:15792-25277 GCA_964244985.1 uncultured Acidobacteriaceae bacterium
GGCCTGCCGGAAGGCTTGCTGTAGCCGATGCCTCGCTTTGCCGAACCCATGGCCCGCCTCATCGAGGAGCTGCGCAAACTGCCCGGCGTGGGCGCAAAATCCGCGCAGCGCTATGCGTTTCACATCCTGCGCTCAAGCGCCGACGATGCCGCTGCGCTGGCCGATGCCGTGCGGGCATTGAAGCATGAGCTGCGGCTGTGCTCGGTCTGCAACAACGTGACCGATGTGGACCCCTGCGTCTACTGCGATTCGCCGACCCGCAACGGCCGTTTAGTGTGCGTGGTGGAAGAGCCGACATCGATCGATACCGTGGAGCGCACCCGCACCTACAACGGCATGTATCACGTACTGCACGGCACGCTGTCGCCGCTGCACGGCGTGGGGCCGGAGCAACTGCGCACCCATAACCTGCTGGCGCGAGTCGGGCGCGGCGACGTAGACGAGGTGATTCTCGCGACTTCACCGACCATCGAGGGTGAGGCGACCGCCGGCTATCTGGCCGAAGCGCTGCGGAAAACTCAAAAAGATGGCCACACTGTGCGGATCACCCGCATCGCCACGGGCGTTCCCGCCGGAAGCGATATCGAGTATGTGGACGAGGTGTCGATGGCGCGCTCGCTGGAAGGGCGGCGGGAACTATAGCGCTACTCCGCCCCGGCCAGGATTGTCGCAGTGTCGAGATCGAAGCTGCCGTCTCCCGCAATGGCGAAATGCTTCTTTACAGCCGCGGGTGCGCCATTCTGCAAGGATCGGATCGCGTCGGCATGCTGCGGAGGCGTGTGCGTACGGGCGATCCACGTGGGGAACTCCATGTGCAGCTTACGCGCTGTTAAACCCTTCACATTGAACCGGGCACGTGAAAGCGCGGCGGTCCACTCCGCAAGGCTGTAGTCGCGCACATGCGATGGGTCGCGCAAGAGCTCGAACGCTTGCAGGTGCGTATCGAGGAGGGGATCGGCGGGTGCGATGACATCGATAAACACAGCCTGTCCGCGCGGGGCGAGAACGCGCCGCGCCTCACGCAGACCGGCTTCCCTGTCCGCCCAGTGGTGTACTGAAAACCGGCAAAGGACGAAGTCGAACGCCCCAGTCTCAAATGGGAGGTGTTCGGCGGCTGCTTGACTGACGGTGATATTGGAGAGCCCACGCTCTGCCGCTGTTTGGGCAACAACTTGGAGCATTTCGGCGGACACATCGCAGGCTGTGACCCGGCCGGCGTGGCGGGCAGCCCGATAGTTTACATGCCCGCCTCCGCAGCCCAGATCAAGCACGCGGGCGGACGCGTGACCGCGCAGCAGGTTATCAATCTCATCGAGGTCATCGCCCGTGCTGTGGTTTGCACTATTGAGGTAATCCTTTGCGCGGGATGCGTAATGGCCGGCGACAAACTCCTGTTGCGAGGTGTTCATGGTGTGTTGACGACTCCTGAACTGCCCGAGACGCTGCAGATTCGTACCGTCCGGTTACGTTCAGGAACGCAGCCGCGCCAGCAGATCCTGTGGGTGTACCGGTTTAGCCAGAATCTCAAATTCATGCCCTTGCACCCGCGCGCGATCCAGCAGATCGGCCGTGGCGGCCTGGCCGGAGAACAGAAGGATTTTGCAAGAAGGCAGCATGCCGCGGATCGTAATCGCCGCGTCGATGCCGTTGAGGTCCGTCATGATGACGTCGGAGATCACCATGTCCGGTTCGAGCGTTCGTGCGGTTTCCACTGCCTTTTCGCCGCTGTATACGGCCGTGGCCTGAAACCCGCTCTGGTTGAGGATGATTGCCAGGGTGTCTGCGATGACTCGTTCGTCGTCAGCCACCAATACTTTCGGTTTTCCCGAATTTCCTTGCATGCGCTCCTTTGTCCGATCTCCCCCGTCTTCGCGGGCAAAAGCCCGTCCGGCACAGCCGTCTCCAGGCGATACCGGGGGAAACCACTTACACGGGAATGATACCCTTTGCGTACGGCGTGCGCTGTTCGCCCCACCGAAATCCATCGAACCGATCAAGGCTGTGCAGCGCAAGGCACAGCCGCTCCGCAGCCCATTCGCGCCGTGGAGAAGCCCAATCCTGTGCGACTGGAGCGCCTCGCCATGGCAGATGATGCGATCATTCGTGCCCAAAAGATAGAAAAGTACTACGCCCAGCCGAGTGAAAATCGGATCCAGGTGATCGCGCCCACCGACCTTGCAATCGTCCGGGGTGAAATCGTCGCGCTGCTTGGGCCGTCGGGCTCGGGCAAGTCCACCCTGCTGCGCATGCTCGCCGGCTTGTCGAAGCCCTCCGGCGGTGAGGTGCTGTGGCATGGCAGGCCCATCCAGTCGCAGACGATCAACGTTTCCATCGTCTTTCAAAGCTTCGCGCTGTTTCCCTGGCTTACCGTGCTCGACAACGTGGAAGCACCGCTGAAGGCCCGCGGCATGGGTGCCAGCGAGCGCCGCGAACGCGCCTGGGCGATCCTCGACACGGTTGGACTTGACGGCTTCCAAAGCGCCTACCCCCGGGAGCTTTCAGGCGGCATGCGGCAGCGTGTCGGTTTCGCGCGGGCGCTGGTGGTGGAGCCGGAAGTGCTGTTTATGGACGAGCCTTTTTCAGCACTCGATGTCCTGACGGCTGAAAACCTCCGCTCGGAGCTGCTGGAGCTGTGGGCCAAGAAAACCATCCCCACGCAGGCGGTTTTTATTGTTACTCACAACATCGAGGAAGCGGTGCTGCTGGCCGACCGCATCATTGTGCTGGGCCGCAACCCGGGTAAGGTCCGCACCGACTTCAAAGTAACGCTTCCGCATCCGCGCGACCGCAAGGGCGCGCCCTTTACGCAGCTGGTCGATTACATCTATAAAGTGTTGACCCGGCCCGATGTGACACCCGAAGCGCCGCGCTTCCAGCCCGGCGGTCGGCCGGTGCGCGACCAGCGCCAGATGCGCTACGAGATGCTGCCGCAGGCGCGGCCCGGCGGCATCGCGGGCCTTCTTGAAATGATCATCGACATGGGCGACAGCAACGGCCGCGCCGATATGTATAAGCTGGCCGACGAGCTCGCCTTTGAGATCGACGACCTGCTGCCGATCGTCGATGCGGCGCAGCTGCTGCAGTTCCTCAGGGTGGAAGAAGGCGATGTGGTGATCACACCCGAGGGTCGTGCTTTCGCTGAGTCTGAAATCCTCGCGCAAAAAGATTTGTTCCGCAAAGCGGCGATCGATCATGTGCTGTTGCTGCGGCAGATTACCCGCGCGCTCGACAATAAAAGCGACCACACTGTGCCGGAGGAGTTCTTCCTCGACATGCTCGACGAGCAGTTCTCCGAAGAAGAAACGCGCAACCAGCTGGCCACCGCCGTCAACTGGGGACGCTACGCGGAGCTGTTCGACTTCGACTCGGCGCGCCGCCGGTTCATCCAGCCCGAAGAAGAGGAAGAGGAAGAACTGGTGAAGGCGGAGGAAGGGTGAGCGAGCGGGAACAGCTCGGGTTTTCGCGCGCACTGCTTATTGAGCGCACCTGGCCCGTTATTCTCGACCTGGGCGTGGGGGCGGCTTTGCTGGCCGCCTTTTATGGTGTGCTCACCGTGGCCAAGTACTGGGCTTCCGGCGCTGTGCCCGAGGTCCCCATCTCGCTTGCACCCGCGCACCTGCCCGCCTATGCGTTTTACTCCTGCGTGCGCATCGGCATCGCCTATGTTTTGTCGCTGGTATTCGCGATCGGCTATGGGTATCTCGCGGCGCTCAACAAGCGCGCGGAAGCCTTTTTAATCGCAACGCTCGACATTCTTCAGTCCATCCCCGTGCTGTCGTTCCTGCCCGGCGTCATGCTGGCGATGATCTCGCTTTTCCCCACACGGCAGCTTGGGATCGAGCTTGGTGCCATTTTCGTAATTTTCACAAGTGTGGTTTGGAACATGGCTTTTTCGTTCTACGCCTCGCTTAAGGCGATCCCGCGCGAACTGCAGGAAGCCTGCCGCATCAATCGCTTTTCGCCCGTCCAGCGCGCCTTGCAGCTTGAGCTGCCGTTTGCCGCGATCGGCCTGGTTTGGAACTCAATGATCTCGGTCGCGAACGGCTGGTTTTCGCTCATGGTGTGCGAGATGTTCCCCGTCGGTTCGCGGTCGTTCCGACTGCCTGGACTGGGTTCGTATCTGCAAACCGCGGCGGCGGCGGACGATGGGCGCGCGATGGCCTGGGGGCTTGGGACGGTGGTGCTGATCATCGTGGTTACCGACCAGCTCATCTGGCGGCCGGCCATCGCGTGGTCCGATAAGTTCAAGTTTGAAACCACCGAGAGCGCCGACGGGGCCCGCTCGCCTATTCTTGACCTCCTGCGCCGTTCAACCATGCTGACGCGCTTCGGTGAGTGGACGCTGGACCCGATGCGCGAGCGCATGTATGCCGCGCTGGCCCGGGGGGAGCAAAAGCGAGCGGGGACCCTGCCCGATATCGACCGACGCCGCTCCTCGCTGGCTGCCGCCGTGCTGGGTGGATTTTTGCTGCTGCTGGCCGTCCTCGCGCTTTGGCGGGCTTCTGAGCTGCTGCGCGGCGTGCCCGCCCACGAATACCGCGAACTACTGTTGGGCGCGGGCGCGACGTTTCTGCGCGTGATCGCCGCGCTCGCCCTGGCCGCGGTGTGGACCATCCCGGCCGGCGTCGCCATCGGCTTCAACCCAAAGCTCGCGCGCATCGTGCAGCCGTTTGCGCAAATCGCCGCGAGCTTTCCCGCGACCGCGCTGTTCCCTGTCATCCTGCTGGCGCTGCTCCACGCGGGCATCGGCATGGGGTTTGGGGCGGTCGTGCTCATGATGCTTGCGACCCAGTGGTACATCTTTTTCAACGTGATCGCGGGTGCGATGGCGATCCCGTCCGATCTGAAGGAAGTTTCGGCCTTGTTCGGCTTTCCACGCGCGCAGCGCTGGCGCACGGTGATTCTTCCCGGCATCTTCCCCTACCTCATCACCGGGCTCATCACGGCCTCAGGCGCGGCCTGGAATGCGTCGATCGTCACCGAGTACTTCAAGCTCCATAATCGCGCGGTTTCAACGATCGGGCTGGGTTCCGACATATCCCGCGCCACCGACGCGGGCGCTTTTCCGATTTTGCTGTTGGCGACCATCATTATGGCCCTGATTGTTGTTACGTTGAATCGGCTGCTGTGGCGCCCGCTCAACCGCTTGGCTGAAACCAAGTACCGGCTGGAGTAGAAGCCAGGTACCTCCGTAATAGGCGCGGGTGTTCCCCCTGCGCTACTATTGCTTGGCATCATGCCCATTGCCCGTCCCCAACAGTTGCTATTTGTACTCGCCCTTGGCGCAGCCGTTCTGATCGGGGCCAACGCGGTGCTGGCGTTCCATGCCGAGGAAGTTCTGGCCGACTCCGAGCATTGGGTGACCCACACGCTTGAGGTCATTACGGATCTTGAGCGAGCCTTGCGGACAGCGTACGACGCGGAGTCAAGTGCCCGTGGGTTCGTCCTCACCGGCGATGCCTACTACCTGGGCGGCTACCAATTTGCGCAGAACACACTTGGAGCCCAGTTCCAAACGCTTGTTGAGCTTACGCGGGACAATCCCGATGAGACGAATCGCATGCGGCTGGCCGGGCAGCTCGCCGCGGAAAAGCTTCGGCGCTTACAAACGGGGATCGAATTCCGCAAGCTGGATCGGCAGCACAGTGGAGATGCTGAGCAGAACCGACGCAGCGGCCGGGAGCTGATGTCGAGGCTGAATGACACCGTACAGGTCGCGGAACAGGCCGAACGTCGGCTGCTCGCGCAACGCCTGAAAGATTCGGCACGGGCCCGGTTTGAAGCAAAGTTGACTGTGGCGCTCGCCAGCGGCTTGGACCTGCTTTTCGTCATGGGAGCTTTGTGGGCGCTCGCCTATGAACGCCGCCTGCGCCAGAAGGAAGCCGATACGGCATCGAGGCTGCACAAGCTGCAATTGGTCACAGAGGTGGCCTTTACCCAGCTCACCGCGACCGAGCTTACGGTAGAGCTGCTGAGGCGGCTGCGCGGCACGGCGGAAACCGACATCCTGGCCATGTTCCGGTGGCGCGAGTCCGAGGTGGAACTGGTCGCGGCTGAAGGCATTCGCGTGCACGGCGACGGGCGCCGGCCCGTTCATACCGACGGCGTGTTGGCCACGGTGGCGCGTACCAGCGAAGCAATCCGCCTGACCGGCCCGGACCTTCAACGCCTGCCCGTGGAAGCTCAGGAGGCCGGGCTCAAATCCGCCTTGGTCCTGCCGATGACCGTGGGCTCGCGGGTCATCGCCATGCTCGTCGCGGGCCGCAAGGATGATTCCCGCTTTTCCGCGGGGGATGAGGAACTGTTGGTGCTGGCCGCGGACCGCATCGCGTTGGCGCTGGACCGCGCCGCCGCCTACGATGCGGAGCGCGAAGCCCGTCAGGTTGCCGAGCAAAGCGCTGCTGAAGTGAAACAGCTGAATGAGGTGCTTGAGGAGCGTGTGCAACAGCGCACGGCCGAGCTCGAAAGTACCAATCGTGAACTGGAAGCCTTTTCCTACTCCGTGTCGCACGACCTGCGCGCGCCGCTGCGCTCCGTGGACGGTTTTTCGGTCGCGCTCATTGAAGACTACGGCGACGTGCTCCAGGACGAAGGCAAGCACTATCTGGAGCGCATCCGTGCGGGGGTGCAGCGCATGGGGCAACTCATCGACTCGCTTCTTCGTTTGTCGCGCATCACCCGCGCAGACCTTTCGACCGAGCAGGTCGATCTTTCGGCGTTGGCGGAAGGCGTTTCAAAGGACGTTGAAGCCAGCTTCCCGGACCGCAGTCTCGCTTTTTCCATCCAGCCCGGTCTCCATACACAAGCCGACCCGAAGCTGCTGCGCGTGGCGCTTGAAAATATGTTCGGCAATGCCGCCAAGTTCACGGGCAAGGTCGAGGACGCCCGCGTCGACTTCGGCTGGTCGCCTGAGCGGGCCGCCTATTACCTTCGTGACAACGGAGCAGGTTTCGACCAGCAGTATGCCGGTAAGCTGTTTGTAGCGTTTCAGCGGCTGCACGGGGACAAGGATTTTCAAGGTTCGGGCATCGGGCTCGCGACCGTGGCCCGCGTTATTGCCCGTCACCACGGAAGCATATGGGCCGAAGCGGAAGTAGGCAAAGGCGCAACGTTCTGGTTTACCCTAGGCTGAGGTTTTTATGGCAGGTACTCGATTGATCCTCTTGGTGGAAGACGACCCGGACCACGAACTGCTCACAATTCGAGCGCTGAAAAAGTCTCACATTGCCAACGATGTTCGTGTGGCGCGGGACGGCGAAGAAGCGATTGCGATGCTTTTCGGGGAAGGTGGGCAAGCGCTGCCCTCCACGCCGCAGGTGATTCTGCTTGACCTGAAACTTCCAAAGATCAATGGGCTGGAGGTTTTGCGGCGGATCCGTGAGGACGCCCGCACCCGCATGCTCCCCGTCGTTGTGCTCACTTCGTCAGACGAAGAAAGCGATATTGTGCGCTCCTACAAACTGGGCGTGAACTCATACATCCGCAAGCCCGTTAACTTTTCCGACTTCGCTACGGCAACGCAGCAGCTCGGGATGTATTGGTTGGTCTTAAACGAATGTCCACCCTCCCTCCAGTAGCGCAGGCACGTCCAGAAGGCACATCGTCGCCGCGCCCCCTTCGCGTTCTGCTAGTCGAGGATAGTGTCGACGATGCCCTGCTTTTGCGTCGGCACCTGCTCAAAGCAGGCTTCGCGCCGGAGCTGCACCGTGTGGAAACGGCCGAAAAGATGCTCGCCGAGCTTGGGGAGCCATGGGACTGCATCCTGGCCGACTACAACCTGCCTTTTTTTTCCGCGCCTGAAGCACTGAAGGTTCTTCAAGGGTCCGGGCACGACATCCCGTTCATTATGATGTCCGGCGCTGTCAGCGAAGCGACCGCCGTGGCAGCCATGCGCGCCGGCGCGCACGATTACATTTCTAAAGAAAACCTGACCCGGCTGGGGCCGGCCATTGAACGCGAGCTGCAGGAAGCCGCCAGCCGCCGTATGAAGCGTGCCGCCGAACGCGCCCTCCGCTCGAGTGAAGAGCGCTTTCATCGATTGGTCGAGGCTTCCCCGCTTGCGCTGCTGATCGTGGACATGCAGGGCCGCGTCACCTATTCCAACCGGGGCGCTTATACGCTGTTCGGCTATGCGCCTTCCGCCGCGGAAACAGGGCAGCTGGGCATCGCGCAAGTCTTTCCTCTCAGCGATTTCGGCACATTGGAGGGCGGGGACAAAAACTGCCATGTGGCCGCGGGCATCCTGAAGCGCATCGACGGCACGGTTGAAGAAACCTGGGAAGCCAACTGCTGCCGCGCGGACGGCACGGAGGTTCCGGTGTTGATCGGCGCAGCCGTGCTCAATCCCGAATCGCGACTGGAGGAAGCGCAAATCGCGATTTTTTTTGTGGATCTGAGTGAGCAAAAGCGCGGCGAGGAGGTTTTGCGGCGCACAGAAAAGTTGGCCGCCGCGGGCCGGCTTGCTGCCTCCATCGCGCATGAGATCAACAACCCGCTTGAAGCCATCACCAACTGCCTTTACCTGCTTGAGCAAACCGATCTGGATGCGAACGGGCGCTCCTACCTCAACATGGCACAGCGCGAGCTCGACAGGGTCACCCAGATCACCACGCAGACTCTCCGCTTTTATCGCCAAAGTACCAAACCGATCAAAACCGATATTCCTGAACTGATTCAATCGGTGCTTGCTTTGTATGAGCCGAGAATTCGTGATTTCCACGTCAGAATCATGTCCGATTTTCGGAATACGCCGCCGATCCTGGCTTTTGACGGTGAAATACGCCAGGTTCTGGCCAATATTGTCGGCAATGCGATCGACGCAATGTACAGCAGCGACGGGCGACGCGTCCTATATCTCAGGTCGCATCCTTGCCGCCTTTCCCCGGAAAACAAGCCCGGCGTGGCAATCTTGATCGCGGATCGCGGCACCGGCATTCCCCAAGCGACGCTCAACCGAATCTTTGAGCCTTTCTTTTCCACCAAAGGAATTACAGGCACGGGGCTGGGACTTTGGGTCACTCACGAAATCGTGGAAAAGCATGGCGGGACAATTCAGGTGCGTACACGCGAAGGCATGGGGACCCTGTTTCGGATCACCTTGCCGCTTGTATCCGAGCCGCGGGGCCGTACTCCTGAAAATGGCCTACCCATTCTCAGCTAAACTCTCTTGAGCGCAAGTCACTCATATTTCACAATAGAATCCTTGACACTGCTTCACAGTGTCCGCTACATTAGCAGTCGTAGGGCTTATCTGCCAGCAAATGTGGGAAGCAGCTGCCAGTTGAGCCGCCCGGTCTATAAACGTACCTTTTCAGGAGATAAAGAAGCTATGGCAACCAGCGCTGTTACGTCCACGTTTACGCCGCTTCACGATCGCATTCTGTTGCGCCGCGTGGAAGAAGGCGAGTCGATTCGCGGCGGGATCATCATCCCCGACACCGCCAAGGAAAAGCCCCAGGAAGGCGAAGTGATCGCCGTCGGCAAGG
>CAXTKZ010000044.1:0-7274 GCA_964244985.1 uncultured Acidobacteriaceae bacterium
AGATAAAGGCCGGGCATCTTGCCCGGCCTTTATCTGTTGCGCGAAACTCAGTGCAGGAAATGCGTAACTAGTGTAATGACCGTGCCGCTGATCGCACCCCCAAGAATACCTGCCAACAGTCCGAATGGAGCAAGGCTACGTTCCCGATTGAATTTATCGGCTTCCGCCCGCAATTTGCGCTCCTCCGCGATCAGCTTCCGTGATTCTTCGTAGAGCTTGTCGGACTCGAACTGCGCCCGGCGGATGCGGGCCACTTGTTCGTCATAGTCCAAAGGCAACGGTTGCGGCGTACTGCTCATAACAACTCCCCTTCATATGATGCTACGCTGCCGAACCGTGCTAAACCCCCATCCCGTACTCCGCGCCGCCGAGCGCGTCTCCAGCCCTCGCGAAAAAATCCGAGGGCGTCCTGTGCCGAAACCTGTACCGCACCCGCAGCTCGCGGCCGACGAATAAGCCTACAGCCACCGTACCCAGTGCCAATGCCGTAAGCCCGGCCGCACGCACGGTCGAGAGCTCGTAGTCTTCATCAAAGAGGGGCGCCTCGCTGTTCAGCGTAAGTAGGTTGAGCCGGGTCATGCGCTCATCATAGCGCAGGCAGGTTGGACCGTAAGTTACAAGTCGCTGCCGAACGTGACCGAAGTACCGTGCCCACTTCGAGCCGGTCAAGCGCTTTATCGCTGCAGCCGAAGCGCGAACTGCGCCACGCGCTGCTCCGTGGCGGTGGAGGTGATGCTGCCGAAAGCGGGGGTGCCGTAGGAGCCGTTCGGCTGAGAAAATGCGGGCGTGTTCGTCACGTTGAAAAGCTCCGCGCGGAACTCCAGATCGGTTTTCTCGCCGAGGCCTGTGTGCTTCACCAATGCCGCGTCCCAGTCGCGGTACGCCGGCCCGCGCACGGGGTTGCGCGACGCCGAGCCGAAAGTAAACTGCGGCGCTGGGGCAAATGCGTTTGTGTTGAAGAACCGGCGTGGGTTGCGCTCGCCGGGCGGGAGATTGGGCCGGCTTACCAGGTTCGGGCGCTGCAGGGACACCCCGGCAAAGCTGTTCAGGTTGTTCGCCTGCGTCACGGTCACGGGCAGACCAGACGAGGCAGTCACGATCGTATTCAGGGTCCACCCGCCCAGCGCCACCGTCGCGAGACCGTGCCCCGCCAACCCCGGCAGCGTGTACACGGCGCTGCCGGAAAGAATGTTGGGTGCATCCCCGTTTGAAGCATCGCGCTCGAGCTGCGGCCGGTACGCGTCCGCCGCAATGAGCGACGAGGTATTCGGCGAGCTGAGGACGGTCGACGAAAAGACCGAAGACGCATCGTCGATCAACTTGGAATGTGTGTAGGAAAACAGCAGGTACAACCCATGGCTGAACCGCTGCTCCACCTTGGCCTCCAGCGCGTTGTAGTTCGACGTGCCGCTGTTGTCGCGGTAGATGGACACGTTCTGGAAGCGCGGGTAGGGTCGCAGCAGCTGCGCCGCGGCGATCGTGCGGCCGCCGAGGGTGCTCGACCGGGGAATCTGCCCGAAAAAGGGATTCGGGACCTGCGCCGTAAGCGCCGCCGGGTTGGTGAGGCCCACGGCCAACTGGGCGTCCGTTAGCTGGTTGAAGTCGGCATCCGGAATCCCGACATGCACCACATGCGAGCCGACGTAGGTCACGTCAAATGACAGGTTGCGTGTGAGCGAGCGCTGGACGGCAAGATTCCACTGCTCGGCATAGCCTGAGCCGGCTTGCCGGTTCACGGTGTACACGCTTTGGCCCAGCCCCGCGTTCGGCGTCGGCGCGACGGGCGCGACCGTGGGCCCTGCCGCCAGGTTGAAGGCCGGGTTGTAGCTGTCCTGCGTGCGCTGCTGCACGTTCTGGATGAATGGGTACTGCGGGTCGGTAAACGGCGTGGTGATGCCGCTCTGGTCGATAAACACGATCCCGAAGCCCGAGCGGATCAGGGTGCGCGGGTCCACGGAGTACGCCAGCCCGATGCGCGGCGCGACATTGTCCCAATGGAGCTCGCGCGCCGAGCGCGGATAGCCATTCACACCGAGGTAGTCCAGCTGCTGCGTTCCGAGATTGAACACCGCGCCCTGGTTGTGCGTTTCGGTCGACGGCAGGTTCAGCGTCCAGCGCGCGCCGATGTTTAGGGTCAGGTTCGGCAAGACGCGCCAATCGTCCTGCGCGAAAAACTCGTAAATAGAGTCGCGCGGGCGCAGTGTCCGGCTTTGAAGATCGATCGAGAAGGTATCGACCTGTCCCAGCAGAAACCCCGCGATCGGGTTCCCGCCGGAGGAGCCCGTGCCCGGGTTGGTGTTGGTGCCGGTCGTGGTGAAGGCAAACGAGCCGGTGGGGTTGGGCGGCGAAATCGCGTTCAGCTCGTACCGGCGCAGATCGCCGCCGACGCGCACATCGTGCTTGCCGCGCTCGATGAGGACGCTCTCGACCAGCTCACCGACCGAAGTTTGGTAGCGGGAAAACGTGCTGGGGGAAGGGCCGAGCTGCTGGAAGCCGGTAAAGGTGAACAGCGGCAGCGCATTGTTGAAGGCCGCGTTGGTCGGGATGCCGGGGATCCCAAGCGCCCCAGAAGCTGTACCGCCGACTGTGGCTCCGGTTTGCGTGTTGCCGCGCCGTGTGTAGCCGATCCTTACGTCGTTGACCACGCTCGGCGAAAAAGTATGGGTTTCATTCAGGACCGCCTGCTGGCCCAAGATGTTCGACAGCCCGGAAACGGAGCCTGTACCGATCACCGTGCCCGTCACCGCGCCCGAGCCGTCGGGCAGCGGCGTGACCGGGTTCTCCGCCTCGTTGTAGTAGCTGTAGCGCGCGAACGCCCGGTCATGGAGCCCGCGCGCGCCGTCGATACGCAGGTCGAACTGGTTTTGGTGGTCGTCGTCGTTCGCGGTGCGGGTGTAGTTGTTCGCCGCGCCCGCGCCGGTCGGCAGCGGAAACCGGCTCAGCAGTGCCACGGCCGCCGGGTCGAATGGGCGGTTGATGACATCGTTGGGAAACTCGGTCCGCACGATACGTCCGTTGACGGTGCGTGTGGTCGCTGGGTCATAAATCTTGCCGACGCCCATAAAGATGCCGCGACGCTCAAGAAGCGTGGGCACGGTGGAAATGCGCGTGACCCCGATGCGCTGCTTGATGCCCTGGTAGTCGCCAAACACGAACAGCTTGTCGCGCAGGAGAGGGCCGCCGACGGTGCCGCCGTACAGGTTGCGGCGGTATTCCGGCTTGGGGCCCGTTGGCGCGAAGTAGTTGCGGGCGTTCAGGTCTTCGTTGCGGAAAAACTCAAACAGGCTGCCGTGGAAGTCGTTGGTGCCGCCGCGGGTCGCGACATTCACGACTCCTCCGTTAAAGCGTCCGAACTCGGCGGGAACGTTGTTCGCGAGCACGGTGAACTCGGCAATGCCGTCGATGACGGGAAATAATGCGACTTGGCCCGGCTCCGGCTGCAATGCGGAAATACCGTCGTACAGGTATTCATTGGTACGCGGGCGTCCGCCGTTGATGCGCGGCAGCAGCGTGCCCGGCTGCAGCTCCACCCCAGGCACCAGTTGGGTCAACTGGATGAAGTTGCGCGAGTTGAGCGGCAGGGCGACCACCGTCCTGCCGGGGATGGTGGTTTGCACATCGCTCGAGCTGTTCTGGAGCAGCGGCGCGTCGGCGAACACGCTCACAGTTTGGTCCTGGCTGCCGATGGCGAGCGTGAGATCGAGCCCGACGGTCCCGCCGGTGGTAACTGTCACGCCCGCGCGGTCCATCTGCGTAAAGCCAGGGGCTTTGACCGTAAGCCGGTACGCACCGGAGTTGAGGTGGTTGAAATCGTATTCGCCCGAGCCGGTGGTGGTGTCGGACTGCCGGACGCCCGTGCCGATTTGCTCCAGGGTTACTGAAGCAGAGGCGACTGGGGTACCGGCATGGTCCATGACCCGGCCCTTCAGCTCGCCCAGCACCTGCGCCCACGCCGTTTGGCCGCCCCACAGCAAACCTGCCAAACCTGCCCAGGCAAGCACCCGATACTGCACTCCGCGCTTTCGCATGTAGTACGACTTTATGCGGATTGAAGCGATTCCTCAACTCGAATAGGAGAATGAGGGCGTCCAGATAGCCCCTTCCAAACGCTCCTGCTCCGTTCCCGCGATAGGGAGGGCTGCAAAACCAGCAGCGTGTTCGCGCATAGCCAAGGCCGACACAAGCGCATCGAAAACATCGCCGCTTGCCTCGGCGGCAACGCATGGCTCAGGGGCAAGCGAGGCTATGCGCCGGAGGTACAGCGCCCGCGCGGCCGCACTGCTTTTTACCACGGGACCGGTCAGTGCGCGAGGGTAGATCTCCACCAGCATCGGCAAGCGCGGGGCATCCCAGGGCCATACGCTCCACCCCGCGGCCCGCAGGCGGGGCAACATGGGAATGCCGCGCAGGCTCCCTGTGCCGACCGCACCCGCGCCGCCCACCTGGAACGATGAACCCGGCCGCCTGCCGCTCGCGGCGAGGAGCTCGCAGGCTCGGTAGCCTCGACCTCCCCTGTGCCCCGGTGGCGGCCCTGAGCCCTTACGTCGGCCCCACAGCTCCGGGTGACCCTCGCGGAGCCAGTCTTCCCCCTGCCGCGCCACCACATCCCAAAACGCCGGAGCGTCCGCGCACCCGAGCTCGCGCAAAAACCACGCCGGGTAGGAGAAAGAAAAGTCGATGCCCACAACAACGGGGCCGCCCATGGCAAGGAGCCAGTCTTCCACGTCGCCGCGCAGCCGCCCGCCCTCCACGGACACCGCGCCGCTCTCTACATCGCACACCGCAGCCTGGATACCCCGCCGCTGTGCCAGCGCGTCCAGCGCGCCAGACCAGTCGATTGCAACCACTGTGCGCGGCGTCACTCGTCGAGCAGCTCGGGCGCGGCGGCGTCCTCATCCACTTCCGTAAAAGCTTGGGACAGCTCGCCGTGCACATCCCACCGCCGCAGCAGCTTGTACGCCGTGCCCAGGGAGAAGCCGGCCGCCAGCAAACGCCGCACCACGCGGGCCGATTCTTTCTCGTTTGCCGGTTTGCGCATGCGCTTCTTTTCAACAAAAGCCGCGGCCAGGTTTTCCTCGTTCACCTCGCCATAGGCGGCGTCGAGGGTATTGGCGACTACCTCCTCCGCCACCCCTTTCCGCTGCAGGTCCTGCTGCACGCGGCGGCGGCCCAGCTTTGCGCCTTCCTGACGCAGGCGGGTGTAGTCCGTGGCAAAGGCTTTGTCGTCGAGATAGCGCAGCTCGTGCAGCCGCCGAAGCACGACATCGATCTTCGCATCGCCGGTTTCACCCTTTTCCACGCGGGTTTTCAAAAGCCGCCGCAGTTCCGCCACCGTGCGCATGCGGCGGCCCAGCGAACCCAATGCGTAATTGAACAATCCGGACTCATCAAGCGGCTCGCGAATTTTAGGAGTTTTCCAGGCCACGCTCTACCCTCTTCTTTTCCTTCGTTCGCATAAGTTACCTCTGAGAAGCTTTTCGACACTTTCGTGTCCAGGCTGGCCGCACAGGAGGTCTCGCCTGTAACTTTGCTGCAACTTACTACAACTTACATGCTACTGTTCGGCAGTCTCGATTGTTTTACTTTTTGAGGTTCCCCCCATGCTCCATCGATCACCCGCTCTTGCTGCGCTTCTCGCCGTTTCCGCCGTGGTTTTTCCTGCTGCGGCACAGCAACCCGCGCCGACGCCCAACCCATTCAGCTGCGTCATCGTACTGGGAGACTCGGCCTCGGCCGGTTTCCAAAACGGCAGCCTGCTCGATGCGCAGCAAAAGAACGGTTGGGCTTCGCTCGTGGCCACGCAGGCAGGTTTCCCGCTCACCCTGCCGCTGGTTGGCGCGCCGGGGTACCCCGCCGTTTTCTCCCTAGCCCCTGGAAGCTATCCACCTATCCTCCAGGAAGCGCCGGGGTTCACAAAGGGGCGCGAAAACCCGGCGATCGTTCCCGATGTGCTTGCGGTGCCGGGCTCGTTCGTACAGGATGTGCTGCATGCCGCGCCGGGCGGGGTGAAGCCGCTCGCGGGGGACGAGTTTATGCAATCGCTGGTGCTGGGCACGGGCGGCTCGCAGGTCGAGCAGGCGCTCGCGCGCAAGCCCACGGCGATTTTTTTATGGGTCGGCAACAACGATGCACTTAGGGCGGACGGCACAGGTGATCCTGCGGCCATGACGCCGGTTGCGGACTTCGCAGCGGCGTTCACAGAGCTTGTGAGCGCACTGCACGCGGGCAGCAACGCCCGCCTGGTGGTCGCAAACATCCCCGACGTGACCAGGCTGCCGTACATGACCGATGCTGGAACGCTTTTGGCGGAAATGTCGGCGTACACTCATGTGCCGGAGCCCTTGTTCAGCGCGGCCTTCAACCTGTACCCCGGCGACGTACTGAACTGGAAAGGTTTGCAGGATTTGAAGACCGCGTGGGACGGTATTTTCAAAGGCGTGTACCCGACGCCCATCCCGGCAAGCGAGGTGTTGACGACGGCGGAACTGGCTGAAGTGCGGAGCACGATCACCGGCTACAACCAGGCCATCGCAGCGCAAACAAAGGCCGCCGGCGGCGTGCTGGTCGATCTCCACACGGCGCTCGACAGCTGGGCGGACAAGGGCGTGCCCGTCGGAAACCAGAAAGCCACTACCTTGTACATGGGCGGGCTTTTCGGGGTCGATGGACTTCACCCCTCCAACACCGGCTATGCCCTGTTCGCGAATGTGTTTATCGATGCGATGAACGCGCAGATGGGTACGGCCATCCAGGACGTGGATTTGGAAGCGATCGCGGCGAAGGATCCTTACTTCAAGGGCAGCCTGTAAGGAAAGCACTCTCTATAAACAATTTTGCATCTCGGCATGCCCGCTTTTTTGCAGGGGCCAAGCTCGGGTTTGCCGACTTATGAAGCTGCTTGGAGTCTTTTTGCTTTTTCAGGCGTTTAATCAGTAGGGAGCCTTCTACGACGTGCGTTCGTTTCTGCTTTTCTTGTTTTTCGCCGCCGCGCCTGCGTTCGCGCAGGTAAGCTACACGCCCATGCCGCTCGATGGCGGGTTCGGCAAGCTCGACCTGTCCCCGCCGCCCGTGCCGCCGCAGCAAATTGTCGACCGCTTCACGACGAAAGAGTCGGAGTTCCGCACGGCGCTCGCGAACTACACCTACCAACGCAGTGTGCGCGTGGATACGATCGACGACGACACGCACAAGGTTGACGGCGAGTACTACCAGGTGACGCAGATCAGCGCCGACCCGGACGGCCACCTATACGAGCATGTCGTGGAGGCACCGCA
>CAXTKZ010000044.1:7374-24862 GCA_964244985.1 uncultured Acidobacteriaceae bacterium
AAGCGGTTCGGCTCGAGTGTGAGGATCACCTACGACGGACAGGAAGTAGAAAAAGACAAGTCGGACGCGAACAAGCCCGCGCCTCCGGCAGATGGGAAGCCGCAGTAAAGTTAAACGCCGGCCCAGCGTTGTCGGAAACGGCTGCCCGCATCCGCGGGAATGGGTTTGCCGTGGCCGAAGACGGCGATCTGGAAATCAAGCTCGGCCAGCTTCCGCAGGCTTCGCTTCCCTTCCTCAATGTCCTCATAGGCAATGCTGTAGTTCAACGTCCGCAAATTGCCGCAGCTGTCCGCCGCGAACAAAACGCCGCCGTGCCGAGGCCAGTGAAAAGCAAGCTGCCCGAGGCAGTGGCCCGGCACATGAATAGCCGTGAGGCCTCCCGCAAGAGGCAGCGACTCACCATCCTCGATATGCCGGTCAACCTTGCAAGGTTCCCAGGTCATCCTTTTCATCAGGGAACTCACCATCGTGATCACCGCATGTGTGAGTAGGCCCGGAGCGGGCCGCAGAGGTCGTGGACCGCTGCCCCGCTCGGTGATGGGTGCATCCAGCGCATGCATATAGGTGCGGGCACCTGTCGCTTTGACGAGTGCGGCAGCGGAGCCGATGTGGTCTGCATGCGCATGCGTCAGCAGGATGTGATGGATGTCGCTCGGCTGTTTGCCCAGACCCTTCAGCGCGCTTAGGATTTTTACCGCACTGCGGGGAGCGCCCGTATCGATCAGCACTCCTCCCGCCGGGTCGTCGAGAAAGAAAGCGTTGACGAAGCCGAGGGGGATAGCATGGAGACCTGGAACGATTTCTTGGGCGGGCACCGTGCTCCTAGTAATACAGGTATTTGCGCCACTTCTGGTCGCTGTTGCCGATCATTCGCATGATGTGGCGTGAGGTATGGAGCGAAAACGGCCGCGGCTCACGGAGCAGCTTCATCTCATCCTGCTCGTGGAGCAGCTGATTGCCCTTGCGGCGGTTGCAGCTGTGGCAGCAGGCGACCAGGTTTTCCCAGGTGCTTGCGCCGCCGCGCGAACGCGGAACAACGTGGTCGAGCGTGAGCTCGGCCGCCGTGAGCACGGTCGCGCAGTATTGGCAGGTGTTGCGGTCGCGCAGCAGGATATTCTTGCGCGACAAAGCGCGGGTCTGGTGCGGAATGCGCCGGTACTCAAGCAGGCGGATCACCGACGGCAGGGGTACACGAATGCGCGCGGCATGGAGTGTGGCGCCCTGCTCTTCCTCGGTCTTCGCGACGCCCTTCAACACCAGCACCAGCGCACGGCGCGCGCCGCAGATATTGATTGGTTCATACGATGCATTGAGGACAAGGACAGGGGTTTGCATGGGCTGCTGGAAGGGCGTGGTGCGGTCCTCCCCGGGCGAGGGAGCGCCGAAGTCCCCTCGCGAATGCGTATCCCTGGTGAGCTTGCTCTTGCGGGTGTGGAGTGAGCTTTTTCCAAGCGACATGCTGTTTTCCCCTGCTTCGGCGCCGCGCCAGCCGCCTAATCTATCTAACCCCAGAAAGCTACATCTTCCTCCATGGGTGTTTCCATGGCGTCAACCGTTTCAAGAAACTCCTGCTTTTGCGCGCGGGCGGCAGTCGCAACCCACACTTCGCGGGCACCGGCACGCTTAAGCGCCGCCGAAGCGGCCCGCGCCGTTGCACCTGTTGTATAGATATCGTCCACCAGCAGGACGTCGCGGTCCCCGAGCGGCTTTGTTTCCGCATGAGGCACAGCAAAGGCGGCCTGGAGATTGCGGCGGCGGCCGGCAGGCGAAAGCCCGGCCTGCACCTCGGTCGAGCGCCGGCGCTCCAGCATGGCGGGGGCCATCCGCAGCTTGAGCCCATACCGCCTGCCTTCACGTGCCAAGGAACGGGCCAGCAGCTCGGATTGATTGAAGCCCCGCTGCTTCCGCTTGCCTGCCCACAGGGGCACGGGCACCACGGTGAATTCACTGGGCACCCCAGGCAGGGCGGCAACCTGCGCGGCCATCAATGCCCCCAGGGGACGCGCAACCGGCTCCATTCCGTTGTACTTAAGCAGGTGCAGCAGGGCACGCATGGTGCCGCCGTACACTCCATGGGCCGCGGCGCGCTCAAAGGCGGGCGGCACAACGCGGCACGGGCGGCACAGCCAGTCGCCGGGGGCGCGGTCTTCCCCCGCGAACAGGTGCGCACCCAGGGCTTCGCCGCATTGAAGGCACAACGTGCCCTTTTGGGGTGGGAGGTCGTCCCAGCAGGTCCGGCAGACAGGAGCGCGGGTAAGGTGGGCGAGCGGTGTGTCGCACAAGGCGCAGGCAGCGGGAAAAATGGCCGAGCCGAGGGCATCGAAAACACCGCGCAGCCTGAGTGCAACAGTGCGTCGGCTGTTGCCGAGGATGCCTGCTTCGGAAGCAACAAGCGCCAGGGAGTTCGTCGGGAAGGCTCACCTCGCACTGGACCGATACAGGCCAGTTGGGTGAGAGTATACGGCGGCTCGTGGGATTGCGCCAGAGAACCTCCGTGTGGAGTCAAGCGAGTCGACTCATTCTGAGCGGGTGTGTGCGAGATGGGGCCCGACGTACCGAAGTAAAACCCGGGTCATCCTGA
This sequence comes from uncultured Acidobacteriaceae bacterium, assembly GCA_964244985.1. Lineage (GTDB taxonomy): Bacteria > Acidobacteriota > Terriglobia > Terriglobales > Acidobacteriaceae > EB88. The sequence goes on from CAXTKZ010000044.1 coordinate 9,956, forward strand.
GGAGCAAAGCGACGAAGGACATGCTTTTGCGTGCACCACAGTGAAAGCAGGTCCTTCGCTGCGCTCAGGATGAGCCAATTTTTTGAGTTGAAGGTGACAAGCGGGAAAGTTCTTCACGAAGCTTCCCAAGATGAGCCGGAGCTCGAGCGGACCTCCAAATCACCGGCCGCTGCAAAAACCCGAATGGTATACGTAGGGCATGTCCAGCGCCTCCGCACCCCCGCCGCCGGAACGGCTTGTCCTCCACGGCTACCTGCCGGGGCTCGATGTGCTGCGGGGCCTTGCGATCGCCTCCGTCCTTGTTTTTCATGGGTTTGCAACGGCCGGGTACCAGGGGTCGGGTCAGATCTTTATTCAGCTCGCAAACCTTGGCCAGCTCGGGATCGGATTGTTTTTTGTTCTGTCCGGCTTTCTCATCACCAGCATCTTGCTGAAGGGGCGGGACCGGCCCGACTATTACCGCGGCTTTTATCTCCGGCGCGCACTGCGCATCCTGCCTGCGTATTTGCTGCTGCTGATCGTACTGAAAGCTTTCGGCCTGGTGCATTGGCGGTTTATCGTCGCGTGTCTGCTGTTTATCGCGAATATGGCCAAGCTTGTCGGTTCCAGCGCGAACGAGTATGGGGTGCTTTGGACGCTCGCCGTAGAGGAACAGTTCTACCTTTTGTGGCCGGCGCTGGTGCGGATGCTGCGCCGGCCGCGCGTCCTCGTAACCGTCGTCCTGCTCGGCTGCGGGCTTGCGCCCTTGTTCCGCATCGCATTCAGCCTTCGGGGCAGCAGCAGCTATCTCCTGTTGCCCGCGCACATGGACGCGCTCCTGTATGGGGCGTTGTGCGCGGTTCTTATTGCGGGCGGCACCATCCACAACGGCAATCTCCGGCGTATCCGCCGGGTGCTGCTGGGCGCGGGTCTGGTATTCCTTGCGCCCTATGTGTATTGGACTGTTTCTCCCGCCGCGCATGGGCTCCTTTTCCGGGCGGTGTGGGAAGGCTTTGCCCGGTTCGACCCATACTGCTTCTTTGTCGCCGGGGTGTTGTTTTCGGTTGAAAACACCCATCGCGCGCCGGGGCGCACTGCCGGGGCTTTCATGTTTCTGGGCTACATCAGCTACGGGCTTTACCTCGTACACCCGCTGTTGTTCATGCTGTACGACCACTTGTTTCAAGGGGGCTTCCCGGCGCAATTCCCTACCCGGTTTTCCGCGCTCGCACTGCGCTTTGTGCTCGCCGTTGCAGCTTCGGTCGCGGTCGCGGCGCTTTCGCGGCGCTACTATGAAAGCTTTTTTCTGGGGCTTGGCAAACCTGCCCCCACGCGCGCGGGGGAGGCAATCGCGACCGGAACACTGCCGTGAAGCCGTTCGGAACAGAAAAGCAGGTCCTTCGTCGCTTTGCTCCTCAGGATGAGCCGTTTTGGAAGAGCGATGCACGAAGCTGCCCGCACCTACGCTCACTTGGTACACTCACGCTTTTAGCCCAGCACACGAAGGATCGTCCATGCCGCAGCCTCCCGCTTTCCGCCCCTTTGTGCCGCCAGGGGAGTCCCGCCCGGAGTTGACCGCGCGGGCATTGCTGCTCGGCTCGTTTTTCGGCCTGCTGTTCGGCGCGGTGACGGTGTATGTGGGGTTGCGCGCGGGGCTCACGGTTGCGGCGTCCATTCCGATTTCTGTTCTATCCATCTCCGTGCTGCGGGCGCTGGGCCGCGCGACCATCCTTGAAAACAACATCGTCCAAACCACCGGCAACGCGGGCCAATCCATTGCCGCGGGCGTTATCTTTACGCTGCCCGCGCTCATTTTCTTAGGGTTCGATCTCGAATACGCGCGCATCTTTTTTCTTGCCTTGCTCGGCGGCTGGCTCGGTGTGCTGTTTATGATCCCGCTCCGGCGGCAGTTGATTGTCGAGGAACACGGCGTGCTCACCTATCCCGAGGGCACGGCCTGCGCCGACGTCCTGGTCGCGGGCGAGCGCGGCGGCTCGTTCGCGAGCCGGGTGTTTTGGGGACTCGGCCTGGGCGCGGTATATACGCTGTTCCAGAACGAAAACCTGCTGGGCGCGTGGCCCGGCACGCCCAACTACGAGCCCGACCTGGGGTCGGGCCACGTCATGCGCGGCTCTGCCATCCGGTGTGACGCAACACCCGAATACCTGGGGGTCGGCTACATCATCGGCCCGCGCGTCGCCGGGACCATCTTCGCGGGCGGCGTGTTTTCCTGGCTCGTGCTGATGCCCGCAATCTATTTTTTCGGCTCGCATCTTCCTGGGCCGCTGTACCCCGGCACCAAGCCCATCGCCGCCATGAGCCCGTCGGAGTTGTGGTCCACCTATGTGCGGCCCATGGGCGCGGGCGCGGTGGCCGCCGCCGGGCTGCTTACGCTTTTGCGCACGCTGCCCACCATCTTCGGTGCCCTGCGGGCCGGGGTGCGCGGCGCACGCACACGCAACCGACCGGCGGAAGCAGCCGCCGTCGGACGAACCGACCGCGACCTGCCGGGATGGGTGGTCGGGGGCGGGTCGGGGGCGTTGGTGCTGCTTGTTTTCCTGTTCCTGACTTTTAAGCCGGTCCCGGGCGCGCAAACCACGCTGTTCGCCAATTTCGCGGCGTCGCTCTTGATCGTGGTGTTCGGGTTCCTGTTCGTCACGGTTTCGTCGCGCATCGTGGGGCTAATCGGCTCGTCGGCGAACCCGCTTTCCGGCATGACGATAGCAACCCTGATGGCGACGGCGGCCATCTTCCTCGTGAAGGGCTGGACCGCGCCCGCCTTTGCGGCGCTCGCGCTCACCATCGGTTCGGTGGTGTGCATCGCGGCGGCAAACGCGGGCGATACCTCGCAGGACCTGAAAACCGGCTTTCTTATCGGGGCTACACCGTGGAAGCAGCAGCTCGCACTTATGGTCGGAGTCGTGGTGTCCACGGTGGCGATCGGCGCAACGCTGAACGCGATGAACCGCGGGCTCGAAGAGTTCCGCCCCACCCGTCAAGCATGGAACATCAGCGTGCCGCATCAGGGCGTGCAGGTGCAGGGCCGCTTCACACGGACGCACATCCGTGTACTTGGCGGCACACCGCAGGAGCGCAGCGGCACACAGTACATCCTGCTGAACGCGCTCGGCTCCCATGAGCTTGCCGACGGTAAGTACCTGTACGACCCCGCTTCAGGCGCGATTAAGGTGCAGTGGATCCAAGGCATTGGCAGCGAAAAAGCCGCGGCCCCGCAGGCGCGGCTCATGGCGACTGTCATCAACGGCATCCTCACCCGCCAGCTGCCGTGGGGCTTGGTGCTGTTGGGGGTGTTTCTGGTGGTGGCCGTTGAGCTGCTCGGCATCCGCTCACTGTCGTTCGCCGTGGGGGCTTACCTGTCCATTGCAACCACGCTGGCGATCTTCGCGGGCGGGGTGGTGCGCTGGCTGGTCGACCGCTCGGCGACAACACCGGAAGGCGGCAATGAGGAGATCAGTCCGGGCTCGCTGTATGCCAGCGGCCTGATCGCGGCGGGCGGCGTTGTGGGGCTGCTTGGGGTAGTGCTGAAGCTGTACGAGGCGGCGACGGGCAACACAGCTTTGCCGTCCCTTCCGCATACTCTTTTGTACAACGCGGGTGTTTCCGTCCTGATGTTTGCATTACTTGCATTTTCGCTCTGGTACTTTGCGCGCAAACCCTTACAACGATGATGGGTCACCGCAAACGGCGCGCGGCGTCCTTGCCGCCCGGGCTGCCACCGTCCACGCGTGCCGCCGCCCCATAGGCTTGTCGGGCCTTTTCCGGCTCTTTTCGATCGTCAAGCACCTGCCCCCAATAGTCGAGCGCGGCTGCGGCCAGTGGAGGGGGCAGCGCGCCGGAGCGGGCCGCCGCCTCCGCACGGGGCCCAAGATACAGCAGGTCGTCCTCGGCCTGCTGCTTGCGGTGGAAGAAAAACGGAAGATGCCAAGTGGTCAATGCACGCACAAAGCGGGCTTCCAGGTCGCCTGGATTGGTGTTTACGGCGGCATCCATCTGGGCCATGCCGTCCGCGCTGAGCGAATGTTTGCGCCACAGCGCCCAGGTGCGCGCCGCGTCCAGCAGCTCCAGCGAACCGCAGTACGCCTGCAGCGTAGAGTCTTTGGGATGCTCGCGTAAAAGGCGGCTGAATAACTGATGCGCTTGGGCATCCGCGCCGTGATCGCCTTCAAGCCCGGCATAGTAGGACTGCCGCGCTTGCGCCAGTTGTCGGTGCCAGGGCTCCTGCGTGCTTTGGTCGGCGGCATGGACCGGCAGGGCGGCACACAGCGCCCACCCCAACAGACACACGCGGCGGCCTGCGTCAACCCACGTCATACGCTCTTTCCTTCCAAACAGCCCGGCGGCCCAGGAGCTTTGCGGCAAGCGACCACCACTGAAGTACAAGCAGAATCGCGATGGAAACAGGATGCAGCAACACACCCAAAAAGCTTTGGCGGAACCGTACCGCGGCAAGCATGCGAATAAGGAAACCTGCAACCGTGGCAGCGGCCGGCAACACAAGTGGACGGTTGCCGCCGACAGCCTGCAGAAGCCAAAGAAGCGGCGCGACCTGTCCTAAGAAAAGCAACGCTGAAAATGGAACGATGCGGGCAGGGGCGGCCATGCCCTCGGTGGCATTTTTCATGAGGCCGCGCCACACTTCGCCCGCATTGCGGTACATACGGCAACGCGCCAGCGCGGTCAAGTCGCAGATGCCCGTTGCAAAGCCGTGTTGGCGGAACAGCCGCGGCAGCAAAAGGCCGTCGTGCATCGTCTCGCGGATAGCTCCGTGACCGCCGCTTGCCCGGTACGCTGCCCTGCGCGCCAGCATAATTTGCCCGCAGCCTGCCGCGAGGGCGGGATCGCGGGTCCGTGCCTGCGAAAAAGGCAGCGGCAGATAGCAAAGCAGCACGAAATGGATGAGCGGGATCAGCAGCTTTTCAAGCCAGGTACCCGTTTCCTCCAGAGGAAACCCGCTGAGGAGATCGACCTGCATCCTTTCCTGCTCGGACAGCAAGGCATGGAGCGCGTCCGGCGCGAGCCGGACGTCGGCATCAAGAAAGCACAGACGATCGTGGCGCGCCAGCTTTGCCAGGGCAGCGCAGGCGTGCTGCTTGCCGTTCCATCCCGCGGGCAGGGTAGGCGCATGGTGCAGAGCGACGCGCCCATCGTGCGCCGCAAGGGCGTTCACCAGCTCGGCGGTGCGGTCGGTTGAAGCGTCATCGAGCACCAGCAGCTCCAGCGTGACGCCGGTGGAAGCAAGCACGCTTTCAACCGCGCGGATAATGCCGGCCTCCTCATTGCGGGCCGGGATAAGCACCGACAAGGGAGGAAGCGGGGCCGACGCTTGCCGCTGTGGAGGACGGTACGCGCGCAGGTTGATGCAAAAGCCCGCAAGTGCAGTGAAAGCGGAAGCGAGCGTAAGCCCTTTGAACAGGAGAACAGCGGGCGCGCTCACCACGGCTGCACCCGCATAGGACGTTTACTTGCGATGGGGGTGAACGCTCCCATGCTCCGGCGCAAACCGCTTGCCCTGCAAACGCGCCGCGAGCCGCTTCCAGCCGCCGTAAATGCCGCTGATGCCGCCCTTGCCCGCAAGTACGGTAGTGAAGCGGGCCGGGTCGCGTTGCTCGGAAAGGGCGGCCAACTGATCCTGCGTGTGCTCAAGGAGTGCCGCTGCCGCTGCGTTGGAAGCGCTTTCGCCATGCCGGAACACAACCGGCGCGCCCAGCATGGCCAGGGCTTCGGGCAGGCGCTCGTCCCAAAATGTGTACTCAAGTGCGAGCGGCAGTACGGCGACTTCCGGAGTGCGCCGCAGCATGGCATCGACGCCGGCGCGAAAGACGGTAGGCCGAGTGCGCGCATCGGTAAAGTCGCCCTGCGGCGTGATCCATAAAACTCCATGCTTGTCCTTGAAAATATGAGATGCCGCGCGTAAAAACTGTGCCGCGCCACGCGGGGTTCCCTGTTCCACAGGAAACAAACCTGCTTTACCGAGAACATCGTAGCGGGTGAAAGCAAGCTCATCCATGGGCGCGTAATGGCGAAGCCCGCGAGCCAGAAACCGGCTTAGAAGAATGCAGGTGAGCGGATCCCACCAGGAAGGGTGGTTGAGGCATACCAGCAGCGGCATACCTGGAGGCGGCCAATGCTCCGCACCCGCCAAACGCAGCGCATGGAAATGTGTGCGGAAAAACAAGAACAGGTACACATCGAAAAATCGGAGCAGGGCGCGCGAAGGGGGCGTGGGCGCGCCCGTTCGCTTCCTGCTCCGCTGTTCGCTCACCGGGCCTGGGCCAGCAATGCCTCGGCCTCGTTGCGGGCATGGAGCGCGGGCTCGACCCCGCGATAGCGCTGGTCGACTGCATCGGCCGCAATCCAGCCGGACATCATGACCATGGGCATACCGGGGCCGGGATGCGCCGCGCCGCCGGCAAGAAAAAGCCCGTCCACTTCGCTCGATGTATTCGACGGCTTAAACGCGCCGTTAAACCGGCCGTGGCTCGACAAACCGTAGATGGCGCCATTGAGCACCTTGTAGCGGTTGTGAATGTCCACCGGCGTGAGCGCGCGCTCGAACACAATGCGATCCTCAATGTCGGTAAGGCCCGCCGTACGCTTCAGCTTGTCGAGAATGACCTGCCGGTAGCGCGGAAACATCTTGTCCCAGTCATGGTTGGGGCGCAGGTATGGGGTGTGCACGAGCACATAGAAAGCGTCTCCGCCTGGAGGCGCGGTTGCGGGTTCCGTCCCACTCGTGGACGCGATATAGCACGTTGGGTCGGGCGCGGGCTCGCCCAAGTCGTAGATGTGGTGGAACTCCTCATGCGGGTCGCGCGAGAAGACGAAATCATGGTGCGCCATGTGGTCGTAGCGCTTGTTCAGACCCAGATAAAGCACCACGCCCGAGCAGGCCGGTTCGTACCCGCGGGCCTTGTCGAACTTCTTGGAAACAGGGCCGCCCAGCAGCTCGCGATAGGTGCGCACCGCATCCTCGTTGGATACGATGGCGTCGAACTCAAACCGCTCGCCCGCGGTCGTCATCAGGCCGGTGACCTTGTCGCGCTTACCATCTTTCACGGTCAGCAGCCGTTCCACTTCGGTCGAGGTATGGTATTCGACCCCGAGCTCGCGGCCCAGTTTGACCAATGCTTCCGGCACAGCGCGGGTACCGCCCATCGGGTACCAAATCCCCTCGTCGGACTGCATGTTGCCGATAGAGCACAGGATTGCGGGGGAAGCATCCGGCGACGAGCCGACGTACTGGACGTAGTGGTCGAGCATCTGCGCGACGTCCGGGTCGTCGATGTACTTGCGGATCGTCCCGGCAACAGTGTGGCCGATGCGCATTTGCATCAGGTCGCGCAGCACGCTCTTGTCGAAGGTGCCGCCCATGTCGAAGGTGTCCCGGATAGACCCGACGGATTTCCAAAAGAAAAAGCGGTCGGAAATTTCATGCAGGTTGCGCGAATACTGCATGAACTGCACGTATTTGTCGCCCATGCCGGACTTGCGCGCATTCAGGGCTGTCGCCATTTCGCCGACATCATCTTTGAGGTCCAGTATGGACCCGTTGTCGAAAAAGCACCGCCATTGGGGGTCGAGCTTCACCATTTTGACGTAGTCGTCCAGATTGCGCCCGGCCTCGCAAAAGATGCGGCGCAGCACGGACGGTTGGATCAGGATGGTGGGTCCCATGTCGAAGCGGAACCCTCCTTCTTCCAGCACAGCTGCCTTGCCGCCCAGCCACGGATTTTTGTCGAAGACTGAAACCTGATAGCCGCGGGCCGCGAGCGTACACGCCGCCGACAAACCGCCCAACCCGGAACCGATCACTGCAATACGCATTTGTATTTCCTCACTTCGTTTTGGATGGTTTGAGCCCGGGCAGCGCGCGCGCCATGGCCCGCAGCCCGTCAAATCGTTTGCGCCAGCTGCCCGCGTGCGCCGCCTGAGCATAGCCCGCGAACAGTTCGGCATGCGCCGCGGTCGTCGGCTGATAGGCGATGCGGCTCTTGCTGCGCTGCAGCACCATGGCGCGCGGAGCGGTCATTTCCAGCAGCCCTTCGCGCCCGCGGGTGGTACCGAAGCCGGAGCGCTTGCGGCCGCTGAACGGCACCCGGGGGTCGGCGGTGGCAACGATAACATCGTTCCAAACTACAGTGCCGACTTGCAGCGTCTGCATCAAGGCGCGGGCCTGCTTTTCCGGGCCGAAAACGGCAGCGGTCAACGCATACGGGCAGCGCTCGTGCATGTCGATCGCTTGCGCGGGTGTGTCGAAATTGATGACCGAAAGCAATGGTGCGAACACATCGGTTTGCGCGATGCGCATTTCCGGTTTAACCCCGGTCACAACTGTCGGATAGATGCTGCCTTCAGCGGCATCAAGGCCATCGAGAAGGATGCGCGCGCCGGCGAAAGAAGCATCTGCCACAAGATCGCGGAGCAGCTCGCGCGTCTGCGGCGGGATCGGAATGGCACCGGCGCAATCGAGGGCCGCAAGCAGCATACCCGTCAGCTCGCCCACAACCGTGCTGTGCACAAACACGCGGCGTGGAGCCATGCAGGTAGCGGAGCCGTTCAATAGCAGCCCGAATGCAAGCGCATCGGTGACATGGTGCAGGTCAGCGCCGGGCAGCACAAACACGGCATCGCATCCCGAAAGCTCCATCACGGCGGGTACGGCATGGGGAGCAAGCGTGCGGAGAACCGCTTCGCCCGTTGCCGCTGAACCCGTGAGGAACACTTTGTCCACGCCCCTTTCAACAGCCTCGCCGACCGCGGCGGGCGCGGGATCGAGAACCGTAAGCAGCTCCGGGGGCATACCGCTCGCGATCAGCATGACGCGCATGGCATGGGCGCAGGCCAGACCGGCGGGCGCAGGCTTCCACAGCACCGCGTTACCGGCTGCAAGGGCCTGCAAGACCTGCGCGCCAGGTAAAAACAGTGGGTAATTGCCGGGACCGATGATCAAAACCACCCCAAGCGGCACCTGCTCGACTTCTACCTCGACGGTACGGAGCCAAAAAGGCCGCAACCGGCTGCTTTCACGGCGGGGGCGCAAAATCCACTCCGCTTCCCGCTCTAAAAAGCGGCAGGCCTCCAGCAGCGGCAGCACTTCCGTGACGAGCGTGTCGGCTTCGGTGCGATGGAGCAGGCCGGGGACGCCGCGCGGAACCGTTGCCGCCAGCTCGCGTGCGCCCGCGGCCAGCTCCGCCCGAAAGCGGCGCAACATTCGCAGCCGCGAGTGTATGGGCTCCCCCGCCCAAGTACGCTGCGCGGCATGGGGATCGCCCCATGGCGGAAGCGGCTTGCGGGGCAATGCCGCTGCGGGTTGTGTGGCGCTCACCATGCCGGCACTTTCAAGGCGCTAGCTTACAGCCTGATACATCGAGTCCGCCGGCGGCGTGCCCGGCATGACCGGCTCGGTGTTCCACTGGGGCTCAAGGTGGAGGTCTTCCAACAGCAAACGCGATGTAATGCGGGCCGACTCAAAGATGACCGGCAGGCCGGAGCCCGGGTGCGTGCCGCCGCCGACAAGGTACACACTGTCGAGATCTTCAAAGCGGTTATGCGGGCGGTTGTGCAGCATCTGCCGCAATGAATGCGACATGGCAAAGGTAGCACCGCGGAACAAGCCATACTCCGAGTTCCATGACCGAGGCGTCAGGATTTTTTCTGTGCGGATACGGCGCTCGACATCGGTGATGCCGATCTTTTCCATTTGCTCGATCGCAAGTGCGCGGAACCGGGTTTCTTCTTTCTCCCAATCAACCGAGCCTGTATCATGTGTGACGGGCAGGAGGCAATACAACGTACTCATGCCCGGCGGCGCAAGGGTTGAGTCGGTGACTGAAGCATTTTGCACATAGAAAGAAGGATCGTCCGACAACCGATGCTCTTCTTCGATGTCGCGCAAGTTTTGGCGGTAGTCCTTCGATAGGTAAATGGTATGGTGCGAGACGTCGCCGTACAAGCCCTCCACGCCCAGATACATCATGAAGGTGGAGCAGGAAAACCGCTTCTTTTCAATCTTCTTGTCGGTCCATTTGCGGCGCAACCGGTCGGGCACCATGCGGCGCATGGCATCGGCAAAATCGGCGTTTACTACAACGGAGTCCGCCTGGAGCTTGCGGTTGGCGGTGCGCAGGCCCACGGCTTTGCGGCCGTCAAACAACAACTCCTCCACGGGCTCGTCGAGCAGAATGCGAACACCCAGGGACCGGGCCACACGCGCCATGGCTTCGGTTACCGTGCCGCAGCCGCCCACAGGATGAAACACACCGTGCTCGTACTCAAGGAAAGACAGAATGGAGAACAGAGACGGGCAGGAAAATGGGCTCATGCCCAGGTACTTGGACTGAAACGAGAACCCAAGCCGAATCCGCTCGTCGCTGAAATAAGAGCGTAGGTCGGCATCGAGCGAACGCCAGGGACGGAGCAGCGGCAGGAGGCGCAGCATGTCGGGGTGCATCAGATCGCGCCAGGACTCAAACGGCGATTCAAGAAAAGGCACAAACTTTTCCAGCTTTTCGCGGTTTTCCGCCATGAACCGGTGAAACCCTTGCGCGTCGCGCGGGCACAGTTTGGCGATCTCCCCCGCCATCCGGTCCACGTTTGGGGTGGCTAAAAGCTCGCCGCCGGAGCCATAGACCAGTCGGTACTGCGGATCGAGCCGTTCCATGGGGATTTCCGCTTCCAGATCGAAGCCGGCGGCACAAAATATTTCACGCAGCACGCGGGGGTAGAGAAAGAAAGTGGGACCGGTATCGAATCGAAAGCCGTCGCGTTCGATCGTCGAAGTACGTCCGCCCACGTGCGAGCGCTTTTCAACAACCGTTACTTCAACGCCGGAACATGCAAGAAGAATGGCAGCCGCCAAGCCTCCCGGTCCAGCCCCTACAATCGCGACCCTTTTGCCCCGACTACCCTTCAACGGCTCGCCTCCGCGCATGAAACAACACCCACTTATCTAAACAGATGCCTCCATGCTTGAGTAGCCATTGGGCGGTCCGAAAAGGTTTGTACTTTCGCGTCGTAGCAAAAATAGACAAGCAATCAAAAATCGCTACAACTTGCGGAAAATGAGCATCTTACCTGCCCCCCAATTCATCGCTGAAACAAACCCCGTGCCGCCTCTTTTGCATGATGCGCGAGCGCGGGCAGCCCCACCCCCGCATATGCATTGCCGGTAAGCGCCAGACCCGATAAACGTCTGCAATGCCCTGCGAGCAAGCGCATACGCGCCGGGTGGCCTACGCTGTACTGCGGCAGCGAGCGCGGCCAGCGGCGCACCACGGCATGGGACGGCACGGGCAGCGGCCCCAGCAGCTTCGCGAACTGCGCGCGGGCGGCTTCCCCGATGCGCCCATCGTCCCAATCCATCATGCGCCCGGCGGCATGCCCGCCGAAAAAGCCGCGCAGGAACACAGCTCCCTTGGGGGCGCGATGGTTGAACTTCTGATCCATAAACGTCCCGGCCAGCAGCTCCGGCTCCTCCGATACCGTGCGTCGGGGCGGAACCAGAAACCCGAATCCACGCGGGATGCGCAGAGCGGCCGACTGCTCCGGCGAAAAGCATAGAGCGACGACGATGGCCGAGGTTGCGTCCATGCGCAGCAAGGCGGCAGCTTCCCTGTCCACCGGGGCGAGCAGGGCGCGGGTCGCGTCCGCCGGGGTGGCCAGTACCACCGCATCAAACGGCTCCTGCGTTTCCGTCGTTACAGTCCAGCCCGTGCCGTTCTGCGCGATCGCTTTTACGGTTGTGTTTAGGCGGATGCTTCGGGGCGGAAGCGCGTTCGCAAGACGGTCGATCACCGTTTGCAAGCCGCCGCGCACCGTGGTGAACACCGGCTGCGGGGGCTTGCCCTCAGCGCGTTGTTTTTCCACCTGCGCCACCATGGGGGCAATCAGGCTGCCGTGCTCTTTCTCAAGCCGCACAAAAGGAGCCAGCACCGCGTGGGCGCTCAGCGTTTCAATGTCGCCGCCGAAGACCCCGGCGAGCAGCGGCCCGGCGATGGTTTCCGTCGCTTCCGGTCCGAAGTGGCGCGTGATGAATGAGCGGACGGATTCGTCCTCGTCACCCCGCATGGCGGCAGCTTCTTTCAATTCGGCGGCGCGCTTGGGCTCGCGCAGATACGCCAGGCGCGCCTGGGCGGAGAACAACGGCGACTCAAGGATCGGCAGCCAGCGCGTGGGTACCATCATGCGCATACCATCGGGCATGGGCGTAAGCACGCAACCCTGCACAAGGTAGTTGCGGCGGATCGCGTCGTTCGACTGCATGATCTCACCGCCCATGCCGAGCTCTTCAGCCAGCTCGCGCAGCGCGGATCTATCGCTCACCCAGGAGTCGGGGCCGGTTTCAATCGTGAAACCACCCTCATACACGGTTTCAACGGTGCCGCCGAGGCGTGAGCCTGCCTCCAACAAGGTGAAGGTGCAATCGGGGTGTTTTGTGAGCTCGTATGCGGCGGCCAGGCCTGCCATGCCCGCTCCGACAACCGCAACCCGCTTCATTGCGCGGCAAGGCTTTCATCCACGGCCGGCATGCGTGCAAAACCGCGCTGCGCGAGGTCGACCAATGCTTCAGTGAGCAGCAGCGATCCGTTGAGCGACTGCGGCCGCTCTAAACGCATGCCCAGCCCGTCGGCAAATTCACGGAACGCAATGTCGATGTCGTAGAGAATTTCCACGTGGTCGCATAGAAAGCCGATCGTTTGCAGCACCACGGCCCGCGCTCCCGCCCCGTGCAGCGCGGTCAGGGTGTCCTCGACCGTGGGACCGATCCAGGGGCCGCCTGCCATGCCTTGGCTTTGAAACGCAAAGCACCAGTTCGCAACACCGGGGGTGCGCTCGGCAACCAGCGCGGCGGTGCGCTTGGCTTCGACCGGGTAAGGATCGGGCTGCGCACCGCCCGTATGCGGCAGGACCCACGCGTGATTCTCCACGGCGGTCGGAGGTGCCGTGCCGCCCGCGGGCGAAGCGCTTGCGCCGGGGGTGGTGATGGCTGGCTGCGAGGGGGCGGCGGGCGCTTGAATCGTGCGGCATGGGACCGAGTGCGCCGTAAACAACACAGCGGGCGGCTCACCTGTTTCCTTCCGTAGCTTGTCCACCACGGGCCGCAGCTTTTGCGCAAAGGCTTCGGCCAGCAAAGGGTGGTCGGCCCAGCCTTCGACAAACTCGATGCGGATCGCCCCCGCGGCCTCGGCGTAGACAGCGCGCCGGTACAGCCCCACGCTTGTGCGCGAGTTCTGCGGCGCGAGACAAATTGCAACCGCATCGGTAATGCCGTCGGCTTTCATCCGTCGGACCACATCGGCGATATAAGGTTTCCAGTTGCGCATGCCCACATACACAGGCAGGCACAACGCCTCGCTCAACAGACGCCCCTGCTCGAGCGTGAGTGCGGTAAGCGGACTTTTGCCGATCAACCCATAGCGGTGCGTGATTTCATCGATGACGGACTGCGGCATGGGCCGGCCGCTCACCACATTGCTCAGGTACCTGGGGATGTCGCCGAGCTCATCCGGGGTGCCGTGGGCGAGCAGCAGGACCGCTTGTTTGCTCATCAGGAACTCCTCTGGGACAACGCCCGCACCGTGCGGACCACATGCTGCACATGCTCGACGGGCGTACCGGGCACGATGCCGTGGCCCAGGTTGAAGATATGGCCGGGCCGGTTATCCGCCTCGGCAAGAATAGCCGCGACGCGCCGGTCGAGCAGCTCGGGCTCGGCGAACAGCGTAATGGGGTCGAGATTGCCCTGCACCGCGCAGCTGTAATCGAGCTCGCGCCAGGCTTTCCCCAGCGGCGTGCGCCAGTCCAGCCCCAGCACATCCGCGCCCGTTTCGCGCATGGCGGGCAGGAGCGTCGCGGTATCCACGCCGAAGTAAATCACCGGCACGCCCATTGCCTGCACAGCGCGCACCAGTTCGCGCGTGACGGGCAGCACGAACTCCCGATAGTCTGCGGGGGCCAGCGCGCCGGCCCAGGAGTCGAAAATCTGAATCACATCCGCGCCCGCGTCCACTTGCTGCCGCGCGTAGGCCCGCAGCACGGAAGAAAGCTTCTCAAGCAGCAAACGCCACGCGTCGGGCTCGCGGTACATCAGCGATTTGGTATGGATGTACTGTCGGGAGCCGCCACCCTCGATCATGTAACTGGCCAGCGTAAACGGAGCGCCGCAAAAGCCGATGATGCCGAGCGCATCGTCGGTGTCGTCGTGGGTGCGGTTCTTAAAATGCGCGGCGACCTTTTCAATCGCTTGGGCGACATAGCCGAGTTCGTCCGCGCGATCGGTCCTGAGCGCTTCAATTGCTTCGCGCGAGCGCACCGGCGTGTGCACGACCGGGCCTTCGCCGGCCAGAAACTCGAACGGCAGCCCCATGCACTCAAACGGCAGGAGGAGGTCGGCGAAGATGATCGCGGCATCGACGCCCAGTTTCTCAGCCGCCGTGATGGTTACCTCGGCGGCCAGCGCGGGACGCTTGCAGATTTCGAGTAGGGAGTGATGCTTGCGCACGGCCTGGTACTCGGCCATATACCGGCCCGCCTGGCGCAAAAACCATACGGGGGTGCGGTCGACAGGGCGGCGCAGGCACGCGCGCACAAAACGAGAGGCGGCCTGCGCAGGCTCACCGCCGGGTTCACCGAAGCCGGAGCGCGCTTGCAGATCGGGACTGATCGCTGGGGTTTTCATCCGCTGTGTCTGAGGGTAGCACTGGGAGCTTCTGCAAGATTTTGCTCCGACAACAACGGGCTTCGGCCTGCTCCAGGAATGGATCGAAAAGGCTGAAGCCTCGCGCCGGGCGGAGCGCTTCGCTGATCGCAAAAAAAAACGGCTCATCCTGAGGAGCAGAGCGACGAAGGACCTGCTTTATCGCATAGCGCGCAAAAGGCAGGTTCTTCACTACGTTCAGGATGAGCCAT
>CAXTKZ010000045.1:0-17447 GCA_964244985.1 uncultured Acidobacteriaceae bacterium
GCGCTCTTGACGGCTTCAGCAAAGGCGAGCATGCCGTAGTAAGGTGCGCCCACGCTTGCCTTGCCTGCCGCATCGTCGCGGATCGGCGAATAGGAGCTCAGGAAACCGAGCTGGTTGACTCCGGTTTCTATGTTGACTCCGGAGCAGCCATTCGCGAGCAGCAGCAGCATGAAGTCAAGCGTCCACAGTGCGCCCAGCAGGGTGTCGCTCACCCCGGGTCTGCCGCCGCCAAAAAACGAGTTCGTCTCACACATCCGCCAAGGGATGCCGCTCCCCTGCGACGCTTTCCGCAGGCGCAGAAGGTTAGCGTGCAACGCAGCATCCCCCTGCGCCAGCTGATCGGGCGTACCCTGCTGCTGGCCGCCCCTGTAATAGTGCGTCGTCAAAAGCTGCACCGCGCCGTGAGCATCGGCTGCCATCCGCTCCACCCATTCCACGGAGGCGGCTGTATCGGGCGCGGCAAACCGGACGCCCGGAACAGCCTGAAGAATAGCCGCGTGCCACCGGCTGTACTCCGCCCGGTAGCTTTCATAGCTGTAGGACGGAGGTCGCAGTGGTGCTGCTCCGTGGCTATAGTTTTCTACTTCATTGCCCAGCTCAAGCGCCTGGAGGCGCGAACCAAGGATGCGGGCAACATCCTTGGCTTCGGCAATAGCGTCGGCAAGCGAGCCCCGCCCAAAGTTCACGCTCCAGATTGCGCTCCAACCCACGGCATCGAGAAAGCCACGCACGCGCTCGAGGCTCGCGCGTGTCAGCACAGTCCGCTTGGGTTCCCAGACCTCCTGTCCATCAGGTTCGTAGGTCGAGAAATCCGCCACGATGCCGCCGAAGCGCATGACGCCAGCCGGCCCGAGGTTATGAACGAGCTGGACATACCCTGCGTTTGCGCAATCGATCAGCCCGGGCCGTGCCGCTGAGGATAGCTCGTACCCGAGCCCGACAAAACCCAGTGGTATCGGTCTCGGTCTGCCGGGCAGCAGTTTCAATTTGAGCCCTGCTTCCGTACGGGCGAGCAACCGCTCTGCCGGAGTCAGAACGGCCGCAGCACAGCAGGCAGCGGCCGACTGTAGTACGCCCCGGCGAGACGGCATGGAGCTTATCCCTCCACCTTGTCATACCAGGAGCTTGCAGCTTCGAGCGCCCTATTTACATTCGAGACATTCTCAACGCCCTGTGTACTGAGCCAGGCCGCGAACGCCTTTTCCCCATCTTTCGCAAATATCGAAACGCCGTCATTCCAGGTTGCCCGTCCGCAAAGTACACCGTTAAAGCTGGTTCCGCTTTCCGAGGCCAACTTCAGGGTTTCGATAAAGATGGCGTTCGTCACGCCAGCTGACAGGTAGATAAATGGTTTGTGGGTCGTGGAAGCAGCCGAGCGGAAATGTTCCAGCGCTTCTTCCCGCGTGTACGCCTGCTCACCGGCAAAAGCCTCCGTTCCGGCAACAAACTTCATCTGCACGGGAACTTCGACTTTTAGAACGTCGACGCTATATTTTTCTTTGCCGAACTCCGCCATGGAACCCGACACAATCTCCGGCTTGCGCTTTGCGTAGCCGAGGCCTTTTTCATCCTCGCCGTGCACGTCATAGCCTACAAACTCCAGGAAAAACGGGATGTCGTGCGCCCGGCACTCATCCCCGATCCGCTCAATAAACGCGTGCTTCTGATCGTTGATCTCAGTTTTTTCAAATGGCGTGTAGTAAAGCAGAACCTTGACGCAATCCGCGCCCGCTTCCTTCAGCCGCTGTACCGACCAATGATCCAGCAGGTCGGGCAAACGGCCTTCTTCCGCTGCGTCGTAGCCGGTTTTTTCATAAGCCAGCAGCAGCCCCGCGCTGTGCCGCTTTTTGGCCGCCGGCAAGCCAAACTCCGGATCCAGCAAAATCGCCGAAGCGTACTGGGTTAGCGTGTCCGTCACCATCGACTTAAAATCTTCAAGCATGGAGGTAGGGACGTCCGCGACGCCTTTTGCTTTTGCCAACGACTTTTGGAGCGACCCGCGCTGATCCATCGCTGCCGCCGCAATCACGCCGTGTTCGTTTGAGACTGCTTTCAACCCCGCCAGTTTACCCGGCGTCAACTTCATCTTCATCGCATTCACCTTTCACGCTCACGGAAACCGTTATACAACCCGATGAAGAAAAACCGCGCTCAGTTGCCGCCCGGCACCTCGACGCCTGAAGAAATGAGCAGCTTGCGCTGGGCCGCGAACAACTTTGTAAGCCCCTTATCGGCCAGATCGAGCATTTCGTTCAGTCCTGCACGCGGAAAAGTTTTGCGTTCTGCTGTCGCCTGCACCTCAATCAGTCCGCCAGCCGCATTTGTGACCACATTTGCGTCTACCTCGGCTTGCGAGTCCTCCTC
Source organism: uncultured Acidobacteriaceae bacterium (assembly GCA_964244985.1). Classification (GTDB taxonomy): domain Bacteria; phylum Acidobacteriota; class Terriglobia; order Terriglobales; family Acidobacteriaceae; genus EB88. Next base: position 2,365 of record CAXTKZ010000045.1, read on the forward strand.
GTATGCCAAGTCCAGCAGTGTTGCTCCTTCCACCACGCCCACGCTCACCGCGGCGATGAGCTGCTTCATCGGATGTTGCTTGAGAGCTGCTGTGTTCACCATGCGTCCCAGCGCCAAAGCCAGCGCAGCACACGCGCCTGTAATCGCCGCCGTTCGGGTACCGCCGTCCGCTTGCAGCACGTCACAGTCCAGGATGACAGTCCGTTCGCCGAGCGCTTCTAAATCGACCCCGGCCCGCAGCGACCGCCCGATCAATCGTTGAATTTCGTGGGTTCTCCCGCCGACCTTGCCCCGCTCCGCTTCACGTGCGCTGCGGGTCAGTGTGGCGCGCGGAAGCATGCCGTACTCCGCCGTTACCCAACCCCGCCCCTGCCCGCGTAGCCAACCGGGTACGCCGCTTTCGACCGAAGCGTTGCACAGTACGCGCGTCTGCCCCATCGCGATTAAAACTGAGCCCTCCGCGGTACCTACATAGTCAGGCGTCAGAGAAAAAGGGCGAAGCTCGTCCGGCAAACGATCGTTCTGGCGAAAAAAGGAAGTGGCCATACATTCATTCTAGTGTCGCTGCACGAGACCCAAATTGGGAACGCGCATATTAGTTCCGTTTCGGAACTTGACCGCTAAAGTGGTGACTATAAACAACTTGCCGAATGCTGACTGCTCCTGTGTGCCATTTTGGAACTGGAGGCACTCTGCAAACGACAAATCGGATTTTCCATAAATAATTGATTTTAAACGACTTAATATTATTTTTGGGTTTGGGCGAAGACGTGCAATAGAGAAGAGGTGAACAGGCAGTTACTTGCCGAAGGAGATCTATGCACAACCCAACCGGCCCCGCTTTTCACAACTCAAAATTGTTGCGCTTTCCTGCAGCTCTCTTGCCGACGACGCCCGCACCACACCTGACCAAGCCGGCTCTTGTAAAAACCAACACGCTTGCACCCTCTGAGGCTCTGGCCCACGACGCACGCAATGCATTGATGTCCTTGCAGCTGATTGCGGAATTGCTGGGCGGACCCGGGGTACTGGCCCCAGCACACGCGCGTCTGGCAGCGGATGTACAGATGCTTGCAGGCGCGCTCACCGGTTTCGTGCAGAAATTTGAAGCTCTCGGCGGCCGCAAGCCGGAAAGCGAGCAAAAAGCTGCCGTTAGTGCAACCGATGCCGTGAACGGGGTTGCACGGCTGCTTGAAACCGTGGCCGGCCCGCGCGTGGAGGTGAGTGTTTCGGCGGAAGGGAATCTCGGCGCGCTTCGGATGAGTGAGGACGCACTTGGGCGCGTGTTGTCGAACCTGGTCAAAAATGCCAGCGAAGCCATGCCGAATGGGGGTGCAGTGCGCGTAATCGCTCGCCGTGCCTTAAGCCTCAAAAATCCTGCTGTGCTTATCCAAATTGCCGATAACGGCCCCGGCATTCCAGCCTGGGCGCTCGATCAGGTATTCGAGCCTGGCTGGAGCACGAAAATGAACCAGAAATCCGCCTGCGGCCTGGGCCTGGCAATCGTCCGTGAGCTGGTGGAAGCAGCCGGCGGCACTGTGCGGGTTGGGAGCACCCCCCGCCGCGGCACGACGTTTGAACTGCGCATGCCGTGTGCATCCCGCTGACGTAACGGGACTTCCGTAACTGGAGCAGAACGCGCGGAAACCCTAGAATGAGGCGCAACACTCATTAGCAGTACAAGCGAAAACTATGGCCTCTCCGTCGGGAGCGAAGTTGCACGTTCTAATCCTGGATGAAGACGCGGCCGTTCGGTCCGCCGTTTGCGAAATCGCAGCCGCGCGGGGCTACCAGCCGCATACTGTCGACTCAGTCGACGCAGCCCGCGCATACCTGCGCGGCAACAGCACGGATGTGCTTCTACTCGACCTGAAGTCGCCGGGCAGCAAAACGCTCGAACTGCTGGATGAAGTGAAGTCGATGCAGTCCGAAACCGCGGTGATTGTGATGACCGCATATGCCACGGTGACCTCGGCTGTGGAAACAATGCGCAGCGGCGCGACCGATTATCTGCGCAAGCCGTTCACGATTGAGGAGTTGACGGAAACGCTGGAAAAGGCCGCAAAGCGGCGCGAGTTGGATTCGGAAAGCCGGCGGCTGCGCGAGCGTATGCGCGCGGGGGGCAGCCTGGGCGCGATTATCGGGCAAAGCGCGGAGATGGACAAGATCTACCGCATCCTGTCCAAGGTCGCCCACAGCACCCATTCCGTCATTATCCTGGGCGAGAGCGGCACGGGAAAGGAGCTGGTTGCACGCTCCATCCACAGCAATGGACCCAAGGCGAACAAGCCATTTATCCCCGTCGATTGCAGTTCGCTCGCGCCGACGCTGGTAGAAAGCGAGCTGTTCGGGTACGTGAAGGGTGCATTTACCGGTGCCAATCGCGATAAGGAAGGATTGCTGGTCGCCGCGGCCGACGGCACGGTCTTTCTGGACGAGGTGGGCGAACTCCAGCTCGACCTGCAGGCAAAGCTGTTGCGTGCTTTGCAGGAGCGGGAGGTGCGGCCGGTCGGTGCCACGCATCGCGTGCCGATGCGCGCCCGCGTGCTTGCCGCCACCAACCGGGATCTGAAACAGATGATCGAGCAGGGGCGCTTCCGCAAGGATTTGTACTACCGTCTGAACGTGGTCACTCTGCGCCTCCCACCCCTGCGTGAACGGCGCGACGACGTTCCTCTGCTGGTGGCGCACTTCCTCGAACGAATCAGCAAGGCGGATGGTCGGCAATACATCCTGAGCGACGAAATGCTGCACAGCATGAACGAGTACGATTGGCCGGGCAACGTCCGGGAGCTCGAAAACGCGCTGGAGCGGGCTTGTTCCATGGTTTCGATGAAGCCGTCCGAAAACGTGGTGCAGTTGGGCGATATGCCGACGGAGTTTTTGGACTTTTACACCAATAAGCGCCGGGCAACAAGGCCGCTGCGCGAGGTGTTAGAGGAAGCGGCAGCCGATCCGGCCACCATGTCTTCGCTGGCCGACATGGAGAAGAACGCCATCTGCGACGCGATCCGGCGCTTGGACGGCGACAAGGTAAAAGCGGCGGCGCTGTTGGGCATCGGCAAAACGACGCTCTACCGCAAGCTCAAGGAATACGGCATCGGCGATGCCATGATCGCCATGCAGTAAAGCCGTAGGGAACAGGGGAGCAAAGGCATGCAAAGCGCATTGATCATCACAGGCACATCCGGGGCGGAAGAGTGCGCGGCAAGTCTTAGAAAGCAGCTTGGGCTGCAGGTGGACATCGCCGGAGATCGGCGCGAGGGGGTGGCCGCGCTGCGCCGCCGCGAGTACCTGGTTGTTGTCGTCGACGAGCCCGTGGCCGAAGCAAGCCCCGAGGCTGCGGACCTGCTCTGGAAGCAGGCCGGCCTGGCGATCCCGTTGCAGATCAACTTTGCCATTTCCGGCACGCACCGGATTATCCGCGAGGTGCGTTCCGCCCTCCAGCGCCGCGAAACAGAGCAGCACCTGGCCATGCGCGCCGCCGCCGCCGCGCTTGAAAATGAGATGCGCGACGCAGTCACGGGCCTTCTGTTGCACGCGCAGCTTGCACTCACGGAGCCGTTGATTTCCGCATCGCTGACGGCCAAGCTGCAAACGGTGAGCTCGCTCGCGGGTGATTTGCGCGTGCGTTTGGAGCGCAGCGCCGGGTCGATCACTGCCGGTCATATTCTGTAATCGTTCCTCTTTATAAAGCTTTTGGAGATTGAAGAAAGAAGTTATGGAAGCAAAAGCTCGACCCATCGGCAAGATTCTCGAAGAGCGAACACGGTTTTGCGTCCCTGTATACCAGCGACATTACGAATGGGAACGGAAGGAACAGTGGGAGCCGCTCTGGGCTGATATAGAGGAGAAGGCGCAAGAGGTACTTGAAAACACGGTTAAGAATCATTCTCACTATTTAGGCGCACTAATTCTGGTAGAAGGAAAAGCCAAGCACGGACAAGTACCGATTAAGCAGGTCATTGACGGACAGCAGAGACTCACTACATTGCAGGTGTTCATCAACGCTCTCCATCGAATAGCTGTGCGGCGGGAAGCTTCGACAGCAGCAGCCATCCTGGAATCGCATCTCTTCAACGACAAACCGCAGCTTATGCAGCACCCTGAGATTGAGAAACACAAGTTGTGGCCTACCCGTTATGATCAAGCGGTTTATGCTGACATCGTCGATCTCAGCTTTGACGATCTGCATATGAAGTACAAAGAATTTGTTTTCAAGAACGGCAATCCGGTTGAAGGCCGGGCTCCGCGACTTTTATCTTGCCTCCACTTCTTCTGTAACGCAATCGTCGCTTTCCTCGACGAAGGCCAGAGCTCCGACTGGGCCTGCCGTCTCGCCGCTCTTAGCGAAGCCGTTCTCGACCACTTCTCCATCGTTGTCATTTCGCTGGATGAGCAGGATGATGCACAAACAATTTTTTCAACCCTGAACGCGCGAGGCAAACCCCTCAGCGCTATGGACCTGATCAGGAACGACATTTTTCATCGGGCAGTCGCTACCGGTGAGAATGCAGAAAAACTGTTTTATGAGCGATGGGCGGAGTTCGAGGAGCCTTTCTGGGATGCAGATGATGTGCAGGGAAGATTAACTAGAAAGCGCATCGAATACTTTCTTGCCAATGTGTTGGCGGCGGAGAAGGCAGAAGTTATCAATCTGCAAAAAATCTATCCGGAGTATAAGACCTACGCGCATACTGCTGCTTTCCCCACCGTGGACGCTGAGATTTCACGTCTTCTCGCATATGCGCCTGCTTATCGTGGACTTCGTCAGCCGGATACAAAAGGACCACTCGGAAAGATTGCGCGTCATCTGACGGATTGGGACAGTACGATCGCGTTTCCCTTCGTCATGAGCGTGGAAAAGGAGCTGAAGGGGAACGACGGCGATCGGCAAGAGATTTACGCTGCGCTTGAGTCTTACACGGTACGAAGGGCTTACTGCGGTCTAACCAATAAGAGCTACAATAAATCTTTCTTGGCTGCTGTGCAGTTCCTCCGGATGCACGGATGGTCGAGCAATATCTTTGGGCGTTTCCTGTTGATGCAGAACGGCGATACCACTCGCTTTCCGGCCGACGACGAATTTAAAAGCGCCATTATGACGCAACCGGTTTACAAACAAGGTTGGGAGCGCCGGGTGAGGGCTCTACTGCAATCGCTGGAGCAGGCATTACGCACTACTAAGGATGATGTGATCGCAATCCAAGCGGGCTTCACGGTGGAGCATGTCCTGCCGGTGCGGTGGGCCGAGCATTGGCCGCTTCCGAACGGTCATTCGGTCCCGAGTGAAGATGTGTACGGCGCATCGGCGGAATATAAACTTGATCCTGCAATCACAGAAGCGGTAAGGCTGCGGGAAACCCTCAAGCATACACTTGGTAATCTGACGTTAATAACGCAGCCCTTGAATGCCGCTATCGGCAACGGGCCATTCACGCTTAAGCGTGAAAAGCTTTCTCGGTCTGCTTTGGTACTAAATCGAATGATCTGCCGCCGCCCAGTTTGGAATGAGGAGGAAATTGAGAGCCGAGGATTGCTTCTCGCGGAACGCGCAGCTTGCTTGTGGATCAGGCCCAACCTGGAAATGAATGAGAGTCAATGAACAAAGCGTTCATACTCAAGCCTCGGTGTTGCTTCTTCGCCTTTGACAAAGACACTTCGCTACTCGATACCGCTGCTCTTGCACCCAACTTGGCTTAAATCACAATTGATGTAATATTCGCCAGTTCATCCTGCGACAATAATTTCTGTGCGGAGTACACGGTGCCCCTGCCTTCACAGAAGCCCTTGCAACGCGTACAAAATAAGTTTCTCCAAGACGTGGGTGCACCGGTGTACTCGATAGGTGCTGTTCTCAGCAGCACGTCTTCATGCGCTCTTCCAACAGGCGAGGTATTTACTCAAGCAAACGGTTCAGTGCTGATGGCGGTTCCGGGCGCTGCGTTGACTGCTCAAACCATCATGTTCAATCTATGTCATTGAAAGGCTGGAGTTCTTGATGCCGAGTATTGTGCTGAGATCGATCGCCGCGCTGCTTGCCTTGGCTGTTCCGCTTACAAGCAGCGGCCAACAGGTTTCATCCACCCTATCCAAAAACGCTTTAGCCGTGAAGCGCAAAGCTGAGCATCTTTCGCCTCGGGCCCCGGTCAGCGTCGTGCGGCGCGGTGCCGCCGAAGAGTTCGGCACATTCGTATCGAGCAATCAGGAAGGATTCACCTTCTATGACATCGACCTGAAATTCAATGTCACCCTGCCCTATGAGGGAGTTAAAAAGATCAAGGATGGCTACGGCGGCATGAATTTCATCAACCATCGCCACACGGATCACACTCAGGCCATGATCATCATCACCGTGACTATCGGCCTTCTCCTTGTGCTTGCGGTTGCAGCAGGGAAGTCATAATGTGCGGGGAATGCGCCTTGAATGCACCGTCTCCGTTTACGCTCAGGACTACGTTTTGCCGCAGCTCCGGTAAGTAAACCGCGTGTACGGCTTACATAAACGTATGCGGCGCAAATCCTTGAACAACTAAAACCGCAAACGCGCGGAGAGCTGCAATAGCCGAGGCGGAAGCGCCGCCTGAATCTGCCCAAAGTTGGCGCTGGAGATGTTGCCGTTCACCGCGGCCGGACCGAAGAACTGGCCGTGATTGAACACGTTGAAGGCTTCCAATTTCACTTCCAAAGATAGGTCATCGTGCAGCGGGGTGAGTTTGGAAAGGGCAAGGTCCGTGTTGTCGGTACCCGGCCCGTGAAAAAACCGCCGGCGGGCGTTGCCGACGGTGCCGAGTGCGGGGAGCGAGAACCGGGCGGTTGCAAATGCCGGGCGGTCGGGCCGGTGTCCCAGATGGAGGCTGCCCGGCAGGAAGTCCGGCTCGTCGATCCCGTTGCCGTTGATGCCGTTTGGAGCCGTACCCAGCAGCGATGTGTCGTTGTTATTGAGCAGCGTCACCGGCAGGCCCGTGCCCAGCCGCGTCAGGCCCGACACCTGCCAGCCGCCCGCGAGGCGCGGCATGCGGCGCGCCCAGGCGGGAGTCGGCAGTTCGTAGCGGTACGTTGCGCTGAAGTTATGAGTCATGTCGAACGCCGAAAGCGCCCGGCTCCGACCGGCGTTGCCCGGATATACCGCTTCCGCGAGGCTCGAAGATTGGTCGATGGATCGGCTCCATGTATAGGAGAGCTGCACGAAGAGAGTGCGGCTTGCATGCCGCAGCTGTGCTTCCAGGGCATTGTCGTGCGCGTTCGCAATCGTCTTTTGCAGGTTCACGCTGCCGAACGCGCCGCTGAACGTCCCTCTGGTTCCCCCGTACACCTGCCCTGAAGCCGAAGTAAAGGTGCTGCTTTCGCTGAATGGACCGCACTTGGCCGAGCCGGGAGCCACATCGGCCGGCTGGCTGAGCGAAAGGCACAGCGCCGGGTTGCTGGGATTGATCTCCTGAATCACAAGCAGGTGATGCGCCTGCGTCCCGACATAGCCGATTCTCGCCGAGGTACGCGGCGTCAGTTGGCGCTCGACACTGAGCGTGTAGTTCTCCGTGTACGGCGTCACATTCTCCTGGGCAAAGGCGGGAATGCCGGTGAGCGGTTCAAAGTTGGACCAGTCCACGGACGTGACCGGATGCGACCGGGATGCCCCAAACGGGACGTGCTGGAGTGGAAACGGCTGCCCGAGGCTCCTGTTCGTCGCGGCTTGGACGAAAGGCTCGTCAAAGCGCGTCGGAGCCGCGGTAGTGTCCGTAAAGCCGTACGGCGGGTTGCCGCTCATAATGCCCGCGGACAGCCCCTCGAAGGCGCTGTAGTAGATGCCGAAGCCGGCGCGCACCACGGTGTTGTCCCGGAACCCCCAAAACGAGGGCGACCAGGCAAGCGCGGTGCGCGGGGCGAAGTCGCTGTACCGCGTCGGCGCGATTGTCCGCGCGACGCCGGGGTCGCCCGGAAACAGAATGCCCCTTGGCGCGTTGGGGAACACGACGGATTGCTCATTCGGGTCCAACGACAAAAGTTGGTTGTACTTTTCGTGCCACGGCGGAAGCACATCCCAGCGCAGCCCATAGTTGAGCGTCAGGTGCGGCGTGGCCCGCCAACTGTCCTGCCCATACAGGCCGAGATAGCGGTTCCGGTTATAGAAGTTTCGGCCGTCGCCTTGCGTGTAGCTTGAGTCGACGCCGAGCAGGAAGTCGGCGAAATCCACCCCCGTTTCACTGCCCGTGAACAGGAAGCTGCCGTTGTCGTACACGTTCGGATGGGTGTTGATCTGATCGAGATGCGCGGAAGCCCCGAACGAGAGCAGGTGGCTGCCGTGCGACCAGGTGAGGTCGTCGGAGAAGGCCGCTGTGTTTTCGGCTTGGGAAAGCCCGGTGACCGTGGTGCCGAGTGTGAAGTCATTGAGGATAATGTTCTCCACCCCTTCGATCGACGGCGTCTGCGGCATAATGCCGGACCCACCCGTCACAAAGCCCTGGGAAGCGAGCGAAACGCCCTGGCCCCCAAGCGGTTGGCCGGCGCGGGCTGCGTTGCGCAGGTAGCTTGCGTGGGCCGCGTTCACGAGCGCGGGGCCCAGCGTGGACGTGAGATCGACCGCGTACAGCTGAGCGCGTCCGTTGTTGCGGGCGTTAAAGCCGGGTACGGTCGCTCCACCTTGTCCGGTCGGGTAAGGGTTGATGAGGGAGTACTCATCGGCAAATCCGTAGAGAGCGAGTTGACCCAGCCGTGTGTGGAGGTCCAGGCGCAGGGCTCCCTTGTCGTCGCGCAAGCTTTGCGCATACGAGGAGGTGGCGAAGGTATCGGCGCTGAGGTTCGGCCGGGGGATGTAGGGGAGGAGCTGCCGCGCGGGGGCCGACAGGGCGGCGGCCGGTATCCTCGCATTGGGAAAGACGCAGCCTGCTCCGGGAGCCGTGCAGCCCGGTTGATAGTACGGCTCTCCATTAAAGACCGGGTAGCCCAGGCGGCTGCTCAGAACCTGCGCCCAGCCCGCGCCGGATACCGTTCCGGTAAGCGCGCCGGCCATGTCGGAGAGGTCACCGGAGCGGTCCGCGAGAGACGGTACGGCGATCACGCCGGTGTCGATCTCTTGTGTCTGACGCGTGCTTTGGTAGTCCGCGAAGAAGTGAACTCCCGCAAAGGGCGTCGGGCCGCCCACAGTCCCGCCAAACTGGTTTTGGTGAAACGGCGCGCGCACAGTGGAAAAATAACTGCGCGCGTCGAGCCCGGTGTTGCGGAAGTAGTCGTACACCGACCCGTGGAGCTGGTTTCCGCCCGAGCGGGTGGTGACGAGGATCTGGCCGCCGCTCTGGTTGCCGAGCTTCGCGTCGAAGCTGTCGGTGAGTACCTGGAGCTCCGCCACTGAGTCCAACGTGGGCACGATCGCGAGGCCCATGTTGACATCTTCCTGCACATCGGAGCGGTTGACGTAAAAGGCGTTCGCGGTTTCGCGCTGCCCGCTGACCGACAGGGCACCGATATTGAGATCGCCGGAGGGCGGTGTGGCGGCGACCCCGCTCATCACCACGGCATTGGGTTGGGCTGCGCTGACGGGGACGACGCCGGGCGCGATCGCCAGCAGGTCGGTAAGGCTCCGGCCGTTCAGGGGCACACTCGCTACTTCCGCCTCCCCGAGGGCCACGCCTGCTTGTGCTTGTCCGGAATCGAGGGAGGCACCGGTTTCTGTTGCCCGCACGTCGACCTGTTCGCCTGCGTCGAGCAGAGGCAGTTTGACCGTCAACCCAGCTGTGCCGCCAACAACGCTGGATGTCACATCCCGGAAGCCGTCCGCATGAACGGTAACGGCATACAGGGTTCCACGTAGGAGCGCCAACGCGGCTGTTCCAGTCGCATCCGTGCGGCTTTGCGCGGGGGCCGCGCCGGAACTCACCTGAACGGCTGCACCGGCAATGACCGCGCCGGTCGGATCGGTCACTATGAGGGAGAGGGTTTGTGTGGCTTGCCCTTGCGCGGGGGCCGGCGAAGAAGCACCGATGAGTGCAGCAGACAACAACAAATGGGGGTAGACGCGAAACGCCGACATACTTTTATTCCGGCGATGCGCCGCTCAGGCTGACTGGGATGGTTCCGGTAAGAACGCAGGAAGTCAGAGACTCCGGAACGACTTTTCCGCTCAGGAAAGTCGCTACCTATGCACCAGGACGGGAACTGCCGTTAGAATGACTCCAGACCGCACGCCTTGAGCTGCGCGTCACCGGGGCTGTCACGATCCTCCGCCAAGAGTTCCCGTGCAGCCCCACCTTTCTTTGGTCTTCGTTCAATATACGACAAGATGAGTCGTATATTGCGACAAAGGTAGGAAAAAGGCCGCCCGGGTACACTCTTTTTACGCATTGTTGCTGTTACAGCAGCTCAGAAGGTTTCGAGCGGACCCCTCTGACGAGAGGTGCTGCCTGCCTCCTGCATTGGACAGCACATTTCCAGCGGCGGTCGCTTCCGCTTAGTGCACGGTTTTCATCTTGCGCTGCATGTAGTCCATCAGCAGGTACTCGCCGAGGGTGTCGGGGGTGGTGAAGTAAGCCTTGCCGCGGCACATCTGGGTTACCTTTTGGACGAACTGCATCAGGCCGTAGTCGCTGGCGAGCATGAAGGTATTGATCATGACGTTGGAGCGCTTGCAGCGGTTCACCTCTTCGAGCGTTTCACTCACCACCAGCGGATCGAGGCCGAAAGCGTTTTTATAGATGCGTCCGTCGGGCAGGGTCAGGGCTGAGGGCTTGCCGTCGGTGATCATGACGATCTGCTTCATGTCCTTGCGCTGGCGCTCCAGAATGCGGCGGGAGACGCGCAGGCCTTCGCGTGTGTTGGTGTAGTGCGGGCCCACTTTGACGCGCGGCAGCTGCGAGATAGGCAGCTCTTCGGCCGAGTCGTGAAAAAGCACGAGCGACAGCGAATCAGCCGGATACTGGGTGCGGATCAAGTGCGACATGGCCATCGCGACGCGCTTGGCCGGGGTAAAACGGTCTTCGCCGTACAGGATCATCGAGTGCGAACAGTCGAGCATGACGACGGTCGCGCAGGAGCTTTGATATTCAGACTGGTGAACGTGGAGGTCCGAATATTGAAGGTCGAGCGGCATGTGTGCGCCGCCCCGGGCAATGGCTGAGGACAGCGTCGCGGTCGTGTCGAGGTTGAGCGTGTCGCCGAACTCATATTGTTTGGACCCGCCGCTGTTCTCGATGCCCGTCGCGTAATGGACAGTATCGTGGCGGCCCGCGCTTGCCTTGCCGAGCGACCCCAGCAGGTTCGCGAGCGTCTTAAAACCGAGGAAGTCGAGGCTCTTATCCGTCACCTCGAAGCGCGCTTCCGACTCGCCGCCTCCAGCCTGGCCCTGCCCCGGCTCCTGCGATGGGTCGCCCTCCGAGCGGATGTAGTTTTCCCGCTCCATGCGGTCCATCAGGTTGTCGAGAAACTGGTCGAATTTACCTTCGGCTTGCAGCTCTTCTATTTTCTGCTGTGTGTCTTCGTCGAACAGCTGTCCAGATTCCATGGCGCGGCGCAGAGCTTCTTTCAAATCCTCCATGGTCTGGTTCAGGTCCTGGAACTCCGTCATGGGGTTTTGAAAACCGGAGTCGAGCAGGTAGTCGGATAAACCCTCGAGCAGATCTTCCATGTCGAGCTCTGCCGCGAGGTCGCCGTTGTACTTTGTGTAACGTACGCGCTTCATGGAAATATTTTCCGCCTTTTGGGGGTCGATGTGCAACTTTCACTTTATTTGAGTGGGATTTCCGCATAGCTCGGTAAGGATTTGCCGGGCGCGATGTAAGTATTCCCTGAATATTGTAAGTGCTGGCTGAATATTAACATTGCATTGGAATGTGCCTGCGTGGCCCGCAAGTACCGTTACCAAGCGCTGAAATACACAGGAAGGGTGATGTCATAACTGCTGAAATTCTGCGTAATATCTGCGATGAAGGGTAAAGAAGTGAAGCTTGAGAAATTTCTCTTAATTTCTTTTTGCTTCCTACAAATCTTCCGTTACTGTACTCGAAGTGAAGGAGCAGAGTTGATGCATTTGTTCAATTGGATACCCCGTCCGATGGTCCGTGCCTTGGTGCAAGCTGCCTGTCTTGTCGTTTTTGTCTGCGGAGCAGCTGAAGGGTTTGCCCAGGGCAGTCCCGTCGTCGTCACCACATGGAACTCAACCACATCCACCTCACTGCAGGCCGCGGGCCGGCTTTTAAACCAGGCCACTTTCGGCCCTACCACCAACGATGTGTTCAATGTAGAAAAGATAGGACTGAGTGCATATATTGACCAGCAGTTCGCGCAGCCGGCCTATCTTATTCCCGCAGCCTATACGGGGCCGGATACTCCGCCTGCCTGCCCTTCGCTCGAATGCCTGACCGAGTATTACTGGTGGAACGACATCCTGTTCGGCCAGGATCAGCTTCGGCAGCGCGTTGCGTTCGAGCTCAGCAAGCTGTTTGTTGTATCGGCGGTCGGGATTGACCCGCGCTATATGCCGAATTATCTGAACATATTGTCCAACGATGCCTTCGGAAACTGGCTGACCCTGATGCACGATGTGGCTCTGTCGCCGGCGATGGGCTTGTACCTGAACATGGGCAACAGCACCGCGACAGCATCCGGGCAGCGCGCCAACGAGAACTTTGCCCGCGAGCTGATGCAGTTGTTTTCGATCGGCACGGTGCAGCTCAACCAGGACGGCTCAGTGAAGCTGGGCGGCAACGGCCAACCTTTGCCGAACTACACTCCCGACCAGGTGCAGAACTTTGCTCTCGCCTACACCGGCTGGACCTATGCCAACAACGATTGCACGGTTCCCTCCAAGGCGAACTACTACTGGTACCCGAACCCTCCCGGCCAAAACTGCCCCATGGTGTCGTTCGCGTCCCTGCACAACACGGGTGCGAAAACCCTGATGCGCGGCACAGTCCTGCCTGCCGGGCAAAGCCCCCAGCAGGATCTGGACGGCGCGCTGCTCAATATCTTCAATGATCCGTCGCTGCCGCCGTTTGTGTCGCGGCGCTTGATCCAAAGCCTGGTGCGGAGCAATCCCTCGCCGGCCTATATCAGCCGAGTCGCGGGGACATTCATCAACAACGGTGCAGGTGTGCGCGGCGACATGAAAACCGTTCTCAAGGCGGTTCTGCTGGACCCGGAAGCCCGCACATTGGACTCGCTGACCGGCTCGGACCCGACCAGCGGCAAGCTGCGCGATCCCATTCTGTGGTGGGCTTCCGTGATGCGCGGGTTGGGAGCGACCTCTTCGGCAACGGTGCCCAATGTGTCTGTATACGAAAAAATCTTCGGCATCTGGTTGTCGAATCTCGATGAACTGCCGCATGGCGAGGACAGCGTATTCAGCTTTTATTCCCCGGACTTTAAATTGAGCAATGGCCTGTATGCGCCGGAGTTCCAAAACGAAAACGTGAACACTCTGTTCTGGATGACGCTGCATATGCAGGATGCGGTGCAAAACTCCTGGAGCTGGAATGCAACGCAGCAGAGCCAGTTCAACCTGGATCTGGGGCCGAACAGCATGTGGTACCAGAGCGCGGCGCAATGGGGTCCGACCAACTTCGTCAACGTACTCGACGCGCTGCTGCTGCACGGGACCATGACGCAGGATATGCAGCAAGCGATCGTGAACGCGATTAAAACGGACGACACCGCAACGATGGTGCGTGCTGCCGTCTACCTGATCGTCACCTCGCCGCAATACCGGGTCATGATGTAAGCCACCGCGATTAAGAGCTGTTCAACATCTTTGGAGAAATTATGCAACGCAGAAGTTTTCTGAAAGCCGCGTCCTGGGGCGCTCTTGCGCAGTTGTCCGGTGTTTCGCCGCTGCGTACCATGGCCGCCTTCGCGCAATCCGCCAACAGCTCCGACTACAAAGCCATCGTGTGCCTGTTCCTGCGGGGCGGCAACGACAGCAACAACATGATCGTGCCCATTGGGGGTTCGCAGTACAGCGCGTACAGCCAGGCGCGCGGGGCAAGCGCGGTCGGACAGGGCTCGCTGCTGTCATTGTCCAATACGGGCTACGGGCTCAACCCGGCATTCCTCAATCTGCAGCAGACGTTTGCATCGGGCAATGCAGCCGTGATTGCAAACGTAGGTCCGCTGGTACAGCCCACGACTGCCGCGCAGTATAAAGCCACCAGTGTCGCGTTGCCTGGGTTGTTGTTCGCGCACGACCAGCAGCAGAGCGTATGGGAAAAAGGCGGCTACGACCCCGGAGTGGGTGCAAGCTGGGCCGGGCTTACCGATGAGCTGATCGGCTCCGGCTATAACAGCACCAACCTGCCGATGGTGACGCTGCTGGGCCAGGCCTCAAGCTTCGGGCGGGGCAAGTCGGTAGCGCCCTTTACCACCGGACCATCGGCCCAGGGAGCGGCGTTCTGGTGCTCCGAGGGGCTGGCCTGCTATCCCCGCAATGCTGCCGCGCAGCAGCTGCTGACCTTCAATAATGGCGTGAACTTGTTGCAGGCCGACGAGCAGATTTACCAGCAAGCCTGGAAGTACAACACTTTTTACAACAGCATACTTTCCAGTTCGAACGGCTTTACCACATCGTTCCCATCCAGCAACCCGCTTTCGGGCAGTCTGTATACCATTGCGACGATGATGAGGCTGCACAGCCAAATCGGCGCACGCCGCCAAATCTTCTTTATCGATGCAAACGGCTTCGATACGCATGCGGACCAGGGTTCGCTGCAGCCGGGACTCTACAGCATGATCGACCAGGCTGTGGGAACTTTCATTCAGGTCATGCAGGAGATCGGTTTGTACAACAACGTTGCGCTGTTTACGGCTTCGGATTTCTCGCGCACCCTGAGCATCAACACAGCCGGAGGCTCAGACCATGCATGGGGTGGCCATCAGTTTGTAGTCGGCGGCTCTGTGAAGGGCGGCAAGATGTACGGGAACTTTCCCAACCTGCAGCTCAACGGCCCCGACGACATCGACGGTTCCGGCCGGTTCGTCCCAACCACGGCGCTTTCGCAGTATGTGGCGACCTTGGCGGCTTGGTTCGGCGTACCGTCGTCCGCACTTCCGGCGATGTTCCCCGGATTGGGCAATTTTTCCAACCCGAACCTCGGCTTCAT
>CAXTKZ010000045.1:17547-24481 GCA_964244985.1 uncultured Acidobacteriaceae bacterium
TCGCTCGGGGCTGTCGGACTGCTTGATCCCGAGCGGCGCCAGCTTGTCGAACAAGCCCTGAATCTGTTTCAATTCCGCGGCGATGGCGGAAGAAGACTCCGTGTCGTCGATTTTGAGCGAGCCGCCCAGGTTGAACCATTGTTCAATCTGCTGGGTGTTGGTTTCGGCGAAGTAACGGTCGTACACCGTACCGAGCGCACCGCGGATCAGCTCGCGCACAACCACATCCGCACCGCGCATTTCGCCCTCGTACTCGAGTTCGATTTTGCCCGTGATACCCGGCATGGCGGTGTACAAGTCGCTGATGCGCGGCACAATCAGCGTTTCCCCGTGCAGCAGGGTGCGGCGTTCCGCGTTTGAAATCACAAGCTCCATCGTTGAGATCGGCAGCCGCTGCGACACGCCGGAGCGTTTATCCACGCGTTTATCGCCCCGTGCCGTAAAAGCCACCTGCTCAATGATCTCGCGCATGTACTGCGGGATTTCAATGGCATCCGACCCGCGCTTGGCCCAGGCCTCCTGCTCGGTGATGGCAATGCCCTCGGCCAAGGTTTCCGGGTAATGCGTGCGGATTTCCGAGCCGATGCGGTCTTTAAGCGGCGTCACGATTTTGCCGCGGGCCGTGTAATCTTCGGGGTTTGCGCTGAACACGATGGCAACGTCAAGCTTGAGGCGTACGGGGTAGCCCTTAATCTGCACGTCCCCCTCTTGCATGATGTTGAACAGCGCAACCTGGATTTTGCCGGCCAGGTCCGGCACCTCATTGATCGCGAAGATGCCGCGATTTGCCCGTGGCAGCAGCCCGTAGTGCATGGTCAGCTCGTTTGACAAGTCCTGCCCGCCGCGTGCCGCCTTGATCGGATCGAGGTCGCCCACCAGGTCGGCCACGGTCACGTCCGGGGTCGCGAGCTTCTCGACATAACGGTCGTCCCGGCTCATCCAGGCAATCGGCGTACGGTCGCCATGGTCGGCGATGAGATCGCGCGAGTGCTTGGCGAGCGGCTTCCAGGGGTTGTCGCGGATTTCAGACCCCGCGATATAGGGCGCCCAATCATCGAGCAAATGGGTCAGGGCGCGCAGAATACGGCTCTTTGCTTGCCCTCGCAGCCCCAACAGGATGAAGTTATGCCGCGAAAGCACGGCATTGACGATTTGCGGCACTACCGTGTCCTCATAACCCACGATGCCGGGGAAGATAGGTGCGCGCGAACCGCGTCCGGAACGAAGACGCTCCATCAGGTTTTCGCGCATTTCATCCTTTACGGACCGGTCACGCAGGCGCGCCTGGCCGTACAAGGGATGGCCGCGCAGCTCCCCAAGCGTTTTCGGCAGCATGTCTTGCGCGGTGGATGCGGGTGCGGCGGCTTGTTTGGTCGGGGGCATTGGGATCGCAACTCCTGGGATAAATCTGGGAAAGCGCAAAGGCGCTCGGGTGAAAATTCTCGCGCAGCTTACGGCGAAAAGGTCGATCGGAGGCAGGAAAACTGTTTGCAACCAGCATAAACGAGGCAGGCCGCACCTGTTTGTTCACCGGGCGCAAGCGGCTCTACATAACCATGCCGTGCCCGTTGCGCGAAGCATTGCGGGCACCCGAACCCATGCGGAGTTTGGGGATAATTTGTTCATAAAACGCCCGCAGCAGCGCCGTACGCTCCCGGTCGGAGCGGCTGGCAAGCAGCGTTTGTTTAAAGCCCAGGTCAGCGGGCAGCTCCCATGCCAGTTGGAACGAAAGCCCCTGGTCCAGATCGAAGGCATAACTTTCCCGCCCGATGCCGGCCAGCGCCAATACTTCCAGGTGCTCCGCCACACACTCGGCCCGTTCTTCCCGGGTTGTGTCGAGCGGGTCGTCCTCGAAAAAGTCGACCTCTGCTTGAAGAAACGAACGTGAGTTATCAAGCTGTTCAATCTCGAAGCGGCGCTTGCCTTCGCACAGCAGGTCGATGCGGCCGTCAGGGTAGCGGCGCAGCACACGTGTGATCGCCGCGGTGCAACCGGCAATGGCCAGGCCTTCACGCTGCGCGCGCACCACGCCGAACTGGAGGCCATCGTGCAAACACGCGGTCACCATTTCCCTGTAGCGCTCCTCAAAGATGTGCAGCGGCAGCGGCACGCCGGGGAACAGAACCACATCGAGGGGAAATAAGGCAATCTTCATCGCCGGATATGCCTTTCAGATCGCTGCCGCTGCTGCCGAGTCAATGAAGGGGAGAACAGGGCTGCCCAGGAGACTGGAGGCAGACCGCGTGCAGGGGAGCCTTCTCACTGTGCCATGCCGGGGCTTATTGCGCTAGCCGGCAAGTTCCAGCTCATCAAGCATGGCCTGCATCTCGCGCTGGGCATGGCCGTTGCCTTCTTCCGCTGCCGAGCGGAGACCCGCCTGGAGGTGCTGCTTTGCGTCCTCAATATGCCCGGCACGCGCAAATGTTTGTGCCGCCATAAAGTAGCCCGGCGTGTACTTGGGGTTGTCACGCAGGAGGATGCCGAACTGCGCCAGCGCTTCTTCGAATTCATCGCGGCCGGCGTATTCCATGGCCAGCCCATACCGGGCGAACGCGTCCTTGGGATTGCTTTCGAGTATTTGACCCAGCATCGCCGTCTTGTCCATGGAAACCTCTTTTTGGGGGAATGCACTTTCTAGACTCGGCGGCAGCCCTGAAAGAAGCGGCAGGCTTCACAAACACTTGCAAGCCCTGAAAGTCGCTGTTTCTATTGTAGCTATGGACAAAGTTCCCATGACCGAAGCCCGTATCACCGGCAAGGCTGAAGGCGAAATGACCGAGCTGGTGCTGCCGAACGACGCCAATACGCTTGGCAACCTGTTGGGGGGCCGCCTGATGCATTTCATCGATCTGGTTGCGGCTATGGCTGCGTTTCGGCATGCGCGGTCGCATGTGGTCACGGCATCGATGGACCACATCGACTTCATCGCGCCGGTCCATGTGGGCGAGCTGCTGATTCTTAAATCCCGGGTCAACCGTGGTTTTCGTACATCCATGGAAGTGGGAGTGAAAGTATGGGCGGAAAACCCGCTCACGGGCGCGCTTCGTCATGTAGCTTCGGCGTATCTAACCTTTGTGGCGGTCAGCGCCGGAGGCGTCCCCGCGGTGGTTCCAGTTTTCGCGGCGCAGGCCGGGGAGGGGGAGCGCCGCTTCCTTGACGCCGGGCGGCGTAGGGAACAGCGCCAAACAGAGCTGGCGCGACGGCGTGCAGCCGGCAAGATTTCACCCCAACCCTAGCTTGTTTTTTGAAAGGAACACAGAATGGCACACGGAAACACACCAGGAGGCCCGGTCGCCCTGCCCGGCATTCGGCACATTATTGCGATCGGCTCCGGCAAGGGAGGGGTGGGTAAAACCACCGTCGCCGCGAACCTGGCAATCGCGCTTGCGGCACTCGGGCAACGCGTGGGCTTGATCGATGCGGACATCTATGGGCCGAATGTTCCGCTGATGTTCGGCAGTACCGGGCAGCCTCGGGTGCTTCCGAACAATCAAATCGAGCCGAATACGGCTCATGGGGTCAAGTTAATTTCCGTCGGGTTCATCTCGCCGGGCGACAAGCCCATGATGATGCGCGGGCCCATGCTCCATCAGATCGTGCGGCAGTTTCTGCAGCAGGTGGAGTGGGGCGAACTCGACTTTTTGCTGGTCGATCTGCCGCCTGGCACGGGCGATGTGGTGATCTCACTGGTGCAGACGGTGCCGCTTACCGGGGCGGTCGTGGTGTCGACGCCCTCCGATGTTGCGCTTCAGGACGCACGCAAGGCGATCGAGATGTTCGGCCAGGTCAATGTGGAGGTATTGGGGATTGTGGAGAACATGAGCCACTTCACCTGCCCGCACTGCCGGCACGAGATCGATATTTTCTCGAAAGGCGGTGCGGTACGCACTGCGGAACAGTTTAAGGTGCCGTTTCTGGGGTCGGTCGAGCTGGCCTTGCCGATCCGCGAGGGCGGAGATACGGGAGCTCCGGTTGCGACCCGAGGGGAGAACGCCGCATTTGCCGGGGAGTTCTTTACGATTGCACGGGCTGTAGCGGAGCGAGCGTCCCAGCTGGAGGGGCACGGCGAGGATGTATTTGCGGTGGAGTAGGACTTGTTAAATCAAAAAACGAAAAGCAGGTCCTTCGGCGCTTTGCTTCTCAGGATGACCCGATATTGGGCGAATCCTGAGCGGAAATGTCTTGCGCCAATGGACCTGGGTTTTCGGAACACACCCGAAACTAAGCGGCAGCCGGAACGGCCAAAGCCTTTACACGCGCGTTCAAGCGGCTTTTATAGCGCGATGCGGTGTTCTTATGAAGAACGCCCTTTTGTACGCTTTTGTCGAGCGCGGACGTTACCGCGCGAAACTGCTCCGCGGCGGCCGCGGCATCACCCTTTTGAATCGCTTCACGCATAAGACGGAGGCTGCCGCGGATGCGGCTTCTGCTTGCGCGATTGTTTACGGTTTTACGCTTGGTCTGCCGAACGCGCTTGAGCGCGGATACGTGATTGGCCATGTGTCTCGATTCCTTATGAAGAAAACAAAAGCGGTGGAAAACCCGCAAACACTAAGGATAGGGCAGCGCTGCGGGCGGGTCAAGCCGGGTATTCCTCGAAAAAGCAGAAAGGCTGCCCGATTGAGCAGCCTCTCCACCGTACTTGCCACACTGAACTAAACCGGTGCAACCTGCGCCGCGATCGCATTGGCTCGCTGCGCGATCGAGCTCAACAGGGTATCCGCATGCTTTTCTTCATCCAGGGTTTTCTGCAATGCGGTTACATGTGTTTGCAAGCCGAGCATCTGCGCCCAATCCCGGGCCGCGCCATAGGAAGCAATCTCGTAGTGCTCAATCTTCTGAGCAGAGGCCACCAGACCCGCATCCCGTACCGGTCCTTCACTCGATTCGCGGGTGATGTTCTCGGCTGAACCGATGAGAGCGACAATCACCGGGTCTTTTTTGTCGTCCGCGTCGCCATGGAGGTCGGCAACCAGATCCGCGATCCGTTCCGCCTGCACTTTTGTTTCCTGCAGGTGCGACTGGAACGCCTGCTTCACCTGCTCGTCCTGCGCATGTTTGATCATGGCTTCCAGCCCGTCTACGCTGAGCTTTTCGGCAGACAGGAGATAGCGGAGTTGCCCTTCATACAGGCTGCGGAGGTCGTCGTAATCGTTCGGTGTAATCAAACCCATGGGGAGTTCCTCAAAAAGCGGTTAGCGACCGCATTGTCTACTAGGAAGCAAGCGGCTCGCCAACTGTTGGCTTCCTAACTGATGGTCGACGGTTCCCGCCTAGGTTTTTCACCGCCCGCAACGGCCGTGTACTCCCGTCATAAGCAATTCACACCGCGCCCATTGACGAGGACGCGGAGCGGCGCTAATCTCCTCGCATCGACTCTCGTTGCAGCCCCGCTCCCGAACCGCAGCGCTCCCTCCGGAGCCTGCACCGGAGCTGCTTTCCACCCCAAACCAGCACGCCATGCAACCCTGGAGCCGCAGCCCGGCTTGCAGGGGGAGGCCCTTTCTCCCATTGATGACCGCGAAAACGCTGCCCCTTACGCCCAGCCTTGAGCCCCTGTTCGGGACCCGCGATGAAAATCTGAAGCTGATGGAACGCGAGCTTGCCGTCCATATCGACTTGCGCGCGGAGGACGTCCGCGTAACTGGGCCCGATATGGCAGTTGAGCGCGTGGCGGGCATCTTCGCCGACTTCGAGCACCTGCGCCGGCAGGGTGTGCATCCCCACAACGGCGATCTGCACGGCCTGCTGAAGATGGTGGTGTGCGATCCGACGGTCACGCTGCGAAGCCTGATCGAAACAGGATCGAAGCGCGCGGGTGCTGGGGTCAAACGCATTGTGCAGCCGCGCTCGGTTAACCAGCGACTGTATGTTGAGGCTATCGAGGGCAGCGACATGACCTTCGGCATCGGACCGGCCGGCACCGGCAAAACGTATCTGGCTGTTGCCATGGCCGCCGCCGCGTTGCTTGCTAAAAAGGTAAGCCGCATCGTCTTGGTGCGTCCGGCGGTTGAAGCGGGCGAGCGTTTGGGCTTCCTGCCCGGGACGCTTCAGGAGAAGATCGACCCATATCTGCGGCCTTTGTACGACGCGCTCTATGACCTGCTTGAGCCCGAGCGCGTCGACAAAATGGTTGAGAAAAATGTGATCGAGATTGCGCCGCTTGCCTTTATGCGCGGACGGACGCTCAGCGATGCATTCATCATCATGGACGAGGCGCAGAACACCACCTCTGAACAGATGAAGATGTTTTTGACGCGGTTGGGGAACAATTCAAAGGCAGTTATTACCGGCGATGTGACCCAAATCGACCTGCCCAACCCCCGCAGATCGGGGCTGGTGGAGGCGATTCAGATCCTGTCGGGTACCGACGGCATCCGGTTTATTCATTTCGAGGACGGCGATGTGGTTCGGCATCATCTCGTTCAGCGCATCATCCGCGCCTATGACCACTTCGGCCGGGCTGAGCAGATGCCGCTCGGCATGGGCGCGGCCGAGCACCAGCAAAGCAAACCGCAGTAAACCCGAGCGTGCGATAGCATAATAAACAACAGGAGAGCACTGCTCTCCTGTTGCTGTTTGAGGAGAGTAAGCAGGCCGCCCCGTGCGGCCGACACCATGATCGCGATTGCTCCGGAAGTACGAATTCGGCGCGGCGCGCTGCCCAGGCGGGCGCTTGGGCAGTTTGTGCGCGAAGCCTGTGCAGCCATTCCGCTTCCTGGCGCTGTGTCGATTCTTCTGACGACGGACGAAGGTATCCGCGAGTTGAACCGGCAGTTTCGCAGCAAAAACAAGCCCACGGACGTGTTGTCTTTTCCCGCGGCATCGGGCGGCGGCCTCCAATTGGCGGGCGATTTGGCGGTTTCCGTTGAAACCGCGGAACGGCAAGCCGGAGAGTTCGGCCATTCGCTGCTCGCAGAAACGGAAATCATGC
>CAXTKZ010000046.1:0-1517 GCA_964244985.1 uncultured Acidobacteriaceae bacterium
CGCTGCTTTCCTGTGGGCGGCTGCCGCAGCTGAGTGTGCAGCTGGTGCAGGCCCCCGCATTCCACGGCTACTGCATCTCGCTCGGGCTGGAGCTTGATCGACCCATCGCGCTTGAACATCTGGAAGCCGCGCTTGCCGGCGATCACGTCGATATCGTCATGGGCGAGAGCGACCCGCCCAGCAACCTGAGCTGCGCCGGGCAGGAGGATATCCTGGTGCGCGTGCGACAGGCCGACCCTGAGGAGGCGCTATCGACCCGGTTCTGGGTGTGGGCCGCATTCGACAACCTGAAGCTGGGCTCGCTGAACGCGATTGCCTGCGCGGGGGAGCTTGGGCGGCTGCGGCCTCAGGGGAAAGTGCAGTAAGCGTATCTACTGCTGAAGCAAACAGGTATGGCCTGCCAATCCGTCTTAGGCAGGCTTACTCTCGGCAAGAAGGTTACAATCTCGTGAGATTCGACCAACTATGCCTTTCACAATGATCTCTAGTTGCGAGTTCTCCTCAAAATTTGCGGGTGCAACAAAGTCTACGCGTCCATCTGAAATCAGACCATGAATCTTCTTGAGGTCGCGAGAATCACGTTGTTCATCGTAGACCGCAATGGAATGGCCACCTTGATAAGTTAGCATTTTCATGGTTGGGATGTCTGTGTCGCCATCTCCCAAAAAGATCATGCGTTTAAATAGAATCGGGCGTACTGCTTCAGGCATGTACTTGTTAATGCCTGCATTGTCCCAGTGGTTTTCAACACCCTTGTTGATTCTGAACAAGTACTGAGTCTTGGTAGTGTAATTGATCGCTACACCGGGCCAAACTGCAATATCTCCATCGTATATGTACTTTGAGGCATATACTTTATGGAATGCACTCTGGATTGAGCATCCTCTAATCATTTCCTCAATTCCTGAGGAAACGATGTAGTGTACAAGATTAAGTGAATGCTCTAATGCGAACTGGTCAATTCGTTTGAACCATATCCGCCCTTCCAATCCTTGGAATAACTCCGCTTTTTCACCATGCTCTTTAAGCATCTGTTTAGTAACTGTCTGACCTGCCTCTTTCGCTTTTTCCAGCATGAGCTGCATGTAGACAAGTATTTCGTCAGCGTCCTCCTGCTTAGTGCGTCTTTTTACCTCGCCCCAGAAGTCTTCTCGTGACATGTTTATCTTTGGAATAAAGCTGCGCTCTTGAAGATTGCCGCGAGCCAAAGTTCCATCAAAGTCATAGACAATTGCAGCTTTTGCCTTCTCCATGCCGATTATTGTAGTAGATAAGAGTCATCCATCACTGACTTACTTGGCGATCCGTCATCTGTCAAGAAGTGTCGCGTGCTGACTTAGCGCAAACCCGTCCGTCATGCCGGCAATGTAATCACCCGCCACGCGCGGTGCAGACTCCTCCCCACTTTCAACGCGAGCGCGATAGCTCGCCGGCAGCAGGGCTGGGTTCCTTACCCAGGCCTCGAACAAATCCCGCACGACCCTTTCCGCAGCGGCGTGGTCGCGTTTCAGCGGAGC
>CAXTKZ010000046.1:1617-24473 GCA_964244985.1 uncultured Acidobacteriaceae bacterium
AGATCGATCAGCCCGGCTTCCATGCCGTCATCCAAATCGGCGGTGAGGTACGCAATTTCGTCGGCCAGGTCGATCAGTTGCGCTTCGAGGGGCGGCTGCCGGTCGAGCAGATAGGGCGCAAGCCAGGGGTATTCAGCGGGCGCATAGTCGCGCGAATGCTTGATGATGCCCTCGCGTACCCCAAAGGTCAGGTTGAGGCCGCGGAACCCGGCGTAGCGCGACTCGAAGTGCTCGACGATGCGCAGGGCGTGGAGGTTGTGATCGAAGCGCAATCCGTGCCCGCGCAAGCACGCATCGAGCGCCCGTTCGCCCGCGTGCCCAAATGGCGGATGGCCGATGTCGTGCACCAGCGCGAGTGCTTCCGTAAGGTCATGGTTCAGCCCAAGCGTGTTCGCAACCGTGCGGGCGATTTGCGCGACCTCCATAGTGTGCGTCAGGCGCGAGCGGAAGTGATCGGACGGCTCGCCGGCGGCGCTGTTTGTGGAGAAAACCTGTGTTTTGCCCGCGAGCCGACGGAATGCGCGTGCATGGATGACCCGGGCGCGATCCCGCTCAAAAGGCGACCGATACGCATGCCCAGGCTCGGGGTGCTCGCGCGCAGCAAGCGGGTCGGCCGCATCGTTCGGGGCGGCACAGGATAGAAGCGGGGAATGCATGGGCAAGTTACGGGTTCTTTGCCCCGGCCGGCGGCGCTTCCTTCGCGAGCTTTACCCGCGCGGTATCCAGCTTTTTCTGCAAGCGCTGGCCTTCGCCCGGTTCCGCATCGCCGGGATCGGTTTTCGCGAACAGTTTCAGAGATTCTTCCCACTGCGAAGCGGCCTGTTTCAGCCGATCGGTTTTCTCATACAAGTCCCCTAAGTGCTCGTGCACGGTAGGGTCCTGTCGGCTGTGCTGGCTTGCCTTCAGCAGGTTGCTTTCGGCCAGCGCGTACTGGCCCAGCTTGAAATAGGCCCAGCCCAGCGAGTCCAGATCGGCATAGTTTTCCGGATCCAGCTTGACTGCTTTTTGCACCATCGCCAAGGCGTCATTCAAGCGCACACCCCGCTCGGCAAGGAGGTAGCCGTAGTTATTCAGAGCAGTGGAATTGTTCGGCTCCAGCACTAAGGCTTTTTTGTAAGCGTCGTCAGCGGCGTCAAAGCGCTTTTGCCGATCCTCGACCACGGCCCGCTGGATCAGCACATCGACCTTTTCATCGTTCGTTGTGCTTAGCTGGTCGGCTTTGTCGAGCGCGTCGTCGGCTTCCTTCCACTTTTTAGCGCGTAGGGCCAGCTGCGACAGCGACAGGTACACACCCCGGTCTTGGGGGGTATTCGTCAGCAGGCTTTTCGCCAGGTTCACGCCTTCGTCGTACTTGCCTGAGGCGGCAAGCTGGTTCGCAAGCGCGAGCTTAAGGCCACGATTTTTGGGAAACTTTGCCACTGCCTGCTGCAGGAGCGTGGTTGCGCGGTCATATTGGTGTGCTTCACGAAGCGCATCCACCTCTGAGCCGTAAGCACTCACGGTGAAGTCGCCGCCCAACGGAATCAATTTGTTGTAGGTGGAGATTGCATCCTCAAGCCGACCCTCACCCGCGTAAACATTCCCCAGGTGGTCGACAAACAGGGCGTAATTGTTCTTTTCCGCGGCAGAGTAGTCGCCGGTCGAATGTTCTGCGTCGGCGACCATTTTGGTCAGCAGACGTTCGGCTTCCGGAAACTGGCCCATCTGCTCATACACCAGCGCTTCGTTGTAGCGGATTTCGAGTGAATCGGTGGCTAGCGGAGCGGCCTTTTTCAGATGCGCCAACGCTTCATCAAGGCGGTCTTCCTTGCGTTCGATCTCCGCCGCATGGAGGTAAGCGGAAGCATCGCTGGGGTCGCCCTCGATCACATCGTCATAGGAGGCGAGCGCGGCTTTATCCTGCCCGTCACGGCGCAGCGCATCGGCCAGCGCGCGCTCCACATCCAGGTTGTCCGGTTCCAGCGCAAGCGATTTTTGGTAGGCCGCGATCGCTTTTTTTGTGTCCTTAAGTTGGTCGTAGCTCGCGCCCAAGGCGTACTCGGTTTTGGCGGTCTGGTCGTTCTCGGGCATGGCGGACAACACCTGCGCCGCCCCTTTCACATTGCCCTGCTCGGTATCGATGCGGGCCATGTTCAGCACCACTTCTTCCGAGTGAGGGTTGATCTTTTGCGCGGCGGCAAATTGCTCCTGCGCGTGCCCCTGGTCCTTGGCAAAGGAGTAAAGTTGCCCGAGCAGCAGGTGATCCTCGATGCTGTCCGGCTCGAGCTGAACGATGCGGGTATATTCGCCGATCGCGAGCTGCAGCATCTCCTTGTTGCCGTTGTCGGCGGTTGCCCCGCCGGAGGACTCGCCGAGAGAGCGCAGATAGATGCGGCCCAGCAGCTTGTGGGCATCGAGTGAATTGGGATCGCGCGCAATCTGCGCCTGCGCGGCGGCGATCGCCTCTTTCACCTGGCCGGTACGGAAATAGAGCTCAGCCAGGCTGTTGCTCAGCGCCGGGGAGGAAGGGTCGGCGGCAAGGGCCAGCTTGTACTCCTCTACCGCCTTTGAGGCAAGCTCGGTTTGGCCGGTTTGCGCGGCCTGTTCCTCATACCCATGGGCAAGCATGGCATGGTAGTAGGCATCGGACTTGGACGCAGCGAGCGCTGAGGTTGCTTTTTCTGGCGCGACCGTGGTCTGCGCCGGAAGGGAAGCCGCGACTAGAAGAAGAGACGTGAAAGCGAGGAGGGCAGAGCGCGGGGCGGTCGGGGTCATGGGTGCGGCGCGTGGCCTTTCAGCCGTCCGAGCGCGGCGGCTTTTACTTAGACGATTGTAAACGCCCCGAGTTCCACATAAACGCGAACTGTGATACGGGCAATGCTCATTTCAGTGCCGGAAGTGGCGGACGCCGGTAAAAACCATCGCGAGCCCGAGCTTGTCGGCGGCCGCGGTGACGTCTCCATCGCGCACCGAGCCGCCCGGCTGGACGACCGCAACCGCGCCTGCCTCCGCAACGGCTTCCAGGCCGTCGGGAAAAGGAAAGAAAGCGTCGGAGGCCGCAACTGTGCCCGTGAGGGGCAGCACAGCTTTTTGCGCACCGAACCGGGCTGCATCCACCCGGCTCATCTGCCCCGCGCCGATGCCGACGGTTTGCCCATCGCGGGCATACACAATTGCATTCGATTTGACATGCTTCGAAACGCGCCAGGCAAACAGGAGTGCGCGCTCCTCTTGCGGGGTGGGTTTGCGGGCGGTCACGGCTTTCATGTCGACCGGTGCGGAGCGGTCGGCCTCCTGGACCAGCAAGCCGCCGGAGATGTGCTTAAAAACGTGGAGGGCGGGGGCGTGCTCGATTGCAAGGAGGCGCAGATTTTTCTTCGCGGCGAGCCGCTCGCGCGCGCCGGGGGAGTAGCCGGGGGCGACGATGGCCTCGACAAAGAGTTTAGCGATCTCTTCGGCGGCGGCCTCGTCCACCTCCCGGTTGATCCCGATTACCCCGCCGAACGCGGAAAGAGGGTCGGCGGCAAGCGCTTTTTGGTAGGCCTCAAGCACCGTGGCACCCGTGGCCGCGCCGCAAGGGTTGGTGTGCTTGATGATGGCGACCATCGCGCCCTCGTCCGGGGCAAACTCCCGGGTCAGATCCCAACAGGCGTCGAGGTCGACAAGGTTGTTATAGGAGAGCTCCTTACCCTGGAGTTG
This sequence comes from uncultured Acidobacteriaceae bacterium, assembly GCA_964244985.1. GTDB lineage: Bacteria > Acidobacteriota > Terriglobia > Terriglobales > Acidobacteriaceae > EB88. The sequence goes on from CAXTKZ010000046.1 coordinate 5,296, forward strand.
GAGCGCCCCGGCGACCCCGCGCTCCGTGCCGTCGGCATACAAGGCGGCCTGCTGGTGCGGGTTCTCGCCATAGCGCAGGGCACTGGTGCGAGGCAGAACAAGGCGCAGTGTCGCGGGCAGGCGGGCTGTTTGAGGCTCGACACTTGCTTCGGGAGCGGGCGGGTTTTCGATGCGGTCGAGCGCATTCGCAATGGCGACGTCATAGGCGGCGGTGGTTGAGAAAGCCTGCCGGGCGAGCCTCCAGCGAGTGGCGCGGCCCAGCTGCCCCTGGTTGGCGACCAGCTCGGCAAGCAGCGCCTCGTAGTCCGCCGGATCGATCACCACCGCGACATCCTCAAAGTTTTTTGCGGCGGAGCGCAGCATGGAGGGACCGCCGATGTCGATGTTCTCGATCAGCTCGCCGAAGGGAACGCCCGTGCGCGCGGCGGTTTTTTCAAAGGCGTACAGGTTGACCACGACCATGTCGATCGCGGCTATCTCGTGAGAACGCACCGCTTGGACATGGGCAGGGTTGGACCGGATGTGGAGAATGCCGCCGTGGACCTTGGGGTGCAGCGTTTTGACCCGGCCGTCGAGCATCTCCGGGAAGCCGGTGAGGTCATCGATGTCGCGAACCGTGAGGCCCCCCTCGCGAAGGGCGCGGGCGGTGCCGCCGGTCGAAACCAGCTCCACCCCATGCGCAGCCAGGCCGCGGGCAAACGGAACGAGCCCAACTTTGTTCGTGACACTTAAAAGGGCGCGCCGCACCGGCTTCCAACCGCTCACATCCACCTCCGGAGATTGGTCTTCTCAGCATGGATTGTACGGTGGAACATACCCAAAGTAATTTGCTCCCCAGGATGCGCAACCGCTACGGTAGAAGCATGGCGGACGAAAACGCGCGTGGGCCGCTTGGAGGCGGGGCGGAGCTGGAACAAACGCTTGCGCCTGCCGCCGGCGAGCCGGCGCGGGCGCTCAGGATTCAGCAAAGCTGGGCCGCCGCACCCGCGACCTACCTGCTGCTCGGGGTTAACGTCCTCGTCTTTCTCGGGATGACCTTCAGCGGCGTATCGCCGGTTGCGCCCCGGCCCGACCAGCTGCTGCACTGGGGTGCTGAGTACGGGCCTGCCGTGCTGCTGTTGGACCAATGGTGGCGGCTGGCAACGGCCATGTTTGTCCATGTGGGCGCGCTGCATATCGGCCTGAATATGTGGTGCCTTTGGAACCTGGGACTGCTGGGTGAACCGCTGTTGGGCGCCCCCGGGCTGGTTGCGGTTTACCTGCTGACCGGTTTTGCGGGCAATCTGCTGAGTTTGGCGACGCACCCTGGAATCGGTTTGCACGCGGGTGCTGGCGCTGTGGGCGCGGGCGCGTCCGGGGCCATCTTCGGCATTGCAGGAGTGTTGGTGGTGCTGCTCGGCTCGCCGCTGCTGCCGCTCGCGCCGGCCGACCGCAAGCAGTTGCGCCGCAATGTGATCGGATTCGCGGTGTTTAATTTCGTACTTGGCTTCGGGTTCGATGCCGCGCGCTTTTCAGCGCAGGTCGACAATGCGGCGCACCTTGGAGGCTTCCTGGCGGGGCTGCTGCTTGCCCTGCCCATGGTGCCCAGGGCCGGCGCGCCGCTGGACCAGTTCCGGAGGCGGCGCAACCTGGCTGTAATGGGCGAAGCGCTGCTGCTGCTGCTGTTGTGCGTGGGTGTGCGCGCGTTTTTCCTGCCCGCGGCGGGCAGCTAAACCGGCGCGGGTGCGGTGGCCATGGCGAACTTTTTCACCATGGCGATCAACAGCTTCTTGTCGCTGTCGTTTAGGTTCGAAGAGTAGCGCCGGATTTGAGTGAGGAAGCGCAGCTCATCGTCTGAGACCTTTTGCGTCGGCAGGTCGCGCGGCGAGGCTGTATCCGCGAAAAACTGTGCCAGCGGTACTTCAAGCGACTGTGCGATCTTGGTAAGCGTTTCGAGCGAGGGAATGGTGTGCCCGTTCTCGACCCGAGATAGATAGCAACGTAAAAGGCCTGTGCGCTTTTCAATGTCGCCCTGCGACAAACCGCGCTGCAGCCGAAAGTCCCGAATTATGGCACCAATTTTCATGGGTCGTATCCAACACTCAAATCCGTATCGACTCAGGGATCAGCAGAAACTGTACCCTGGTGACTGTAGAGTTAACATTCCAAAGGTTGTCGCGTCGACAGAAAACTTTATAGAAGAAGTTTATGGGCCGGAATCGTACACTTAGGTCACATGGATCAGCGGCTCAGGAGCAGCGCTGAGGAGGAAGTGGAATGGCTGAAAGCGCACGGACAAGCGCCTCCATCAGCGTTTCAGAACGAGTTCAATCCGTGGTGGATGAAGTCGGCAAGATCCCGAATCTGGCGTCCGTGGTGTTTCGCGAAGTGCTGCGGACGCGTGTGCCGACCATCGGCGCAGCCGTGGCGTTCTTTTTTCTGATGTCCCTGGTACCGCTGCTCGGGGTAGCCTCGGCGCTGCTCAGTGCGCTGCCTATCCCGAACCTGTGGCAGCAGCTGCTCACTACCATGGCGTTGCTGGTGCCGCCGGAGGCGATGTCCCTGGTGCGCTCGGTTATTGCCTCCGTCATTACGCCGCACCCGGCGCGCATCCTTTCTATTGGAATTCTTACCTATCTATGGTCGGCAACAGGCGCATTCTCCTCGCTCATCGAAGCGCTCAATATCGCTTACGACGTGCAGCAGGAGCGCCCCTGGTGGCGCGACCGTTTACAGGCATTGCTGCTCACCTCAACCTGCGGTGCGCTGGGGCTGTTCTCGCTGCTGTGTCTCATTTTCGGGCCGTCCGTGCTGCACCTACTGTCGTATGTGCTGCCCATTCCGTATGTGTTTTCCGTTATCTGGCTGCCCTTGCGCGCGGTGCTCCTGTTCGGGACTTTCGTTGCCAATGCAATGCTCCTGTATTTGCTCGGACCCAATCGTAAAGTGCCGTTCCGCAGCTTGCTGCCGGGGGCATCCGTGGCGGTGGTCTTCTGGTTCGCGGGCTCGTTCGGGCTGTCTGAGTATGCGGAACACTTTTCCAACTACAGCGCGACCTATGGTTCGCTGGGCGCGATCGTCCTCCTGATGCTCTGGCTTTATCTCACCTCGGTGGTGCTGCTGGTGGGGGCGGAGCTGAACGCGGAGCTGTGGAAGCGCTCCTGCGCCCGGCAGCAAGTGCCGCGCCCAGGTTCCGCGACGCCCATTAGCGCGCAGGGGCAAACCCCGGACGCGGCTTGACTCAGCGCATGCTCAGGCCGCCAGTAACGTCAAGCGTGTGCCCTGTAATGTAGCTCGCACCCGGCGAGCATAAAAATGCGACTGCGTGAGCAATCTCATCCACCGTCCCACTGCGGCCCAAGGGGATTTGCTGGGCGGTCGCCGTTTTCTGTTCGTTTGTGAGCACGTCTGTCATCGCGGTTTCGATATAGCCTGGTGCGACCGCATTGACGGTGATGGCGCGGGAAGCAACTTCCCGGGCGAGTGCCTTCGTGAAGCCGAGCAGCGCCGCTTTGCTGGTGGCGTAATTCACCTGGCCTGCCTGGCCCGTCTGCCCCACGATGCTCGATATGTTGACGATGCGTCCCCAACGCGCCTTTACCATGGCCGGCAGCAGCGCCTGGGTCAACAGAAATGCCCCTGAAACGTTGGTGGTGAGGACGTCATCCCAGTCGTGCCGCTTCATACGCATCAGGAGGCCGTCGCGTGTGATACCCGCATTGTTGACAAGGATTTCAACCGTGCCGTGGGTTGCAAGAATCGACTTGGCTGTGTCCTTGATTGAGCTTTCCTGGCTTATGTCGAGCGCGAACGGGTGTGCTTCGCCCCCTGTTTTTTCAATCTCCCCGGCAACGTCCGCGAGCTTTTCCGTGTTGCGGGCTGCCAGTACGACACGCGCGCCCAAGGCTGCAAGGTGGGCAGCGACAGAACGACCGATGCCTTGGGAGGCTCCGGTCACGAGAGCGGTTTTTCCGGTGAGGGGCAGGGCTGGGCTTTGATCGGGCAAGGAAGGAGCTCTCTTTCTTTGAAGATTTCTTTGTTTGGGGCGGTTAAGGCGTCGCGCGCAGCGAAAGCTCCCCACCGGCGGCGCGCTCCGGGATGCGGATGCGCAGGGTGCGGGTCGCTGCGTCGTACCGTGCTCCAGGCAGCGGTTTGCCGTTCAACGCGGCTTCGACTCGTTCGGAAGGCCAGTCGTATGCTGCAACTTCGATCTCGCTCCACCAGGGCGCGTAGGAACCTTGGCGTGCTCCGATGTGCAGCTTCAGGCTGCCCGGCGTCGATGCTTCGCAGGTGTAATCGACCCGGTAGAACGCGCCGTGCCGGTAATCGAGTGTGTGGCCGTCGTCGCCGTAGAGCGTGCCTCGGCAGTCCGGGCCCGGGTACACGCGCAACTCGAGCGGGCCTTCCGGCTTTTGTTCGGTGTCCTGGATAAGCGGCTGCCGCGGCACGATGGCTCCGCCGCGTACGTACACGGGCAGGGTATTAATTTCGGGCTGCACCGTTACAGTCTCAAGCGCACCCATACCCAGCGCGGCCCCGGTGCTCACGGCAGCCCCGTTAGCTGCGCCTGTCTTCACCAGCGCGGTGCCTCCTTCGTTGCGCGTAACGCGCTTGCCGGTCCAGTAATCGAACCAGGGCACCGGCGGAAACGTCACGGCATAGCTTTGCAGCTCGTCGGGGAACGGCGCGGGGGCGACCAGCAGATCCGGACCGAAAAGAAACTCGCTGCCAGCGTCAAGATCGAGAGGGTGGCGGTCTTCCGTTGCATTCGGAAATTCCAGAAACAGCGGCCGCATGATCGGGATGCCCGTGCGCGAGGCCTCCTCGGCCGTCGAATACAGGTACGGCATCAGCCGGTAGCGCTCTTCGATAAATCCCCGACGCACATCTTCCAGCGCGGGACCGCCGGCCCAGGGCTCCTGCCCGTTGGTGAACTTCTCAGTGTGGTCGCGATCGATAGGGTTGAATGCGCCCACCTCCAGCCATTTCGTCAGCAGATCCATCTGCGGCGAGCCGGCATAGCCGCCGATGTCGTCGCCCACCATATAAAACCCGCTCATGCCGATGCTTTCGAGCATGGGTGTACTCAGGCGCAGGTGCCCCCAGGAAGCGGAATTGTCGCCGGTCCAGGTGGCTCCGTAGCGCTGGCCGCCCGCGTAAGTGGCCCGCGTCAGCACAAAGGGGCGCTCATTGGGCCGGAGCGTTTCGAGACCCTCAAACGTCGCCCGCGCGTTGCCCAGCCCGAAGATGTTGTGGACTTCGCGCTCGTCCGCGGTGCGTTTTTGAAAGCCGGGCTCGTCGATTCGGCTTTGCACATCGAGCGGCATGGTTTTAGTCGGCGTCCCGAAGACTGAAGGCTCATTCATGTCGTTCCAGAAGCCTGCTACGCCCTCATCCGAAAATTGCTTATATAGCGTGCCCCACCACGCGCGCGTGCCTTGTTGCGTAAAGTCGGGGAAGCTTGAAGGCCCGGGCCAGACCTTGCCCACAAAGGGCGTCCCGTCCGGGTTCTTGACGAAGTGATCGCCCGCTATTCCTGAGTCGTAAGGCGCATAGCCCTCTCCCGGGGCATGCGCGATATGCAGGTCGGTAATCATCACCAGGTGGAACTGCTTTTGCTTGAGCTCCTGAACAAACGCTGGGAAATCGGGGAACTTAACCGTGTCGAGCGCAAACGGACGGTTCTTTATCTGGAAGTCGATATCCATGTAGACGGCATCGGCGGGGATGCGGTCGGCGCGAAGACGATCGGCGACCGCCCGCAGTTCGCCCTCCGTCTCATAGCTGTAGCGCGACTGCTGAAAGCCGAGCGACCAAAGCGGGGGAAGGGCGGTGGTGCCGGTGAGCCAGGCGTAGTCCTGCTCCACCTGCTTGGGCGCGGGGCCGTACAGGATGTAGTAATCGAGCGGCCCGCCTTCCGCGCCAAACGAGTAAACAGTGTGGTCCTGTGTGCCGAAATCGAAGGAGGTGCGAAACGTGTTGTCGAAAAACAGCCCGTAGCTCGCACCCGCGCGGTCCGTCAGGAAAAACGGAATGTCCTTGTAGAGTGGGTCGGTGCCTTCCTGAAAGCGATACGCGTCGGTGTTCCACATTTGGTAGCTATGGTCGCGCCGGTCGAGCGGCCCGGTTTTGTCGCCCAACCCGAAGTAATGCTCGTCCTCAGGCATCTGCTTGTACACGCGGAAGCTTGCGGCGCCGACTGCGGGATCGCGTTGGAACTCAGGGGGGCGTGCGTCGGCCACGACGATCTTGCCGCTGTTGTCGGTGACGGTGATCTGCGAGGTCGAGCGATCCACGCGGACGTCCAGCTGCTTTGTATCGAAGCCGTCCGGCTGCGGTGTGACGGGGACACGCGCGGTACGGGCCTTGGGCAGCACTGCCCAGGAGGCATCCTCGGGCAGAACGGCGGTGGGAGAAATCGTGATCCGGAGTACGTCGTCGCGCAGCGCAACGATGTGCAGAAGGCTCGGCCCACTGCGCAGCTCGACCCCGTTCGGAACAGCCCGCAGATTGTCGACATGGCCGAGCGTGGTCGTTTGCCCCGAAGCCGGGATGGCGGCGCTGAGAAGAATCATAAGAGCAGTCGTGCGCATGTGTTCTATCGAAACAGAATGTTGCAAAGGCTGGCTAGTCCTCCGGGTATTTTCTCGGATCGGGTGGTCCCGTTCCGGGAAAACTTTTCATTTTGGGAATGACTCCAAAGCATTCAGCGATGCTCGACGCTTGCGACCGTGCTGCCGACAGCTGCGGCCTGGGCGTGTCGTGCTTCAAACGCCCGGTGCGCCGCGGGTTCAAGCGTCCACACATACACCATCAGCTCGCGCGAGTAGTGGAGCACAGGCGGACGATCCGGCAGGGTAAACCCGTGCGCGGCAGGCAGGTCGTTCTGTTCAAACTCAGCTTCGGCGCGTTCGAGCGGCCAGGGCAGGTGGTGGATGTCGCCGCGCAGCAGCCTGCCCGACCGGGTCGCGGTGTAGAGCGCGTAGCGGGCTGTGAGGAAGTGCTCGAGCGGCCCCTGCGCCATGGTCCCGAGCCCCCGGTAGCGGGCCTTGAACCCTGCCGCATGCGCCGAAAAAAGCCTTTGGCTGCGGTACCGGATCTCGCGCGAGCGGCCCGTTTCCGGTCCATACCGCAGGCTCATACGCGCCCAGTAATAGGGCAGGCGAAACGCCGTGCGGGCGATCGCGACCGCCAGAGGATTGCTTGCATCGAGCGAGTAAAAATACACGCCGGAGCGGTTGCTGCCGCGCTCGCGGACATAGGTGCGTAGGTTGAGCTCAGGAAAGGCGCGCGCCCCGGGTACGCTCGGCAGCCCATGGATGCGCACCCGATCCATCGCAAACGGGACGACCCCAAGCCACGCCGACCCATCGAATGTGTCGGTCACCAGGCCGGGCGGCAGGGTTGACGCAATAGCAGAAACAGGCACAGGCCAATGCGCGAACAGGAGGTCGTTCCAGCGCTGCTGCATGGCCCACGGGCGCTGCGGAAGGGGCGTGGGCCGGTGCTGCACGGCGCGTAGAACAGCAGCCGGGTCGCCAAGGGGTGCGCCGGCGATCTCGGGTTCGATCGCGTTCTCGGTCGGCATGTTCCCTCATTTTCTCTTATTCACCGGGGTACCCTCCAGGATTCTGTGAGTGAAACGATATGCTGGACCGAAATGGGAAACGCCGACGAGCTGCAATCCAAATTGGGAACGGAAGTGTACGCGGTGCATGGGGCCGATCCCGAAGTGCTGGCCTACGCCATGGCGAAGTACTCCCGCTCGGCCCTTTCGCTGAAAGAGTCGCTGCGCGAGATCAGCGCACAGCGGGCCGAACAGTTCCTGAACACTTTCTATTTCCAATATGGCCATCGCTCCATTGCCGACCTGGCGCACCTGGCGTTTGCGGTGGAGCGGCTTTCGCTCCTGGCGGCGATTGTGCTGGTCGACGAGCAGCGGTGGGATGGGCAGGAGCGCTCGACCCGCTACCAGGATTTCGAGAAAAGTGGATGGTACACGCCTCCATTTGCCTCTAAGTCGGACCGGGCCACATATACAGGCGCGATTCAAGATTTATTTGCGGGGTATCGGCAGGTTTCCGACGGCGTTTTTGCGCAACTGAGGGAAAGCATTGCCCAGCCGGACGGGATGAAGCCGGATGCCTATGACAGGACGCTGCGGGCGCGGGCGTTCGATGTGGCGCGCTACCTGCTGCCGCTGGCGGCAAATACCTCGCTGGGGCAGATCGTGAACGCGCGGACGCTTGAGGGGCAGGTGTCGCGCCTGTTGTCGTCGCCGTTGGAGGAGGTGCGGGGGCTGGGTGAGGCCTTGCGGGCCGCTGCCGATGGGGAAGCCTGGCAGCCGGAGGGCGGCCGCGCTGTTCGGGTTGCGCCGACCCTGGTGAAGTACGCGGAGCCGAACCGCTACGCCATGGAAACCCGCGCCCTATTAGCTGAGGCGGCGGCGGCCGTGATGGGCGATGCGGCGATCGCCCCCGCGCCGGTCGTCGACTTGGTGGACGATGCAGATGCGCTGGAAGTGGACCTCCTCGCCAGCCTGCTGTACCCCGTGTCCCATTATCCCTATCGACAGCTGCGCGACCAGGTGGCCGGGCTGCCCGCGCCGCGTCGGGACGAAATCATCGAGCTTGGGTTCCGCGAGCGGGGCAAGCACGATGAGCTCCTGCGGGAGTTTGCCGCCGGGCAGCGGTTCCGCTTCGACATCCTGATGGACTTGGGCGGCTTCCGCGATATGCACCGACACCGGCGCTGCGTGCAGCTGCTGCAGGGCTTTACCGGCCGGCACGGGTGGGAAACGCCGGAGGGTTTGGGCGGGTTGGAACCCGTGTTCACCGCCGCCATGCAAACTGTTGAAGCAAGCCGTACCCGACTGTCGGAGGACGCGCAGCCCTATCTGTTGCCGCTCGCAACACGCACCCGGGCGTTGTTCCGCATGGACTTTGCCGAAGCTTTGTACATTGCAGAGCTGCGGTCCGCCCCGCAAGGACACTTCTCCTACCGGCGCGTGGCATGGGAGATGTATCAGGCCGTCGCCAGGCAGCATCCAGGGCTGGCCCGGCATTTCCGTGTAACGGATATTCACACGCCAGTGGACCTGCTGAAGCGCTGAAAAGCAAAGAAAATCATCGCCTCTCACGGTACTTTCGTTTTTGCATTTTCTTCGCCTTTCGGCACGTTGGAATGCTATTCTGTGAATGGCCCTTTGTACCGATTTAGGACACCCATGGCGATGAGCGTTATGAATGTGTCCCCGGCAGGGCGCGATTTGGGGGAAGCGGCGTGGCGGAAGATCGTTCCAGAGCAATTGAAGCGGCACTTTCACAGTTGGATAAGCAGTTCGGCAAGGGCTCGGTCATGCGTTTGGGCAGCCGGGAGAAGCTGGAAATTTCGGCGATCTCGACAGGATCGATTTCTTTCGACGCAGCGCTTGGAGTGGGCGGATTTCCGCGGGGACGCGTGATTGAAATCTTCGGACCGGAGTCGTCCGGCAAAACGACAATTACGCTCCAGGTTATTGCGGAAGCGCAAAAGCTGGGCGGCATGGCGGCCTTTGTGGATGCCGAGCATGCGCTCGATCCTATCTATGCCAGAAAGCTGGGCGTCGATATCGACAACCTGCTGGTTTCGCAGCCGGATTATGGGGAACAGGCGCTTGAAATCACCGAAGCTCTGGTGCGCTCGAATGCGGTCGATGTGCTTGTTGTCGACTCGGTAGCGGCCCTGGTGCCGAAAGCCGAGCTGGACGGCGAAATGGGCGATTCGCATATGGGTCTGCAAGCACGGCTTATGTCGCAGGCATTGCGAAAGCTGACCGGCACAGTGGCGAAGTCGCGGACCTGCCTCGTGTTCATCAACCAGATCCGTGAAAAAATCGGCGTCATGTTCGGAAACCCCGAAACGACGACGGGCGGCAAGGCGCTCAAGTTCTACTCGTCGGTGCGCATCGATATTCGGCGTATCGCCGCGGTCAAGGAAGGCGACCAGGTTGTGGGCTCGCGGACTAAGGTTAAGATCGTCAAAAACAAGGTTGCGGCACCTTTCCGTGAAGCCGAATTCGACATCTTGTATGGCGAAGGTATTTCACGCGAAGGCGACGTACTTGATGTGGCGGTCTTGCACAATATTGTCGATAAGTCCGGAGCCTGGTACAGCTATCAAGGTGAGCGCATCGGGCAGGGACGCGAGAACGTGCGGCAGTTCCTGAAAGAGAACAAAGAGGTGTTTCAGCGGATCGACTCCGGGGTGCGGCAGAAGCTGGGCATTGCCGGCGCGGCACACGCAGCGGAGATCCCTCCTGTTACTGTGGATGGCCCACTGCTGGCACAGGAAGCTATACGACCCACAAAGCGTCAGTAGCAGGTTAGAAATGTAAAAAGGCCGGTCTTATCCATAAGGTCGGCCTTTTATGTTAGTCGGATGACAACCCATAAAGTTGGCTGCAGCCCCTAAACTAAACAGCCCAAGTCGACATAATGCTCAGCTTGACCGCAAGCATTTTTGAGCGTCCTGCTACACTCGGTTTGCCGTGCACACCGTAACCGCAATCTATCCCGGCTCGTTCGATCCCGTCACCAACGGCCATTTGGATTTGGTGGCGCGCGGGTCGAAATTGTTCGATCGATTGATAGTAGCAGTGCTACGCAACGCAGCGAAGAACCCGCTGTTTTCGATTGCCGAGCGGGTTGAGATGCTGCGTGAGGGCACCGCGCCCTACCCCAATGTCGAGGTGGCCACCTTTGACGGTCTGCTGGTCGACTTTGCGCGGGAACAGGGCGCACACGCGGTACTGCGGGGTATCCGCGCCATTTCAGACTATGAGTACGAGCTGCAAATGGCTCACATGAATCGTCGCCTCAACCCCGAAGTCGAAACAATTTTCCTGATGCCGGACGCGCAATATTCCTATGTAAGCTCACGGCTGATCAAAGAAGTTTTTCGCGTGGGCGGCTCCGTGGAGGGATTGGTGCCGCCGTGGGTCATCGAGCGCATGCAAAGGCGATCCAGCGAGCTTTAGGCCGGCTCCTCCGATTCCTGGCCGCGTATCTTGAGAAGGTCGAGCATGGGCGTGGTAAGCATGGTGGTGACCAGCGCCATAACAACAAGCATAGTGAACAGCGTGGGTGAAAACACGCCGACGTTGTAGGCGATGTTAAGCACCACAAGCTCAACAAGGCCGCGTGTATTTAACAGGGCACCCAGACCCCAGGCCGCGCGCCAGCTTTGCCCTGACCACCGTGCCGCGAGCACCGCACCGCCGACTTTGCCTCCAATTGCGCCCAGCAGGACCACTCCGGCCCAAAGCCATATGGTGCTGCCGGTCAGCAGGTCGAGCCGCGTACGCAGTCCGGTCAGCGCGAAGAAGAGCGGCAGCAGCAGAACAGAGGTGATCATATCGACGCGCAGGCGGATGCTTTGCTGCCAGTGTGGGACGCGCGGAAAGCAGATGCCTGCGATAAAAGCCCCAAACAGCGGGTGTACCCCGGCCCACTCAGTAGCGGCGGCGGAGGCAAACGCGCCCGCAACCGCCACGCCGAGCAGTCCGATGCCGAGTTCCGGGTGGTTGCGGCGTTGTGCGATCCGGGCCGCCAACGGGCGCACGACGCCGAGCATAAACGCGAGATAAGCAATAAGGATGCCGAAGTGCAGAGCGAGACTGCCGCGCGCGCCGGTGGTGTCGAGCACAGTAAGCGCAACGGCCAGCAGCAGCCATGCGACGGCGTCATCCACTGCCGCGCAAAGAATCGCGGTGGTGCCGAGAGGGGTGTTCATCAGGCCCCGCTCTTCCAAAATGCGCGCAAGCACCGGAAAAGCCGTGATGCTCATGCTGATGCCAAGAAACAGCACAAAGGGAACGCTGCCGATACCGTGCGGCGCGAACCGGACGCGCAGCGAATGGGCCAGCAGAATGGCCGCCACAAACGGGATCAGGATGGACGTGGCGCTGGCCCCGAGTGCGCGCGCGCCCTGCCGCCGCAGCTGCGCTTCCTCCAGGTCCATGCCGACCGTGAAAAGAAACAGGATCAGGCCGACCGTGGCCAGCTCTTCCATGGCTCCGAGCGAACTTTTCGGGAACAGGTGCTGGCTAAGCGAGGGCGCGAGCCGGCCCAGGATCGATGGACCGAGCAGGATACCACCGACAATCTCACCCACTACCCGGGCCTGCCCTAGTTTTCCCGCAAGCCAGGCGCAGGCAAGCGTCACCAGAACCACCACCGAAATTTGCGCCAACAAAAGCGTCATCAGTTCCCCAGGCGGGATGTGCCCGCTCTTCTACTTTATGTATCACGCGCGCCGGTTGGGGATGGGTCGTCGGCCGTGCCACGCAGCCGCCAAAGCATGTGCCGGAAGAAGCCCGTAATCACAACGGCATCCCGCTCAGACAGCCTCAATCGCCTGAGAAGAGCGTGCAGCTGGCGTGCGCGGGTGGGCGAACCCATGCCCGGAAACCCGCTCACCGTGAGCGATTCCTCTAGCAACAGCGTAAGCCGTTCGACGGCCTCAGCCTCCGCGGGAGCGCCCGTATGCGCGTCGCGGGGGAACTCCTGCGGCAGGGGGCGCGTGTCGTGTTCCTGCATGGACGTGTGCGCCGCGGAATCCATACGCGCCAGTTCGTAGAAGCACAACGCGGCTGCCTGGCCCAGGTTCATGGAAGGATGCTCGTCGCGCGTGGGGATGCGGAGCAGCAGATGACAGCGGCTCATGTCGTCGTTCGACAGGCCGAACTTTTCCGAACCGAACAAGAGCGCCACGCGCTCGCCGCGGTTGAGAGCGGCGCGGATGCGGAGCGCGCCCGCTTCAAGCCGCTCCATGGGTTGCAGAAAAGGTCGCCCCGCGGAAACGCCCGGCGCACCGGTGCTCTCGGTTGCCCCGGTAGTGCCGACAACAAGCTGCGCGTCATGGACGGCGTCGGAGGTGGTTGGGTAGTCGCGCGCCTGCCGCAGCAGCTCCGCGGCAGGGCCGACCGCCGAGGTCGCCGAGCGGAACTCCTTGTAGAAGATGTTTGCGACGCGGAGGTCAGGCGCGCCGAAATTGCTCATGGCCCGCGCCACCGCTCCGATGTTGAGGGTGTTGCGCGGGGAAACGAGCACGACGGCGAGGTTCGCGAGCGATTGAATGGGGAAGTCTGCCAAGACTTCAGTTTAGCGGGAGTTCTCCCACACCACATTCGGGGGTAGGCCAGCGGGTTGGGGAATGGGATCGGCATCTCGGCCTCGGCTGTCCTCTAGGCTGATGTGGAGCTCGGGAAGTGACTGTGCGGCTTCTTGCGGTGTGAGCAGACCGTGGGCCGCGAGGGCCGCCGCGGTGGCACGAAATCTCTTTTCCTCGTCGGCGATGATTTGGAACAGCTCTCGGTAGAACTGCGGGACTGCGTGGAACTCAATGTTTGCTGAAAGATCAGACCCCCAGCCGAGCGCTTCGGGCTGGCCCTCTAGCATTTGTGAGAGCAGCCGCAGGCGGCGGCCCGGTGTCAAATGCGCGTCCATTTGGGCCTCGCAGCTATCGCCCCGGTAGCGGGTGGACAGGCTTCGTTCTGCGTAGATCGCGTTCGGGCCTCCGACGACCAGGACTCCGTGTTCGCTATGCGAGTGGGTCAGCGTGTACTGGCCGACTTCGGGCCAATCCCTCCGAGGCTCTTCGCCCCACCCCCCGCAATCGCCGGAACCCCCGCCGAGTCCCATCTGGGGAGCACCAGGGGTGATGACGAACACGGTGGCCCATACCTGCGTGTCGGCCAGAAACCGCGCCGTGAAGCCCGGTACCGGATGCAAGGCAAGCAGGGAAGCGCTGACGTCCTCCAGCCCATACCCGCCTCGGTCCGGCTTCGCCCGATATAGGTCGAAGGCGAGCGCGCTCCCTTCCTCCGACGGCAGCCGGCTGAGCAGAATTGCAACGGCGTTGCCGAAGTTCGGCGCCAGAGCCCGTAGCGTCTCCGGTGGCACGGCCGCCCGCATCTGGATGAGCGCGTCGAGCACCGCCTTCATGGAGTCCACGCTTTCGAGCTGATTCTTTGTAAGAGGCGATCCGTCGTGCGGCAGCTCCCGCCACTGTGCGGCAAGCGCCAGGAGATCGGGCACCAGAGCTGCATCGCGGGCGGCGAGCACATCGTGCGCGCCCCAGGCAACCAGGCGGGGATCGCCGCTGGTAAGCCAACTCTCCAGACTGCGCTCGGAAGGCTCAGGCAGAGGATGTGCCTGAGCGTGACCGATGGATACCGCGGCGAATAGCATGAGCGGGAAGAAAACGCGGCGCATGACGCGTTGATTCTAGAACAATGGCAGCGCCTTCCCTATGTATCCCGTTACGTTCGGCATACCATGCTCCAATGAGCCAGACCGCTCAATTTGAGAACACAGCCGAACGCGCTCAGAACATCGCGCGGTGGAAGCAGTTGACGGAGGCGACGCTGCCGGCGCTGGCGCGGGAACATCGCTGGCCGCTGCGCCTGGATCACTGTTTCAAGCGGGTGTGCCTGGATTGGGCGTTCGGGGATGTGTGGTACCGCCACCTGCGGAAGCCCGCCGAGCGGCACCTGGACGGTGAACCGCTTGAACGTGCCCTGCGCTGTGCTGAAGAGCTGGCTCGGGAGGGCCTACCCTTGTTGCGGGAGCGTAACACGGCCAGTTTGCTTTGGCGGGGCAAAGGCACGCTCGCGGGCGCTCAGCTACCGCAACTGCCACGCGATCAGTAGCACGGCATACAAAAGCATGAAAAACTAATGCCATGAGCACAACCGCCGCACCCATCAAGCTGTTTACCGATCGCATCAACCGCATTGAAGTCTCCGCAACCATGGCCGTAACAGCGGAAGCCGCGCGGTTGAAAGCAGAAGGCATCGACCTGGTCGACTTCGGCGCGGGCGAGCCGCATTTTGCCACCCCCCGGCATATCAAGGACGCGGCCATCGCGGCGATTGAGGGCAACTTCACACGGTACACTGCCGTGCCGGGCATCCCGGATGTGCGCAAGGCGATCGTCGCGCGGCACAAGGAAGACTTCGGGACGGATTACGCGCCGGATCAGGCGATCTTTACGACCGGCGGCAAGTTGGCGATTTTCAATGCCGTGCAGGTGCTGGTCGACCATGGCGACGAGGTCATCGTGCCTTCGCCCTACTGGGTTTCCTACAAGGACATCGTGCAGTACGCGGGTGCGACGCCTGTGTTCCTCGACACAGAGGAAGGTGAGAACTTCCGCGTAACCGCCGACGCCGTGGCGGCAGCAATCACGCCCCGGACCAAAGCGATTATCCTGAATACGCCGTCGAATCCGGCAGGCTCGGTTATTCAGAAAGATGATTTGTTCGCCATTGTGCGCGCGGCCGCCGAGCGCGGGGTGTACGTGCTGGCCGACGAGTGCTACATCTATCTCCAGTTCGAGGGCGAAGCCGTTTCCGCAGCGCAGGTGGCGGAGTCGAAAGAACATGTCGTGGTGCTGGGGTCGCTTTCGAAAACCTATGCCATGACGGGCTGGCGCGCGGGCTTCGCATTGGGGCCGAAGCCGGTGATCGCGGCCATGGGCAAGCTGCAATCGCAATCCACCTCGAACGCGGCTACGTTTGTGCAGAAAGCCTGCGTAACGGCGCTGACCAGCTCGCAGGCCTGCGTGGCCGAGATGCGTGCAGACTACGTCCAGCTCCGCGACCGCATCCTTGCAGGGCTTGCTGAAATACCGGGCCTGACCTGCACCAAGCCGCAGGGGGCATTCTATGTCTACCCCAATGTCGGCGCATATATCGGAGGCGCGGGGCAGCCTGCTTCGGCAATGGAGTTGTCGAAACGCCTTCTCAATGAAGCGCGCGTCGTGGTGGTGCCGGGCGAGGCGTTCGGGACCGGCGACCACATCCGGCTGTCATATGCGGTTTCGCACGAGGCGGTGGACGAAGGTGTGCGGCGGATGAAGGACTGGTTTTCGAGCTTAGGAGAAGCGGGTTTGCCCGCATGAGGCTCGAAACAGCGGGCATTCTATTCGACATGGATGGCGTTTTGGTGTCGTCGCTTGGCTCGGTGGAGCGCTCATGGGCGCAGTGGGGCGAAATGCGCGGGGTCGACGGCGCGAAAGCGATCCTGACCGCGCACGGTAAGCGCGCGATCGACACCATCCGCATGCTGCGGCCCGATCTCGATGACCGGGAAGAGCTTGCGCTGATTGAACAAATCGAGATCGACGATAGAGAAGATATTCAGGTGCTGCCGGGGGTGCAATCGCTTTTAGCGAGTCTGCCTCCAGGCAGTTGGACGATCTGCACATCGGCAACCGAACGATTGGCGCGGGTTCGTCTAGAGTACGCGGGGCTGCAGCCGCCGGAACGATTTATCGCCGCCGACATGGTGGAGTACGGCAAGCCCCACCCGGAACCGTATCTGCGCGGGGCCGCGCTGCTTGGTTTTCCTCCCGAGCGCTGCCTGGTGATTGAAGACGCGCCCGCGGGATGCGCCGCAGGCAAAGCAGCGGGCTGCAGTGTGCTAGCTACCTTGTTCTCGCACTCCGCCGACCAGCTTGCCGCGGCAGACTGGCGCGTCCACTCCCTTGAAAAATGCAGGGTCACGGGGCAGGCCGGAACCCTCGAAGTCGAGTTCCAGCCGACCTAGCCGTTCAGCTCGCAAATGAGATGACCGGAGCGCGTCGCGCAGGCTCTTCGGTCTTTTCGCGATGACCTAAGCTCTGGAAGTAAAAAGGCTGCAGTATCGCTTCATTGCTGAACGCTCCACGAAACAGCGATGCCGAGTTGCATGCAAGTTTCCGCAAACCTCCACGTACCTTCTTCTGCTCAATCAATCGTGTGAGTCCTTCCCTCTCGTTGGGCTGCATATCGGGCCGGCAGCCGGGAAAGCTTGCTGTGTCATGCGTCCAGGTTTCGGCGTCGGGGTAGAACCACACAGCGGGCGAAAGCTGCGGGTCGGCGTTTGCGGGTACGGGGGTGCCAGTCCACTGCGCCCACATCAAGCCGACGAGGTCCGCCTGCCCGGCAACCGCGATGTGGCCCAACTGAGTCGAGCGCGGATTCATTTCCAGCAGGTAGGGTTTTCCTGTATGTGCATCGAGGATGAAGTCGAGCCCGAAAAAACCAGATAAGCCGAGCGCGGACGCGAGCTCAGTTCCCGCGCGTGTAATGCTCGGGTCTTTGATGAGCTGCACCACCAGCGACGGCCCAGTCTGACCCTTGGAGGCAGCGACGCGCGCCTGCACTTCGCCCAAGATCTTCCCTTCGCGGCAGGCATACATAGAGTTAGCGGGCACGCCGCGTACCAGCGTTTGCGCCGTGATCTCAGGCTGCCCCAGGCAGCGCAAGCGTGCAAATGCCGAGCCGTCACCGGCGCGCAGCCATTGCGCTGCACGTTCGCTCCACGCTGCGGGCTTCTGCAGGCGGGCATAGGCTTCATGCGCTTCCTCACTGCCTTGGACGAGTTCGACGCCCCGCCCGCCCCAGGTACCGTCTTTTTTAAGAACAAAGCCCTCAGGGTGAGCAGTGCACCAGCGGTGGAGGTCGGCGCTGCCTCCAATCAGCTCAGTTTGCGGCACAGACACGCCAAGTTGGTGGGCAAGCGCGAGCAGCTTGAACCGCGACCGCTGCACGGGCTGCGAGGCGATGGGTCCGAGTGAGCGCTCAATCAAAGGGCGGAGTGCCGGATCGGTTTCCGCAAGTTCGTGCAAAAACCATACGGCCAGGTCGTCGGCAGGGACAAGGTAATGAGCCCCGCTCGCCTTGATGGCGTGGCGTACGGAGCCGAGCGGGTTGGCAAGCCGGTAGCGAAAGCGCCGCGCAATTCCCGGCGCATGCGGCAAATGGCTTTCGTCCGGGCAGATGGCCGATACGCGCGCACCGTATTCCACCAGCCTTAAAGCGAGCCGCGTAACCTGCAGCCAGGGCTGAGTGGTAAGGATGAGAATGGAAGACACCGACATAGCTATACTGCTTTCCGCCTTCTTAGCGAGGCGTAATGTTTCTTTGAACTTTGCCGATAGTAGTGCAAGCGCATGATTACTGAAATCAATCTTTAGTAACAAGCGCTCGGTTTTCCCAATATGGTAAAAATATTTCACGATCCACCCGAAACTTCCAAGCAGGCGAAGCGCATGCAACATACCCAGACAGCAATCATCGGAGCGGGGCCGTACGGACTATCCCTTGCAGCGCATCTGCGCGCAGCCGGCGCGGACCATCGCATCTTCGGCAGGCCCATGCAAAGCTGGCAATGCAACATGCCTGCGGGAATGTGCCTGAAATCTGATGGATACGCCTCTACTTTGTACGATCCTCGGCGCGAATTCACACTTGAGCGCTTTTGCCGCGAACAGGATATTCCTTACAAACGCTCCGGTATGCCAATTCCGCTTGAGACTTTTGTGGCATACGGACTGGCTTTTCAGCAGCGCATGGTACCCCAACTTGAGACGACAGACATTGCGCATGTTGAAAAACGAGGCAGGCTGTTTTTTCTGCGTACAGCGCAGGGTGAAGAGTTTACCGCCCAGCGAGTTGTGCTGGCGGTAGGAATTACACACTTTGGATATGTGCCCGAACAGCTGCGCGGATTACCAGAAGAAGCGGTAACCCATAGTTTCATGAGCGGTGAGAGCAGCCGATTTGCAGGAAAATGCGTGTTGGTTGTCGGTGCCGGTGCTTCCGCGGTCGATACCGCCGCCTCGCTTGCCGATGCCGGGGCAGACGTGCACATCATGGGACGGCGCCCGAAAATCGGCTTTTACATCCCCGAGATGGACCCCCGTCCCCTTAAACGGCGCGTCCTGTACCCGCGCTCCGGGCTGGGCGTCGGGTGGGAGTATGTGATCTGCGTGGACGCGCCGCTCCTTTTCCGGGCCCTGCCGCAGCGGTTCCGCCACCGCGTCGTCCGGCGGCACCTGGGACCAATTCCGGGCTGGTTCATGAAGGACAAGGTCGAAGGCCGGATCGCCATGCATATGAGCGCGCAGATCAAAGACGCGGCGTGGGACGGCGCGAAAGTGCGCATCACTTACGATCAGCCGGATAAGCCGGGGCAGGTGTTTGAGGCAGACCACATCGTTGCGGCGACGGGCTACAAGCCGAGCATTGCGGCGTTGAAATTCCTCGATCCCGCGCTGGCAGGGCAGATCTCGACTGTCGAAGGGACACCTGTTCTGAGCCCGAGCTTCCAGACCAGCGTCGCCGGGCTGCACATGATCGGGTTGGCTTCGGCCAACTCCTTCGGACCCGC
>CAXTKZ010000047.1:0-17209 GCA_964244985.1 uncultured Acidobacteriaceae bacterium
CTGCCCGTATCCCGCCAAAGGAGCACACCCGCCCCTTGCCCCTCCGCATCGCCGCCGCCCTCGTCTCCGTCGCCGCCGTCGGCATCGCTTTGGCTGCCCTGCCAGCCGAGCAAACCATGCCGCCCCTGCCGCAGCAGGTATTCGGCTTCCATGATTTTCAGGCAGAGCAGGCGAAATGGGATCGCGACTTCCTTGCGGTCCCCGAAGCCAAACTCGCCGGCGAACACCTGAAAACCCTTACTGCCGCGCCGCATGTCGCGGGCTCGCCCGAAGACTACAAAACCGCACAGTATGTCGCCGAAAAGTTCCGTGCAGCGGGCCTCCAAACCAAAATCACCGAGTACACAGCGTGGCTGAATAAACCCGGGGCGCGCAGCCTGACCGTCCTCGATAAAAGCGGCAAGGTTCTTCTGCAGGGGCCGACCCCCGAGCACGTTTCTTCCGATCCGTTCCAGGACGACAAGCGCGTGCTGCCCGGGTTTTCCAGCTCCGGCGCTTCCGGCGATGTCACCGCGCCCGTGGTGTATGCCAATTACGGCACCCCTGCCGATTTCGCAAAGCTCGATGCGCTCGGCATCTCCGTCAAAGGCAAGCTCGTGCTGGTGCGCTACGGGACCAACTACCGCGGCGTTAAGGTGTACATCGCACAGGAGCGCGGCGCGGCCGGGGTCCTCATCTACTCCGACCCTACCGACGACGGCTACGCCCGCGGCGACAAATACCCCGATGGACCCTACCGGCCCGACACCGGCATCCAGCGCGGCTCGGTCCAGTACATGTTTGAGTATCCTGGGGATGTGACCACGCCCGGCGTGGCGTCCACGCCCGACCTGCCCGCCGCAAAGCGAACCGCGCCAGAGCAGGCCCCGAGCCAACCCCATATTCCGTCGCTGCCCATCTCCTACCACGACGCCGAGCCGATCCTCGCCAACCTGGGCGGCCCCGGTGCGCCGGTCGGCTTTCAGGGCGGGCTGCCTTTTCATTACCACGTCGGCGGCGCTGGGGATGTGACCGTCCACCTGCAGGTGAAGGAAGAGTACAGCTTTCGCACCATTTGGGATGTGACCGGCAGTGTTGAAGGCTCCGACGGCAACGACGCCTGGGTGATCGCCGGCAACCATCGCGACGCCTGGACGTACGGGGCCGTCGACCCGAACTCCGGCACTGCCGCCATGCTCGAATCGGTGCACGGCATCGGTGTGCTGCTGAAGGAAGGCTGGCGGCCCAAGCGCCGCATCATCTTCGCCTCCTGGGATGCTGAGGAGGAAGGACTGATCGGCTCGACCGAGTGGGCCGAGCAGCATGCCACCGAGCTTGCCCATGCTGTTGCCTACTTCAACATGGATGTCGGTGTGTCCGGGCCGAACTTCAACTCCTCCGCCGTACCCTCGCTCAAAGACTTCATCCGCGAAGTGACCCGTGAAGTCCCGAGCCCGCGCGGGCCGTCCGTGTACGACGCCTGGCGCGAGTCGCAGCGCACTGCCCAAAACCGCGCGGTCAACAACGGCTTCAACGAGCAGCGGCCCGGCGCGGGCTCCTCCACCGACCCGGTGCGGATCGGCGACCTTGGTTCCGGTTCCGATTACACGCCTTTTATCCAGCACTTGGGTGTGCCGGCGGCCGATATGGGCTCCGATGGGCCCTATGGCGTGTACCACTCGGTGTTCGACAACTATGCCTGGTTTACCAGGTTTGCAGACCCGACCTTTGTTTATGAGCAGCAGCAAGCGCGCGTCTTCGGGCTTGAGGTGCTCCACATGGCGGACGCCGATGTGCTGCCCTACGACTATGTGACCTATGCCCGGGAGATCGGCGAGTACATTGCCGCTGCGAAAACCAAAGCCGGCGACTTAGGGCTGGCTCTGGACACATCAGCCGCAAGCGCAGCCGCGCAGAAATTGCTGGCTGCTGCGGACGCCGTGCATGCGAAGCAGGCTATCGCGCCCGCCGCCGGCAATAGGGCGCTCAATGCGGCCCTGCGCGCCGCCGAAGGTGCCCTGCTCACCGAAGGGGGCCTGCCCAACCGCCCCTGGTACAAGCACACTATCTACGCACCGGGCCGGTACACGGGCTATGCCGCAGTCGTGATCCCCGGGGTGAATGAGGCGCTGGACGCCCACACTGCCGCGACGGCGCAGCAGCAACTCGCGGTCATCACGGAAGCCCTTACCCGCTGCGCCGCCGTTCTGGATGCAGCGGCGCATGGATGAAGCCGACTTATTTCCACGTCCGCTTTTGCCATAGCTGCTGCAGGAAAATAGCACAAACCGCAAACACAAGCGGCTGCGTTTCCAGGCGAAAGCGCATATTCTCTCCTACCTCCACCAGGTTACTCAGGAGAAAAACATACGCGATGGTAGCCGTCAGAAGCATGACGGCTACCTTGCCGATTAGGTTGTCGGCCCAGAACGATCGCCTGGCAAAGGAACATATGCAGGCGAGCAGTAATAAGTTGGCGGCAGCCGCCCCGAGGCAGAGACGACGTAAAGCACTTACCAGCGTTACATGCGATGTCTGCCGGTTGTCGGCTTCTAACATCATTGCGTCTGGAAGATCGAAGCGCGACTGGAACGGTGTGCAGCACAACAGGCGCATCCTTGCATCAATCGTGGCGATTCTCTCAAAGTTCTCCCGCCAGAGCTTTTCTTTGACGATTGCGTAGTAATCATCCGAAGGCCGCATGTAAGCAAAAAATGCATGCGCTGTCGACAGAAGATATTCGGACGGCTTGTGCTTTATAAGAAATACATCGTCCTTCGCTTCCCCCTCGTGCATGTGCAGCATCGCGACAGAGTTCCAGTTATATGCGCCGCCGGTACTTTTAGTAATCCGATCCAGTTGAGGGTGGCCGGTCGGCGGCATACCCCAGGAGTTTTGGAGCCAGGCGGCAAACTCTTGGTCATTTCGAATCCCGATTGGAAATGTGGCAAGTCGACCTTCCCGGCTCCATGCTTCGATGGCCGGGTCTCTCCCGTCCCAATGCTTGGCAATGCTGAACGGCAGCCAGGTGGATGAGCTGAAATGATGAAAAAGAATGTAGTTCTTAGCGGGCCAGAGCAGGCTGCAGCCGATTGTGATCGCGGCGGCAGCGGCCAGGCGGCGGCGTTCACTCCTTAAGTTGGTCCAGAGTATTGCGAACAACAGCAGAATCCAGATCCACTGGTACGTGGATCGGAGCAGGGTAAGCAAGACCATAAGAGTTGCCATTGCAGCCAGGCTGCGTCTGGATCGGGACCTTAAGTAAACGACCATGGCAAACGCAAGAAAGCATAAAAAACAGTAAGCTAATTCTCCGTAAAGTGCGTCGAACTCAAGTGTCAGCTCCACGGGATTGAGTAAGAGCAGAAAAGCGACGATGAGGCGCCCTACCGAGGCCACTCCCGCAAAAAGCAGTGCTCCGTAGATAGCAAGAACGGCGAAGAGTCCGCATGTCATCTGAACCGCCGCGATCAGGATGCCGAAGGAATCGCCTGCCAATTTTTCTGCAACGCCGACAATGAGATTCAACAATGGAGGTTGCGCGTGCAGGGACAACAAGCTTTGGCCAAGGTGGTTGCGCAGCAGCTCAAGATCGAGCAGCTGCCAAAGTCCGGCGGCTTCCACCTTTGAATAGTGCATGCCTGCTGCAATCGCTAAAGCACGGGTAAGCCCAAATATTGAGCTGATCAGGACAATATGGATCGCCGTCGTCGATCGGCGGAGTTTATTCATGTACAAATACTTTCCTTGAACATTTGAATATGCAGCGGATTGCGTTATCAATGACATACAGAACGACAAGCTCCTGGTCAGGAAATCAAGGCAGGGGATCGATTTCAGCGTTGATGGGCGTGTTGCCATGCGACAACTCACCCAACAGCAACTCGCCCGATCGCCGTTTCAAGAATCTCCGGGGTAATCGCCAGTGCTAAAGCCCGTTTCGTTCTCCGCCGAAACAACGCCGATGTCTCACACAGCGTCACGATGTCCTCGATCTCCGCGGGGTTCATCGCCACGTCCAGCACAGCCCGGCAAAACTCTTCTTCAGACAGTCCCTGGAGCGCGAAGCCTCGCCTCCGCGCCTCGGCCAGGTAAAACGCCGTGACCTCGGCAAGCATTCTCTGCGCGTCCGGCGGAATCTCCCGCCGATCGGTTTCCAGCACTTCCGCGCCGGGCAGCACCAGCTTGATGCCGAACGCATTGTCGAGGTCCGAATCGGGCACAAACGTCGTTGCCGTCGCGACCACCAGCACATTCACTCGCTCCGACGTGCTCTCAATCAGTGCATCGAGCTCAGCCAGCACTTCGGGATCGCTTTCCTTATAGGCCAGGTCGATGCGCGGCAACAGCAGCATGACGCGTTTGCGCTTGTACCCCCGCACCAGACTTTTGGCCTCCGCCAGCGCGTCTGAATCGCGCGGGTTGTACACCGTCACCAGCCGCTCCATCCCGGTGCGCTTAGCCAGCGTTTGCGCCAACGACTTCTTCCCACTCTGCGCAGGGCCGATGATCAACACTTCGTTGCCGATCTTCAGGTTCTGGTACACCTCCGGGTTGCGCGCACGGTCCACCAGGTCGTCGATCGAGCCGAGCAGCGCGTCCATGCCGGCGAGCCGCGGGCGCAGCGCTTCCACCGGCTCGTCTTCGAGCGACAACTCAATGCGCTCTTTGGTTTTACGGCGCTCGGAGATGAACTCGATAAATGGGGGCAACATCGCCACCGACCCGATCACGGTTGCAAATACAAGCAACTGCTCCGTGAAGAGCAGCGCCTGGTCGGAGCCGGCGATGGGGTTGAAGTACATACCGCTTCAGAATACCGAAACGGCCCTGTTTTCCGGCGGAACCAAAAGCGGCGGCGCCGCGTATCTTTCGCCAAGCAGGTACGGGAGGCAGGAACTATGGAGTCAATACTGTTTGTTGCGGCAGCCATGTTGTTAGCGGGTACAACGGTTCGATGCTACGCATCCGGTAGCGACTGCCACAGCGAAAATACGCCGGCTACCGGTCGGGACCCCATGACCACGCTGGCATGAATATCCTTAAGGTGAACATGGGAGCGGGCGAGGTGGACCTGCAGCCGCCCCAGTAATCAAGCCACCGCGACCACATCCCCTTCACCCGGCGCGAGAAACAGGTTTTCTTCAATCCCATGCTGGCGGGTGTAGAGCTCATAGTAGCGTCCGCCGAGCGCATAAAGCGTTGCGTGCGTTCCACGCTCCACGATCGTACCGCCCTCGACCACGAGGATCTGATCGGCCTTGCGGATCGTCGAAAGCCGGTGCGCGATGACAAACGTCGTCCGCCCCTGCACCAGTGTGTTGAGTCCCTGCTGAATCATGGCTTCCGATTCGGAATCGAGCGAAGAGGTCGCCTCGTCGAGAATCAGCAGTCTCGGATTTGCCAGGAGCGCGCGGGCGATGGACAAACGCTGCCGCTGGCCGCCGGAAAGCTTGACTCCACGCTCACCCACGACTGTGTCATAGCCTTCATCGAAGCGCTCTGCGAACTCGTCAACACGCGCAATTCGACAGGCGCGGAGAAAGTCCTGTTCTGTAGCATCGGGCGAGGAAAACACGACATTGTCCCGAATGGAGCCGTCGAACAGAAACGACTCCTGCAACACAACGCCCAACTGCGATCGATAACTGGAAAGGTCGACCGTGGACAGGTCTACCCCGTCCACCCATACCTGCCCTGCAGTGGGGGCGTGAAACGCACAAATCAGCGAAATGATAGTGCTTTTCCCAGAGCCGGAGGAACCGACAAGCGCGGTTGCGGTTCCCGGCTCTGCAGTGAACGATATTCCGTGCAGGACCGACTTGTCGGCTTCGTAGGCAAAATGAACGTCGCGGAACTCCACCCGGCCACTGATAGCAGGCAGCACCCGCTTACGCGCGGGGTCGCCGAACTCCTCCCGCTCGCCAAGTACCTCCATGGTGCGGTCAAGCCCGGCAACAGCTTCCGTCAGTTGCGTCCCGACGTTCACCACCTGGAAGATAGGCGCGATCATAAAAGCGAGTACCGCTGTGTACTGGAAATAGCCGCCCGTGGTGAGCCGGCCGCCCAGCACTTCACGTCCTCCAAACCACATCACTAAAAGACCCACAATGCCCAGCACCAGAGTGGCCGACAATGCCAGGAGGCTCGTTGCGGTGAGTGAGGAGATGACATTGGTGAGCAGCCGATGTACCCCGGCAGAGAACACCCGCGCTTCACGCGCCTCGGCATGGTAGCCCTTGACCACGCGCACACCACCGAGCGATTCCGTTAAACGCCCGGTCACTTCGGCGTTGATCTTGCCTCGCTCACGAAAGATGGGCCGAATCGTTTTAAACGCCCGCTGCAGAACAAACACAAACGCGAGCAGCACCCCGAACAAGACAAATGTCATGCGCGAGCTGGCTTGGACCAGGATGCCGAATGCCACAATCGCGGTGGCGATGCCACCCACAAACTCGATCAGCCCCGTGCCGATCAGGTTGCGTACGCCTTCGACGTCCGTCATGATGCGGGAGACCAGCACCCCGGTACGGTTTGCGTCGTAGAACGAAACCGGTAAACGCCCGATATGCTGCTGCACCTGTTCACGCAGTTCAGTAATCATGCGCTGCGCCGCTTTCGAAAGCAGCTGTGTGAGCGCATAGGAGCTTGCAGCTTGAACCGCCGTTGCAGCCAGCACAACTCCGACGAGCGGCAGCAGCAGCTGGACCCGATGCGGGGCAAAAACTTTGTCTAACAGATACTTGGTAACGAACGGCAGCACCATACCCGAGGCGCTTTTTACCAATACCAGCACCAGCCCGAACAAAAGCAGCCATCGACGCGGACGAACCAGCTTCCAGACTTCAGGCAGCACTTTCTTCAGGTTCGGCTTCTTTTTGGGCCCGGTCTCGCCTGCCCCAGCACGCTGCGCCGAGCGCCCCGTGCTACCACGCTCCGCACTCAGGCCGAAGCCTCCACCAGCGCCCCGCACCTAGGCTGCCACCCTCGTCCGGCGCGCCTCAACGAAGCTTCGGACGCAGGCAATCACAAACACGAGCAACAGCACCGACATCGCCGCTTTTTCCTCAACGGCAACCGGAAACCGCACCTGCAATCCCACGGTTTTCATACGAATGCAGTCTACGATCGACTTGGCAGTACTCAAAAAACCTAAAAGCCCGATCGTTACGGCGACATGCATCCACAATGCCTGTCTTTTCACGTCGGAGGTACGCGACAGCATGCCGCACCCAATCAGGATGAGTCCGAAGATGACCGGGATCAGCGATGTCGGGAACTTTTCGCCCGTTCCCATATAGGTGAGTACGCCTAGCAGTGCCAGAATCGTACCGATTAAAATCGTAAAACGAGCCATAGGTTTATCTTACAGGGGCTTAAAGCCTTTGCCGGGGAGCCTTTTGCGCAATACCAAGCTGTTCAAGGACGTCTTCGACCACTGCTCCCGCATCGCCAAGAGCCTTGATATGCACTGCATTTCCCGGAATTTCAAGCGCTGCCAATTGGCTGTCGAGCAGCGCCGGATTCATAAAGTGGCCTGCTCTATGCTTCAGGCGTTCCACTAACTCCCCACGCGGCACTTCCAGCAGCACAAAGTGGATGGCATCATCCGGCAGGTCGGCTGTGAGCGTTTTCCTGTACTCGTTCTTCAACGCCGAGCAAGTCATTACGCCGTTTTTCTCATTCCGCACCCACCCGAGCAGCACACCATGCAGCGCCTGGAGCCATGGCGCGCGGTCTTCATCCGTGAGCGGGATTCCGGCGTGCATCTTCTGCTTATTCGCTTCCGTATGGTAGTCGTCTCCTTCGGCATACTCCCACCCAGTCCGCTTTACGAGCGCCTCAGCGATCGTCGTTTTGCCGCTTGCCGTCACGCCCATCAAAATCGCAATCACGCGCCCAAACTCCTTCGTATGTCGGCCAACACCTGAGCCGGGGTCCATTGGTTCCCTGGGTAGGAGTGGAGCACACGCCCATTTTCCCCAATCAACACAGTGGAAAGCGTGTGCGTCAGTGTACCGCCCGGCGCGGGCACCGCTCCCACGTTGAAGAATGCAAGCACCGGCTCTAAATCTTCTTTTTTCGGCACGGCAAAGGTCCAATGCTCGAAATTTTCCTGCGTGTACCGACCCGTATACGCACCGCCGTAGGATCGGAGCACAGCTGGCGTATCGCGGTCCGGGTCGAACGAAACTGTCAGCAGGTGCGTGCGCTTATACAGCTCCGGCAACTTAGTTAACTGTTCGTTTATATCGGCAAAATTGTGGCTCACTCTAGGGCAGTAGTCCGACAAAGGACAGTTTGTATACACGAAAGTAACCAGCAGCAGTTTTCCCCTGAAATTGCTCGTCTGCACAACCCGCCCATCCTGGTCCGTCAACGCGAAATCAGGCACGGGCGCGCCCGCTGGGATGGAACGGGCCGCTGCTTCCGGACCCAGCTCCTTCACTTCCTTGCTCCGGTCTGTTACGGCAATCTGCGCCAGGGTTGTAGCGCTGCCGCCGACATTCAGCGTGCCGCGAATCCGGTCGCCCCTGTGCAGCTGCTTCAACTCGCGGGGAGTCTCGAGTTTGTATGGCATCACCATAGCGGCCATAAAGCCCGGAACCTCGGCAGCGTCCAGTTCCACCTCACCCGACTCTGAGTTGGTGCCGATCACTCGCCCCGAGATGGGGTAATGTCGGACCGGTTCGCCGTCGCCCGCAGATGCGGAGCCGCGATGGCAACCCGGCAAAATCAGCAGTGCCGCAATGGATGCACTTTGAAGACAGCGCGAAGCTTTTCCCACCCATCTAGTCTAATCCGCGGAGTGTTCACACCGCCGTCCGGGTACACTCAGGAACAATCATGCTCCCCCCCGAGCTTATAGAAGCCCTCGCCCGCGGCGCCCACATCCTTACCTGCAGCCGGCGCGCCGCCCGCGCCTTGACCCGCGCGTATGCAGACCATGCCCGCGCCCGAAATCTGCGCAGCTGGCGAGCTCCCTCGATCGAGGACTGGAGCTGTCGGCTTGAAACGTTGTACGCCACTTTGGCGGATGCTCACCCGGAGCTGCCGGCGCTCCTGAACCCTCTGCAGGAAGAGCTGCTCTGGAAGCACGTACAAGGGGATGAAGCGACAGCTGTGGTTTCGCCCGAGAGCCTGGCCCGGCTTGCGCAATCCGCATATGCACTGCTGTCCGCCTACGAGGCGCATAGCTATCGTCGCGCGCCATGGGCCGCGGCACACGAGGATGCCGAACGCTTCCTGAACTGGGCCTCGGCATACGACGCGCTTTGCGATCATTTCCAGGTCCGCAGCCGGTGCCGGATCGCTGACGATCTATACCTTCACGCGGCCGATCTTCTCATGCCTCCTGAACTTTACCTCGTAGGCTTCGATTGTTTTACACCTGAGCAACAAAAGCTTCTTCAAGCGTTTGAGGCCCATGGAACACGCGTGGTTCATGCACGTCTCAACGAAGAAGCTATCCATCAACGCCTCATCTGCGCCGCCGACGAGCAGGAAGAACTTCGCGCATGCGCCCAGTGGACCCGTGCGCAGCTCCAGGAACAACCCAACCTTTCTATCGGCATTCTGTCGCAAGAGGTTCAGTCCCTGCGCACAGAAATCGATAAAGTTTTTCGGCAAGCCTCCTTAGGCAGCCTTGCCGCGCCTGCTTACGAGTTTGCCTTGGGAGCTCCTCTCAGCACCGTCCCCCTGATCGACGCGGCCGTCCTTGCACTTCGCTGGACGGCTGGCCCTCTCCCTGCCGCCGAAGTTTCCAGCCTGCTTCTTGGCGGGTTCTTCGCAGGGAGCCCTGAAGAGCATTTTGCCCTGGCGCAAACCGATGCCGCCTTGCGTGAACGCGGCCTCCTTACGACCGAGCTCGGGCTCAACACATTGCTTCGCCATGCAGAGAAGCGGCCCGGTTTGCTTCCGCAATCGTTTGCACAACGTTTACAGGGGGCAAATGAATGGACGCACACAGGCAACCGGCTGCGCTCGCATGGCGAATGGGCGGAATCCGTGCCGGCCCTGCTTGCGTCTATAGGCTGGCCTGGCTACCGCGAGCTTTCATCCCTTCCCTTTCAGGCACGCGCGTGCTGGGATTCGCTCCTTGACAGAGCCGGAACGCTCACTCTGATGGGGGGGCGCGTCCGCTGGCGAGGATTTGTGCAGGAGCTCGCCTCGGCGGCCACACAGGAAATTCTTGCCGCGGAGTCGCACCGCGCCCCCATCCAGATCATGAGCATTTCCGAAGCTGCCGGGCTCACCTTCGATGCCGTGTGGCTTTTGGGCGCGAATGAAGGCCGCTGGCCGAAAAGCGGTCGTTTGCACCCTCTGCTCGCCCCCGGCCTCCAGCGCGATGCAGGCATGCCGCACACCAGCCCCGAAGCGGCTCTGGCGCTGGCCGAAGCCCAGTTGGAACGCGTCCTGGCGAGCGCTCCCAAGGTGGTCATCAGCTATGCCCGACAGCTTGGGGGCGCGCCGGCGCGACCGTCTCCGCTGCTCCGGGCTTTACAGATGGAGGCCGAGCCGACGGCCGCTCCCCGGATAGAGCAGCTTGTCGAAACGGTGCGCGATTCAGATGAAACAACAGGCCCCCCTTGGCCGAGCAGTCAACCCGCGGGCGGCAGCGAAGTCATTAAGTACCAGGCGGCCTGCCCGTTCCAGGCGTTCGCGGCTAAGCGCCTGGGGGCAGCTCCGATCGAGGACGAAGCCTGGGGACTGAACGCCGCCGACCGCGCCACTTTGTTGCACCGCACACTCGAGCGCTTGTGGTCCACGGAGCCCGGCGAGCCTGATCGCCTCCACTCTCTCGCCGACCTCACGCAGGCCATGGCTGACGGCTCGCTCCACAAAAAGCTTGGCGAAGCGATCTACCGTGTTTTTATCGCTCCCATGCGCGAGGCAGCCGGCGATCCGTGGCGTAAGGCGTACCTCCATCTTGAACAGCGGCGACTCCACAGCCGCCTGCTGCGCTGGCTCCAGGTGGAAGCGGCGCGCGCCCCCTTCAGCGTTGCCGCGCTCGAACAAAGACTCGCCGATGTTGCTGTCGGCCCGCTTCGCCTTAATCTGCGGGTGGATCGCATCGACCGGCTCGACGATGGGCGCGCTTTCCTGCTCGACTATAAAACCGCCGACCGCGTTTCTCCGAGTTTGTGGGAAGGCGCGCGGTTGGAGGAGCCGCAGCTGCCGATCTACGCGGTGTTCGGGGGCATCGCCGACGTGGGCGAGATCGCGTTTGCACAGATCCGACCCGGCAAGGGAAAAACAAAGCTGGCGGCGTACGGGAGTGAAAGCGGTGGGATGCTGCCGCCGTACGACGAGTGGGCCGACTCCCTGACGGCGCTGGCAGAAGATTTTGCGAGTGGCCAAGCGCGTGTGGATCCTGCGCGGGGCGACGCCACCTGCCGTTTATGCGGCTTGTACGGAGTCTGCCGCATCCGGTCCCAGGCGAGCCCGCCCGCTGCTGAGGAAATGGAAGCCGATGCCTGAGCACCCCTCGATAACGATCGAACCGGAAGACATGCCGGCGCGCCGGGCGGCGGTGGACACCAGCCGCTCCATCCTGGTGCAGGCACCGGCCGGGGCGGGCAAAACCAACCTGCTGACCGAGCGCTTCCTTGCGCTGCTGGCCGAGGTGGAAGAACCGGAACAGATCCTTGCCATCACCTTTACTCGCGCCGCGACGGCTGAAATGCGGACGCGGATCGTGGAGGCGCTGGAGAAAGCCCGCGATCAGGATGCCGGTGTTGCCACGCTTGCGCGCCGCGCTTGGGAGCATGCCGAACTGCTTGGCTGGCGCATTCTCGAACAGCCGCACCGGCTCGCCATTGAAACGATCGATTCGCTGTGCCTCCGGCTCGCGCACTCGCAGCCGCTGCTGGCCAGGCTCGGCGGCGACCTGCAGCCGACGGAAGACGCGCAGGCTTTCTACAACGCGGCGGCCCGGCGCACCACGGCGCTGCTCGACGACGATGCTGACCCTGCACTGCAAGACGCGCTTGCCGGGCTCCTGCTGCGCCGCGACAACAACCTCCATGAGCTGGAACGGCTGCTGGCTGCCATGCTGGCGCGCCGCGACAGCTGGCTCTCCGTGCTGCCTTTGCACGGGGGTGAGGATGTGGACTGGGATGAGGTCCGCGCCACGCTTGAAGAGCCGTTTCAAGAAGAGGTCGACAGCGTACTCCTGGGCTTACAGAACGCGGTCGGCGAGCATTCCGAGCTTTGGGAGCTCGCCCGCTACGCCGCCGAAAACCTAAGCGGGCAAGCTGTCAATGAGAACGAGCCCGACCTGCGCCTGCTTTGCGACCGCGTCGGGACGGTGGAGCACTGGCTGGCCCTGGCCCATCTGCTGCTGACGAAAGAGAACGGCTGGCGCAAGCAATGGAATGAAAAGCAGGGTTTCCCGGCCGCGGGCAGCGGTCCGGGCAAGGATTTGCGCAAGCTTTTCAAAGAGCGTATCAAGAATTGCTGCGGGGAGTTATCGAACGATGCGCGCGTGCACAGCCTGCTTTGCCAGCTGCGCGCACTGCCTTCTCCCCGCTACTCCGACGACCAGTGGGCTACCCTTCGCGCCATCCTCCTTGTGCTACGCCGTGCTGCAGGCGAGCTCAGGCTTGTGTTTGCCGAGGCCGGACAGGTGGACTTCGTCGAGATCGCCCAGGCCGCTCAGTTCGTTGTGGAAGATCCTTCCACCCTGCGGGGATTGCTCGAAAGCGAACAAAAGCGGCATCTTCTAATCGACGAGTTTCAGGACACCTCCCGTTCGCAATACCGATTGATTGCGGAACTGCTCCGCGAGTGGCAGCCCGGCGACTGCCGCACAGCGTTTGTTGTCGGCGATCCCCTGCAATCCATCTATGGATTTCGGGAAGCCGAAGTTGCCTTGTTCCACGAAACCCGCGAGCACGGCCTGCCCTGCGGCAGCGGTAGCCGCCATCCTTGCCATCCTTTACAGCTCACGCACAACTTCCGCTCTCATGCGGGGCTCGTGGAAGCACTTAACACTCGATTTGAGGCCATGTTCGCCGGCGGGAAAGCCGATCAGTTCGTTCCGGCGCAAGCCGCCCGGGCGTTGGAGCAGGAGCGGAGCCTTCAGTTCCATCCACAGTTCGTCTTCAGTGAAGATAACTTACCTGCACCATTCCGAGGCGCACAGAACAGCGAGGAGCAGGACGACGATTCCCAAAATGGAACGGATGCCGAAACGGATCCCGCCCAGGCTGAAGCCGCGGCAGTGGTGCGTGTGCTTCAGGCCGAGCTGCCCCGCATCGCCGCCGCCCAGGCGCGGGGCGAAGAAGAATACCGGGTAGCCGTGCTGGTGACAGCGCGTCCGCACCTCCTCGCGATCCTTCCGGCTCTGCGCGCCGCCGGCATTCCGTATCGGGGTATCGATCTGGAGCCTCTTGCCGACCGGCCCGAGGTTCACGACCTGCTCATGATGCTGCGGGCGCTGCTTCATCCGGCGGATCGCCAGGCCTGGCTCACTGTGCTGCGCGCGCCGTGGTGTGGACTTCTACTCGGCGATCTGCATATGCTGACCAGCGCGGACGATCCGGAGCTGCTGCGCAAACCCGTCCCCGAGCTCATTCCACAACGCGCTCACCTGCTTTCCACCGATGGCCGCGCCCGCGTCAGCCGGGTTTGGAGCGCGCTGGCCGAGTCGCTCCGCACCCGCTATACGGAAAGCAACAATGGATCTTTGTCCGCATGGGTGGAACGTGCCTGGACCGCGCTCGGCGGCCCTGCCTGCCTCCATCCGACGGCGCGGGATAACGCCGACTCTTTTTTCCGGCTCCTGGACGGGCTTTCACCGTCCGGCGTGGAGGTTTTCCGCGGCGACTTCGCTTTGCGGCTTGCCCGCTTGTGCGCCGCGCCCGCCGCGGGTGCGAACGACCGGTTCGGCATCGAGCTGATGACGATTCACAAGGCGAAAGGTTTGGGCTTTCAGGTCGTTCTTTTGCCCGGCCTTCACCGCAAACCGCGCGGCAGCAGCACACAGTTGGTAGCGATGCTCCAGCGCAGCCGCCCGGTTGCTGAGAAAGACGATCCGCTTCAGGACGAGCTTCTGCTTGCACCCATGGGCAGCCGTGACGACGAAGCCGACCGCACCTACGCATGGGTCCAAGGGCAGCGCAGGATCCGCGAAGCCGCTGAGCGCAAACGCTTGTTTTATGTCGCATGCACCCGCGCGCGCACCCGGCTGCACCTGTTTGCCGCGGTAGGTGTAAAAAAAGGTGAACTAGAGCGGCCAGCGGAAGGCTCGCTGCTTGCCGCGGCCTGGCCTGCTTTTGAAGGCGAGCTGCGGGAAAGGCTGCAAGCCGAAACCTCCGCGGGCCAAGGAGTTGTAATGTTTCCCCGCCCGCCTCGCGAGTTTTCCGGGCTTAGGATTGCCGCAGCTGCCGAAGCGGTTCCAGAACAAACCATTGAGCGCCTACCCGCCGCGTGGAAGCCGTCGAGCGCCTCCTTTTCTTTTCACGGCGGCCAACCGGCTTCGCGGCGGCCATTGTTTTCCCGTCCTGAAGGAACAGCAACTGCACGCGCCCGAGGTACGGCTCTTCATGCCTTGTTGGATTTGCTGTCCAGGCTCCTTGCCGAGAGTTCCGATCCGGAACACTTCCACCCTGCCCTCCAGCGTGCCGCCGAACGAGCGCTCCGCAGTGCGGGGTTTCCACCCCACGCTGTCGCCGCAACTGCCAATGACCTGGCAGCACAGGCCCTCCGTGTTGCCAGCGACCCGGTGGGGGCCTGGCTGCTCGCGCCGCACCCCGGCGCGCTCTCAGAAAGTACCTGGCAGACTTCCGACCCGGATGGGCTTCTCCGCACGGTACGCGTCAACCGCACTTTCCTGGCAGGTGCCGAACCGGGTAGCATAGGCAAAACGCATCGCTGGATGATCGATTACAAAACCGGCGGCGACCCCGGCTTAGTGGACCGCGAAGCATGGCTGGCCGAGCAGCGCACCATACACGAGCCGCAGTTGGAAGCTTATGCCGCAGTTCTGCGCGGACAGGAGAACTTACCTATCTGCCAGGCGCTCTATTTTCCAGAGTTATTTATTCTCACTCATTGGAGTTAGCTTGTGACTTACACCCTGTCGCCCATGACCCCGACATGGTGCCGCACATCCGCCCCCCGCACCCAGAAAATAACATCTTCCGCAATGTTGGTGGCATGGTCGGCCACCCGCTCGAGCGAGCGGGCCACAACCAATGCATTCAGGGCCTGCGCGGTGCATTCGGGGCGCTCGCGCATCAAGTTCAACAACGCCAGGTAAGCATTGCTGTTCAGGTGATCTACCGCGTCGTCCATCGCCAGCACCTGCTGCGCGGCTTCGGCATCGGCTTCTACAAACGAGTGCAGCGCGCGCCGCACCATGTCGATCGCGAGCGAGGCCATGCGGGGGATATCGACCGGCAGCTCCACCGGGGAATACGCTTGCATCTCCCGCACACGCTCCACGATGTTCATTGCCGAATCGCCCACACGCTCCACATCCGCATTGATTTTAATAACCGCCAGAATAAACCGGAGATCGATCGCCATCGGCTGCTCCATGGCCAGCAAATCCAGAGCCATCTGGTCGATTTCACACTCATACTGGTCGATCAGCATTTCCGAGTGTTCCACCAGGTCGGCGAGACTGGCATTGCGCGTACGGAACGCCTCCACGGCGCGCTCAATGGACTGTTCGGCGATTCCGGCCATCACCAGAATCTTTTCCTTCAAGTCGCCCAGGCTTTGGTGAAAACGAACCCGCATGGTATTTGCCTCGTCGAACAAAAAGTAATAACGGAAACCGCTTTCTATCTAAGTCGCCGCATAGATGGAACAGAACAGCTGCTCACCCAAATCTTCCTGTGATGTAATCCTCTGTCCGCTTATCGCCCGGATTGGTGAAGATCTTGTGCGTTGCATCGAACTCAACTAGTTTGCCGGACAAGAAAAAACCGGTCCGCTCCGCCACGCGCGCTGCCTGCTGCATGTTATGCGTCACGATCACAATGGTGTACTGCGACTTAAGCTCGAAAATCAAGTCTTCGATCTTTGCCGTTGAAACCGGATCGAGCGCCGACGCGGGTTCGTCCATCAACAGCACCTCGGGATCGACCGCAATCGCCCGTGCAATGCACATCCGCTGCTGCTGGCCGCCCGACAAGCTCGCGCCGGACTTTTTCCGCAGGTCGTCC
The DNA here is from genome assembly GCA_964244985.1 of uncultured Acidobacteriaceae bacterium. Classification (GTDB taxonomy): domain Bacteria; phylum Acidobacteriota; class Terriglobia; order Terriglobales; family Acidobacteriaceae; genus EB88. Next base: position 16,161 of record CAXTKZ010000047.1, read on the forward strand.
TTGACCTCGTCCCACAGCGCCGCCTGTTTGAGCGAGCGCTCCACCACTTCGTCAAGCACCCGCCGGTCGCGGAAGCCGTTCAGCTTGAGCCCGGAAGCGACATTGTCGTAGATCGACATGGTCGGGAACGGGTTGGGACGCTGGAAGACCATACCCACCCGCCGCCGGATTTCGACCGGCGCGGCGTCAGTGTAAATGTCCACCTCGCCGATGCGCACCGAGCCTTCCACCCGGCCCACCGGGTTGGTCTCGTGCATGCGGTTGAGGCAGCGTACAAACGTGGACTTGCCGCAGCCGGAAGGCCCGATCAGCGCCGTGGCCTGATTTGCCGGGATATTCAACCCGATCTTAAAAAGCGTCTGGTGTGTGCCATACCACGCATCCAAATCGCGCACCGCGATGCCAACCCCCACCTAACTTGCCCCCTTCAGCGTGCCGCGTGAGGCAACGTAGCGCACCAGCGCCACGGCTATCACAATCAGCAATATGAGCACGAGTGAACCCGCCCAGGCCAACCGATGCCAATCGTCATACGGCGAGATAGCGTAGACGTAAATCTGCAGCGGCAGCGCGGCGATCGGCTGGTTTAGATTTGAACTCCAAAAGTTATTGCCGAACGCCGTGAAAAGCAGCGGTGCTGTCTCGCCCGCCACGCGCGCAAAGGCCAGCATGCACCCGGTGATCACCCCCGGCGAGGCTGTTCTGAGCGTAATGGACAACACAGACCGCCAGTTCGGCACGCCCAGCCCCAGGGCCGCTTCCCGCACTGAGCCAGGCACCAGCAGCAGCATTTCCTCGGTGGTGCGCGTGATGGTTGGGATCATCATGAACCCGAGCGCCACTCCGCCCGCCAGCGCCGAAAAATGCTTCTGCGGCAGCACGATCAGTGAATATACCGCGATGCCCATCACAATGGAAGGGACACCGTTCAGCACATCCGCCGTAAACCGCACCGCGTTCGCCAGCCGGCTGCCCTGCCCGAACTCCGCGAGAAAGATACCGGCTGCAATGCCGACCGGCACACCCAGAAGGCTGGCCAGCGCCAGCAA
>CAXTKZ010000047.1:17309-24400 GCA_964244985.1 uncultured Acidobacteriaceae bacterium
CCTACACCACCCGCGCCGGTGTGCCGCGCGTCACTGCCCACACAAGCACCCGTGCCAATGCATTCACCACAATCGTCACAAGGAAAAGCGCCAGCCCGATTTCAATCAGGGCACTCAGGTACAGGTCGTCCGATGCTTCAGAAAACTCGTTCGCAATCACCGAAGCCATGGAGTAGCCGGGAGCGAACAGCGATTTGGCGATTTCCGGACGGTTGCCGATTACCATGGTGACCGCCATCGTTTCACCGAGCGCGCGCCCCAGGCCAAGAATCACCGCGCCGACAATCCCAATGCGCGCATTGCGAAGCACGCCCATGCGGATCATCTCCCACCGCGTCGCGCCGAGAGCCAGAACCGCCTCGCGCTGCGATTCCGGCACCGACCGCATGACTTCGCGGGTGAGCGAGGAGATGATGGGCAAAATCATAATGGCCAGGATGACCCCGGCGGCCAACATACTCACGCCGTAGTTCGGGCCGCTGAAGAACCCCGTCCACCCCAACGTTTTACCCAGCAGCGGGTCAACCTGCCCGCGCAGCAGCGGAACAAGGATAAAAACCGCCCACAAGCCGTACACCACGCTCGGGATGGCTGCCAGCAGCTCGGTTAAGAAAGCCAACGGCCCACGCAGCGGTCGTGGACACATCTCCGTGAGAAACACCGCCAGACCCACCGCCAGCGGAACGGCGATGATCAAGGCCACAATCGACGAAACCACAGTGCCGTAAATAAACGGAAACGCCCCGAAGTTGCCGGAAACAGGATCCCAACCGGAGTGAACAAAGAAGCCGAATCCGAACTTTTTCAGCGATAATTGCGAGCGCAAAACGAGTTCGGCGACGATCAAGGCAACAATCGCAAAGATCGAAAGCGCGCAAGCAATCATCAACCCGCGAAAAAAGCCGTCGGCCCCGGCAGAGCTGCCCCGTCGGCCCAAAAACTGCCGGACGGACGAAGGAGCGCTCGCCTGCTCTTCTATCGCCATCTGCACTTGCGGCGCAGGGGCGACTTGAACCTGATTTGTATTTCCACTCACCATCTCTACCCTAACTAAAATTGTTGAATACGAGGTGAACAGAAGATCGCGGTAGGCCGATTTTCAAGATTCCGACAACTCTGTTCGGTTACCTAACCCTCTTCATTCGAGCGGAAAGCGGTCTCGCCACCCTGCAAACTCGATGGTCCCTTGAGCGAGATCCGGCGTGGTGAACATCGGTACCACTCGACAAGCTGGATTCTGAGACTTCTTTATTAAAGGAATGTGACACGGACGGGAAGGCAGGAGGCATTTGCACATGCTTGTCCCAGAACAAGGCAGTATCCCTTCAGGTTTCCGCGCGACGCAGCGTAAAGCAAAACCTTGTGCCCTGCCCCAGTTCGCTCTCCGCCCACACGGCACCCCCATGCGCCTGAACGATATGCTTCACGATGGCGAGCCCCAACCCCGTTCCGCCCGACTCCCGCGACCGCGCCTTATCTACGCGGTAAAAGCGCTCAAAGATACGCTGGATGTGCTCCGATGCGATACCCGGGCCCCAATCCCGCACCCAAAACTCGACCGTTGGCCCTGCCGCCCTCGCGCCGATCCGCACCCGCTTGCCGCCGCGACCATACTTCATCGCATTCTCAAGCAGATTGGTGAACACCTGGTGCAGCGCGTCCTCGTCCGCCAATACGGCAAGCTCCGGCGGCACCGGCTCCTGCTCCAATACCAGCCCCGTCTCCCGCGCGAGGTCTTCCAGCGAGCCGACTGCATCCTGCAGCAGCGCCTCGGCTTGCATGGGACGCAAATGCAGGCGGTAGTCGGGAGACTCAACCGTTGCCAGGGCCAGCAGGTCCGCCGTCAGCCGGTTCATCCGGTTCGCATTGCGCAGCACGATACCCAGAAACTCGCGCGCCTGCTCGGGCAGGGGTTCGTCGAGCACCGTTTCCACGTACCCGCTGATGGAGGTCAGCGGGGTCCGCAAATCGTGCGAAACATTGGCCACAAAGTCCCGCCGCACCAGTTCGGCCCGCTCGGCATCGGTCACATCCTGCAGCATCACGACCGCGCCGCCCTCCCCCATGGGTGCGGCGCTCACCGCAAAGGCCCGTCCCGGCGCGATGTTGGTCGCTCTGCCCCGGCCCACGGCCCGCTCCCGCTGCGCCGTTTCCACGGCACGTAGAACTTCCGGGTCGCGCAAGCACTCCACCAGCGAGCGGCCCGCGCGCGCCGCCGCCGGCGATAGCGCCTGCATTTTTCCGTTCGACCAGGTCACCTGGCCCCCTGCCGAAACACCCAGCACCGCCTCGGGGATGCTGTGGAGCAGTACCAGGAGCTCGCCCCGCGAGTCTTCGAGCGCGCGGAAGCTTTCCTGCAGCTTGGCTGCCGTGCCGTCCAGGGTATGCGCCACCTCGGAGATTTCGTCCAGACGGGCCTCCTCCACGCGGGCTGAAAGGTCGCCTGCGGCGATCCGCTGCGCGAAGCGCATGATGCGCCCCAACCGCACTGCCGCGCGCCGCGCCAGCACGGCGGCCATGGCGGCCGCGAACAGGAATGCCAACAAGGAAGCCCACAGGAGGTCTTCCCGCAAGAGCCGCGAGATACCGTGAAGTACGCCCAGGGAGAACCGGTACTCAATGGTGTATTGGCCCGCGCTTACCGTCTCCGGTATGGTTTCGTCCGCACCGGCCTCTAAAGCCCGCGCCGCTGTGTGCCCGTTGCGGTCAAGGACGGTAACGTCGGCCCGCGCAGCCAAGGCCTGTGCTTCCACGACCGCCGGCAGCGCGGCCGCGGGAGTTTGCGCGGCCTGCCGAGCCAGGATGGCCGCCTGCCGCGCATACAACTGCCGCGCGCCCCCAAGCAGGGAGCGCTGCACAATGCGGCGCACGGAAAAGTCCAGCACCGCCGTGCCCAGTGAAAGCACCAGCAAAAACGCCAGCAGAAGTTTAGTGAATACTCGGCCCGTCATCCTCGCACAAGCCTACAAGCTCCCCTGCGGATTTCCCCAACTTTCAATGCACGGGAGTGCTAGCCTGTGTTCGCGCTGTTTCCGCGCGGGAGCGCCCATGCAAAGCCGCATTCTCGGCACCACCATGCCCGTCCTTGAGTTTCTTATCGACCCAAATGAATCCGTCATCTCCGAAGCCGGCGAGCTGAGCTGGATGTCCCAGTCGATCCAGCTCACCACGCACACGCAGTTCGCCGGGGGCGGCGGCTTTTTCGGCGCAATCAAGCGCCTGGCCGGGGGCGGCTCACTATTCATGACCGAGTACCGAGCGCTCGGCGCGCCGGGCGAGATTGCGTTTGCCGCGAAAATGCCCGGCCACATTGTCCCCGTGGAGGTCGCGCCGGGCAATGAGTACTTCCTCCACCGGCACGGGTTCCTCTGCGCGACGCCCGGGGTCAACATCGGCGTGGGCTTTCAGCAGTCGCTCGGCGCGGGCATCTTCGGCGGTGACGGCTTTCTCCTGCAGCGCGTCACCGGCTCGGGCGTAGCCTGGCTTGAGCTGTCGGGCGAGCTGGTCACGCGCGACCTGCGGCCCGGCGAAACGCTGCGCGTCCACCCCGGCCATGTCGGAGCGTTTCAGGCATCGGTCAACTTCGGGATCACCCGCATCCAGGGCATCCGCAACATGGTTTTCGGCGGCGACGGCATCTTCCTGGCACAGCTCACCGGGCCGGGGCGGGTGTGGCTCCAAACCCTGCCCTTGCCGCAGCTGGCGCATAAGCTCCAGCAGTATATGGGCGGTGGGGGAGCGCGGGAAGGCGCGGCGGGGGCGGTCGGCGGTATTCTCGGATCGGTGATCGAGCACATCCGCTAGATGTGCCATAGACGTAAAAAGCCCGGCGAGCGATCGCCGGGCTTTTTTTGGTGTTGGTTGGGTTAGAACTGGTAGCGGAGCGCGAACTGCCACTCGCGAGGATTGTAGTTGGCCGAAGTGCTGGTGATCTGGCCGACGTTGTTGGACGCGAAGTTGTAAAGATTCAAACGAGGGTCAGTCGCAGTAGGTACGTAATTCGGCTGCGTTGGATCTGAGTTCTGGTACTGCGCATTGGCGTTGAAGGTGTTATTTGGTAAGCCGAAGTTGGTGGTGTTGGCAACATTGAACGCTTCGGCCCTAAACTCCAGTGTTGATTCACGATAAACGGGGAAATCCTTGAATACGGACACGTCCGCATGACGGTAGTGTGGACCGTAAAGCGGATCGCGACGCTCGCTGCCGAGTGTTCCCGAAGGCTGGGGTGCAAATGTTGCTCCCGACGTATCGAAAAACTCATTGATGTTGTTACCGAACCGGGCTGCGGGCCGTAGCTGGTTCGGACGAACGTTCTGTTGTGCGGCATTGTTCGTGCTCGCGACCCCATTGCCCTCCAAAACCGTAAATGGAATGCCGCTGTTCCAGACCATCAGGGTGTTCGCCTGCCAGCCTTTCCCAAGAGCAGCTTCAATTCCCTTTAAGTTTCTACCGAATGGCAGCTCATAGTTTGCTGTGAAGGCAAGCCGATTCCGAAGATCGAGGTCGCTGTTGCCATACTCAATGGTGCTTAAGTTACGTGGATCTACACCGTAGCCGTCGTTGACCTCATTGCTGTAAGCAAGGATGTTGTCGAGATTGTGAGAGAAAGTATAGTTGGCCCCGAGTGTCAATCCCTTACTGGTACGGCGAGTCAATGAAACTTGCAGCCCTTGGTAATTGGACGCGCCAGTGCTGGTGAACTGCCCGATCTGTTGCACATTGGGGAGGGTCTTATAGTAAGGCCGCAGAGTATTGAAAGCTGCGGACGTACTGATACCTTGCTGTGTTGCATAAGCTGTCAAAGCCGTGTTGGAGATAAGCGCAGGTGCGTTCTGGTCGTTTGTGATTTGAGCCAAGTGCCGCCCAAGGTCGCCGACATAGGCGACTTCAAGCACATTCGCCCCAAATGATTTCTCGACTGAAAGATTGAACTGCTCGAGATACGAAGTACGAAAATCCGTGTTCAACACGTCGTTGACATTGCCGCTAGGGTTGTTTGCATCCGAAGGTCCCGGTGCAGGCAATCCCTCCGAAAAAGCTCTAGCTTCAGGCGGATTGACTCGCCGGAAATCGGACACAAACGGTTGCGCCTTTTCCGAGCCATTCGAAGTGTAATTACCTTGGTAGTACGACATCCCATAGCCACCGCGGATGACAAGTCCCGGAGCTACCGTAGCTGCGAAGCCGAGACGGGGTGCCACGTTGGAGTAAGTCGTTTGCAGACCGGCGTAATTATTTACGCCAGCCACATCCGCAACTGCCAACTTACCAGCAACCGGATTGAAATTGGTTAATGCATTCTTAACTTCCGTAAATGGTGTCAGGATGTCATAGCGCAAACCGATGTTTAAAGTAAGGTTGGAAGTCGCGCGGTAGTCATCCTGTACGTACACACTGGGTTCCCACTCCCGGTAGTGCGGCGGAATGAGACTGTTTGAACGCTCGACGTTGTTGAATCGCCCCTGAAGCAGAGCGGTTAAACCGGACTGATCTTCGGCCGAGGTCTTATCTACATTCAAGGGGTTGAATCCGTAGCTGCCGATGCCGAAGTTGTTTTGGATATTAGTCGCTTGGCGACGGATGAGCTCAGCACCGATCTTGATACTGTGCTTGCCCTTGTTGATCGCCACCGAACCGCTTTCCTGGAAGGTATTGTCGACGTCGATGATCGGAATGAAGTTACCGCTGCCGAGTGAAGCAAATGAACCGGGGAACACAGGGGTTAAACCGGAAGTATTCGGGTCGCCCAAGTTGATCCCTGGAAGTCCGAATGCAGCGCTTGCATTGATGCCGTAATTCAGCGGGAAGGACTGGTTGTTGACCCGCGTGTACCCGAAACCAAGTGCAAGCAGAACGCTAGGGCTGATTGTGCGTACAAAGTTAATCTGTGAATTTTGCGCCGTATCTTTCGCGGTGCCCTGGAATGCATACACATTGCCACCAGGCGACACTGTGACACCGTTTAGGGTGACATTTGGAAACAATCCGGGAAGATTGAACGGCACATTGTTATAGCTGAAGCGACCATAGATCAAATCCTTCTGATCGATCTGCCAGTCCACGCGACCGTCAGCTGTATCTGAATTGCGGGTCTGAATAGGTGTAGAAACGTAAGCAGCCGTGTTGGCGGAACCGCCTGTGGTACTGTTCGAACGCGGAAACAGAAGAGCATAGTTTAAACCGGCCGGGTCTACTTGGCCCGCTGGCACACCAGCAACTGCTGCCAGATCCGCCGGGTTACCGCTGTGCAGCCTGTCATAATCCACATTCAAGGGTACTTGGTTGAGAGACGGATTCTGACCGGTGATCTGGCGCAAGCCTTCGTAGTCGCCGAAAAAGAAAACCTTATCCTTCACGATCGGACCACCGATGGAACCGCCAAACTGATTTTGCCGAAATTTCGGCTTAGGCAGAGGCTGACCATTCGGGAGTTTCGCGCCGAACTCAAAAGGCGTGGCATTCAGGATGTCGTTCTGAAAGAACTCATATGCCGAGCCATGGAATGCATTGCTGCCGGACTTGGTGATGATATTGATTACCGCGCCGCCGGTGCGTCCCACTTCCGCGGTGTAGTTATTAGTTTGAACGCTGATTTCCCGGATCGCTTCGACCGAGGGCCGTACACCGATGCCGCCGATGATGCGCTCGTTGTTGTCCAGGCCATCGACCGTTTCGTCGTTCAAAATTTCCGACTGGCCGTTGGCGACCACGGCCGAAGTTTGCCGGCGGTCGTCAGGACGTGCGCCCGAGGTCAGGCCGTTGCCGGGACCTTCGCTCGCGCCCGGCGTGATCTGCGCCAGGTTGATGTAGTTGCGGCCCGAAAGCGGCAGATCCTGCACGGCCTGCTCGGTCACAGTCTGCTCAATGACGGACGTGTCTGTCTGCAGCGCCGGTGTTTGCGAGGTCACCTGCACGGTTTCCGCCTGCGAACCGACATCAAGCTTCGCGTCTTCGCGCGCGCGGTCGCCCGCTGCTACCTGGATGGACGGGACGGCAAAGGTCTTAAACCCGTTTTCCGTGACCTGGATGGAATAGCTGCCCGGCCCAAGCTGCGTAAAGGTGTAGTCGCCCGCGCCAGTGGTCTGCGTCGT
>CAXTKZ010000048.1:0-23636 GCA_964244985.1 uncultured Acidobacteriaceae bacterium
GGCAGGTTATGGGATCGCCTGATCGATCGCGTCGTGCAGGTCCGGTTCTTCGGCAAGAAAGCGGCCTGCAACCTGCTCCTTGAGATCGTCCAGAGCCTGCCTGGGATAGAATGACCCGGCGCGAACCACGGCATGGAGCCGGTGCAGATTTTGCGCGCTTTCAAGCGGATTGCCGTCGAGCAGCACCAAATCCGCGTTCTTGCCTGCTTCCACTGTGCCCATGGTCGACTCGCGCTTGAGAAACTCGGCCCCGTTCAGCGTTGTCATCTGCAGGATGCGCAGCGGCTTTAATCCGGCCTTTTCGAGAAGATCGAACTCCTGATGCAAGGACACGCCGGGAACAACCCAGCCGCCTCCGAAATCGGTGCCGGTCATCATCTTGACGCCGCACTCGTCGTACAGCCTGGTCAGCTTCAACTCCATTGCGCCCATTCGCTTGAGGGTGTCGCGGCCATCGGGCGGTACCTTCCGCGAAAACATTTCGGCCACACTGCCCCAGAATGCACGCGTGGTACCGGACACGTAGCGAAGGTTGGGACTCGCTGTATAGATCGGATCGTCCCCAAGACGCATCGTCGCGTCCCGGATCAGCGTGGGACACTGCCACGTCCCGTGCCGGACAAATGTGGCGCTCAGCGCACGCGCTTTGCGCTCGCTGTAGGAGTCGATCAAACGCCTCGTCTTGGTAAGCGCATCCCCATCGGCATTCAGGCGGCCGAGTATCGGATTGGCGATCATGATCTTGCCGGCCTTTTCCATGGCTTCCGCCGATATGTCGGGCGGCTTGGGCGGCTTGAGCTTCAGCAGGAGGTTGATGAGCCAGCCCTTTGTTGAAGTTGCAATAAGGGTGAGCTCCGTCGGCCCCAGGTGCTCGATGGCAGCCATGCCATGCCTGGAAGCCTCAAAGAGGCTGACCCCCGGCGACATGTGCCCGTCATAGGGGAGACCTTGCCGATTCGCTTCCTGGAGGGTGGCGAAAAAGGTTTTGGGCGAGACAAAGATTGTTTTAATAAAATCCGCGCCCTCCTTCTTCTGCCGTTGCACCTCCGCGACCCCTGCTTCCGGCGTGTCGGCGTTCACCGGCGTCAGGAGTTCACCGCACAAAGCCAACAGCTCGGGTGCATGCCGACCGAGGCTGAGAGTCCCCTCCTTGCGCTTGCGCAGCATGGCGGTCGTGCCGGCCATTTGACGGATGCCGGTGATTCCGTGCACGAGCATGAGGGCACTGCTGGACTCGACGGCATGTTCCTGCTGCAGGACATGCGTATGCATATCGAGGAAGCCGGGAACAAGAAATTTCCCTTGAGCCTCAACGGCTTCGCCGCCATGCAGCGTTCTGGCAGGAGCAATCCGTTGCACTTTACCCTGGGCTACCAGTACGGCCATGTCCGGCGTCAACTCACCCGTGCGGGTATTGACTACGGTTACGCCGTTCAGAACGAGGCCGGCTTCGGATGTAGCGCCCGCGGCGCTGACTCCCCTTACAGTAATTTCCATGGTTTACCCCGCCTCCCCATTGCCTGACAAAAATCACCGAATACAGCTAGGCAGGCGAGCGGTCGAGCCGCAACAGGCGCTCTGCATTTCCGCGTGCGATCTTTGCCAGCGTGGTCTCCGGCAAATCGATACCGTCAAACCACTGGCCCGCATCTTTGCTTGACTCGTAAGGATAATCCACCGAAAACAGTACGCGGTCTTCGCCGATCTCCTCTATCGCGCAGCGCAGGGGCGGCGTGGCAAACAGCCCTGAAGTGGTGATGGAAATGTTCTCGCGCAGATACGCGGAAGGCAGCTTTTTAAGCGTCAGTCCTCCATGCATAATCTGGTAGCGGCTGTCCAAACGCCAGGACAGATACGGCAGCGTTTCGCCTCCATGCCCGAGAATCACCTGGGCCGCAGGGTAGCGATCGAAGATTCCGGAAAAGATGAGCCGCAGCGCGTGGGTCGCGGTTTCCGGTGCCCAACCCCACAGCGCTCCGAGCAGCTCAGGATGATCCTGGTAGTTCTGCGGAAACTGAAAAGCATTCGTGGGATGGATATACACCGGCACTTGCAGGTCGGCAACCCGTTCCCAAAGTACCCCATACCGCTCTTCATCGAGGTAGTGCCCATGCGTATGTCCATTGATGAGCGCCCCATGGAATCCAAGCTGCCGAACACAGCGCTCCAGCTCATCGGCTGCCTCCCTGGGCGACTGTGTCGGCAAGGTGGCGAAACCCCCGAAGCGATCCGGACGGCGCTCAATCTGCCGCGCTAGGAAATCGTTGATCTGTTGTGCGTCGGCCACGGCTTTTTTGGGGTCACGGGCCGACTCAATCCCTGGGACGGTATGACTCAGAATCGATTTCGCGATGCCGGCTTCATCCATCGTCCGCAGCCGCAGATCATCGAAATCGGCAAGCTGGTCGTCGATCTGCTTTGCCAATTGCTTATCGGGAAGATACTGCGATGAGGCTGCATATTCAGGGAGTGCCGGCACGCGAAAATGTTCTTCCAGGGCGATCTTTTCCACTGCTTCTCCGAAGTTTTCAGATGTCTTTCAGCTGGGATGCAGAGCGGCCGCTCTGCATCATGGACAGCCTGAAACATGGTGAAAACGTATTCGCGTCGAAGCATGCTGCCTAGGCAGCCTGTGCGGACGAGCTCGAGGCGGCGTACACGTTTGCCTACCAGCGCAGCGCGCCCGCGGTCTCGAAAAAACCGCCGGTCGGACCGTCCGGCCCATCGAGCGCCAGCCGAATCGTTTCCGCCGCGCCCTGCTCCACGGTTTGCGGGCCGCTGTGGTTGTTGAAGTCGGTCGCGGTATAGCCGGGATTGCTGCTGTTGACCTTGATTCCTTCTTTCCGTAGTTCACTCGATAGCTGCGCCGTGAACATATTCAGCGCTGCTTTCGAAGCCGAATAGCCCAGCACTTTCACAAACTGGTACTTCCAGGCCGGATCGGCATAGCCGGTGATCGAGCCGAGGTCGCTCGACACATTCACGATGCGCGCACGGGGCGAGCGGCGAAGCAGCGGCAGCATGGCTTGCGTGACGGCGACCGTGCCAATGAAATTGGTTTTCATAATCAGCGCGAGTGCTTGAAGCGAGGCGGTGCTGGGCGGCCCGTCTTTCTTGGCGGCGTCTTTGTGGTTGCCCATATTGATGCCTGCGTTGTTCACTAATATGTCCAGTCGTCCGAACTCGCTTTCAATACGGGCGGCAGCAGCCTCGGCTGTGCTTTCGCGATCGAGATCGATCTCAATGGCGCGTGCGTCCAGCTGCAAACCCCGAAGCTCCGCGGCGGCGCGCTCGCCTGCTTCCATATTGCGCGCGCCCAGCAGGACGGTGCAGCCCGCGCGCGCCAGCCCCTTGGCGACCTCAAAGCCGATGCTTTTGTTTGCACCGGTAACCAGTGCGATTTCCTTGCTCATACGATTCGATTCCCTTCTTCGTGTTCCAATTTTATGAAGCATCCTTCACATTTACAATTCGCATATGAGCCTCCTTGCCTACCCCGAGATTCGTGCAAGAAAGACGCCAGTGCAGGCACGCTCGGCGGATACCATCGAAGTTCTTTTGGAAGGAACCGTTCAGGTTTTGCTCTCGGACGGAGCGGACCGCCTCACGACCACGCGCGTTGCCGCGCGGGCCGGGGTATCGGTCGGCACGCTCTACCAGTACTACCCCAACAAGCAAGCGCTTTTGTACGCGCTGCTCGACCGAAAACTGAACTTGGTAAGCGAAGCCGTCGAACAAGCGTGCGCGCAATGCCATGGTCAGCCGCTCGCCCCCATGGTTGAAAAGTTGATGCAGGCGTTTGTGGACGCAAAAATGGCACACGCCGACGTCTCGGCCGCGCTTTATAAAATCTCAGCGGAACTGGACAGCGCGGCGGTCATCCTCAAGAGTGGAAAGCGCTCCCGTACGGCCATCGCGAGCATGCTGCGTACCGCACCCGAGCTGGCTCATGTTCCGGATGCTCTGCTCCGGGTGAAAGCGGAAACGCTCTGCGCGGCGATGTCCGGCGCGATTCGTTCAGTGCTCGAAGGGGGAGCTTCGCCGGGTGCCGTCCGTGCGCTTAGAAAAGAGCTGGTGCTGCTGGGCCGCGGGTATCTAAGCGTGCCGTGTAGCTAGCGCCGTGTTGAAGCCCACTCCGGGATGGGCACCTGTTCCACAATTTCCACTCCGAAACCTTGCAATGCGGGCACATATGTTCGCGTGTTCGACAACAAACGGATGCGCCGGATGCCCAAGTCGGACAGGATTTGCCCACCGAGCCCGACCTGCCGCAGGATGCGCCCGTGCCGGTCTTCGTGGGTGTCCGGCGAGCGTTGATCCCTATGCAGCAGGATCGCTCCAGGCATCCCGGGCGCACGCGGGGCCGGATCGAGATCGAAGCCTCGCCCGCCATTATGCAGGTACACCAGCGCCCCCCGGCCGACTTCAGCAATGGCCCGCAAAGAGCGGTCCACGCTGCCCCGACAGTCGCACAGTGTTGAACCGAATACCTCGCCGGGAAGGCAGTGGGTGTGCACACGCACCAACACCGGGTCGTCCCCTTCGGCCACCTCGCCCCGCACCAGCGCCAGGTGGCTTTCCCCGCCTTCCAGCTCGCTTTGATAGGCGATCATGCGGAATGCACCGTGAGCAGTCGGCAGGGCGGCTTCCCCTACCCGAACGATGGAACGCTCATGCTGCAGGCGGTAGCGGATCAGCTCGGCGACCGTCAGCATCTTCAGCCCATGCACCCGGCAAAATGCGATCAGGTCCGGGATACGGGACATTGTTCCGTCCTCGTTCATGATTTCGCAGATGACGCCCGCGGCCTGAAGCCCGGCCATCCGTGCCAGGTCGACCGAGGCCTCGGTTTGCCCCGCTCGCACGAGCACCCCTCCCTTGCGCGCACGCAGCGGAAATACGTGCCCAGGCCGCGCCAGGTCCGCCGCGGTGGAAGCCGGATTGATCGCAACCCGGATGGTGTGGGCACGGTCGGCAGCGGAGATGCCCGTGGTGACGCCCTCGCGTGCCTCGATGCTGACGGTAAATGCCGTGCCGAACTGGGATGAGTTTTCAGGCGCCTGCGGGCTGAGCCGCAGGTAATCCGCGCGCTCTTCCGTCAAGGTCAGGCAGATCAACCCGCGCCCAAACCTGGCCATGAAGTTGATCGCTTCCGGCGTCACGAACTCAGCCGCAAGCGTCAGGTCGCCCTCGTTTTCGCGGTCTTCATCGTCCACAACGACGATCATGCGCCCGGCGCGAAACTCAGTCAGCGCTTCTTCCACGGTGCAGAACGGAGATTCCATACTGTTCATACTGCGCTATTTCCGATGGAGCGGACGGCCGGTCGACAAAAAAGCCGCCCAGGGGCGGCCTTTCTGCTTATGAAGATCGTTTACAGCGTGGACTCAATTTCGAAGCCCCACGCCTCCAAAAGCGCTTCCGGGATGTACTTGGAATTGCGGTTCCGGCGGGCCCACTCGCGCAAACGCGTCGACCGTTCATACTGATCGGGGGTCAGCTTAAACTCTTTTACCACCTGCTCAAACGACGTAATGGTCGGCACTACCGGCCCGATCGGCTCCGGTTTGCCCCAGTTTGGATTGCCGCGACGTTTCGCCATGCTCTCCCTTGCCTCCTTTCGCGGCCATCCTCCTGTTTAAAAGAAGATTGTCCGCGTCCATCTATGATTTTACGCAGCTTTGTTCCTGCGTTCAATCCATAAACGCCCTCACGTGAGAAGCGGAAGCTAGGTTCCCGTTCCCCGGACGACTACTTGCGCGGTACGCAGGAGAATCTTAAGGTCAAGCCAAAAACTCCAGTTTTCGACGTAGGCAGTATCGAGCGCGATGTAACGTGCGAATGACGAGTCGCCTCGAGCCTGCACCTGCCACAGCCCGGTTAGCCCCGGCAGCACCTCCAACCGGCGAAAGTGCTCCAGTGCATACTTGGCAACTTCGCTCGCGATAGGGGGGCGCGGACCCACAATGCTCATTTCGCCGCGCAGGACATTGAAAAATTGCGGCAGTTCGTCCAGCGAGTACTTGCGCAAAAAGCGCCCGACGCGCGTCACGCGTGGGTCCTTGGTCATTTTGAACAGGATGCCGTCGCGCTCGTTCAGCTTGGCGAGCTCGCGCTTTTTCGCTTCAGCGTCCCGCACCATGGTACGGAACTTGAAGCATGGAAAAACGCGGCCACGCTTGCCGATCCGCTCGGAAACGTAGAAAACAGGACCGCGCGAATCAACTACGACCGCAAGCGCGATCAGGAGCATGAACGGGAAAACGGCAATAAGCGCAAGGAGCGACAGAAGGATGTCGACCACGCGCTTCATAAACAGGGGCACGATGCGCGGATCGCTGCGGTGCAGCGGCACCACTGGGTATGCACCCAGATATTCAAGGGGGGCATTCTGGCCGAACTCCACGTAGAAGCCGGACATCGCCCGAACATCGATCTCTACATCGCGCGCTTCATCGAGCAAGTGGATGACTGTTTCGATGGGGGTGTACTGGACGATGACCAACTCATCGATGAAGTGCAGGCGCGTCAACTCGCGCAGCCGGTCCATGGTGCCCAGAACCATTTCAGCGGGTGCTTCCTGTGTTTCCGTCGAACCGGGCGCATGGAGGTAGCCGAGCAGTCGGTAGCCAAGATGGGCTTCATCCCGAATCTGCTGTCCGATGGCATAGGAGAGCTGGTTAGTGCCGAGGATGACGACGTTGCGCGTTTCCACCCCCTTGGCATAGCGCGCCAGGCGCGTGGTACGCCACAAAGACCGTCGGATACCCAAGGCCACCGTTGTCGTCCCGACCAGGATGACCACCAGACCCCGTGAGATTTCGAGGTTGCGCATCAGGTATAGCCAACCGCACAGCAGCACGCCAGCGGTAAAACAAGCCTGCAGGATGAGCCGCTGCTCGTGTGCACCAGAACGGGCGGGCACTCCGTTGTAAAGGCCATAGCGCCGCAGCACAAACAAGAGCACGAGGAGGAATCCCAGCAGATACCAGAGATTGCTGAGCTGCGGATTGAAGTCGAGCGGCAGGGCGCGCAACTGCGGCACGCGACTGAAAACGAATAGGTGAATCAGAATTGCCGCGATAAACGCGCCAAGCGCCACCATTACGTCGTTGAACATCATCAGGGCAGCCGCGGCAAAGGCCGGGCTGGCGTGCTTGTCTGAGGTTTGCAAAGACCGCAGGGTGCCGGCGACCAGCCGCGGGTCCCTCCGTTCATTCCTCGGCACAGATTCTGAACTGCCCATGAAAACCTTGCGTGCCTTCCTCGATCAATCCTTGTTTGCTTTCAGAAACTGAGTCGCTTTGAAGAGGAAGCTAAGGGGATGGGCCTGACTGCCGCTTCCGCCGGACGACTCCAACCGCTCCCCTGCGACTCCACCTAAGCTTACAGCTCTTTAAGTGTATTGCCTGTTTTTGGAAAGTAAACCACAGGATTGAACATGCAGTGAATCAGTGTTCCATTTTGGAATTTCTTGCCCGATCAGAAACCGCTTTGGGAGCGAAAGCTCCGCCCAGCGTACCGTATGGTTCCTTCCCGGGAAAACTTCTAAGCTCCAAAGCTGCATCAGCCGGAAGTTCTTGCGGAAGTCCGTGCAGAAAGAAGCGTAAATAGCAGTATGCTGTTGCCTGAGCGCCTGCCTATCTTATGACCCTGCCCGCTCCAGCACCGTTCCGCGATGCCCTTTATGCCTTTCTCCACGACCAAGCGCGTCCGGAGGACAAATTCGGCCACCAGCCCCGGCTGTACGCACTGACCCGCCTGGTGGGTGAAGGCCTCGCGTACGACGACGATGTGATCTATGCGGCTGCTTTTCTGCATGATCTCGGCGTGTTTGTCGGCCACCGCCCTGAAGATCCGGCGGAACTCGCAGGCTGGGACCATGTGCGGTACGCGGTCGAACGGTGCCCCTCCATCCTGCGCGATGCAGGGTTTCCAGAAGCAAAAACAGCGGCCGTACTCCGGGCAATCGAGACGCACCAGCCGAAGGACGAGCCGGAAAGCCTGGAAGCGGTCATCCTGCGCGATGCCGACATTCTTGAACAACTCGGGGCCATTGGGATTCTCCGGGCGATTGCCAAAGTGGGCCGCGACACCCGCTATTCCACATTTACCCCGGCGGTCGATTTTCTTAAGCGCAACCTCGAACAACTGCCCGGTGCCATCCGGCTCCCGACTACGCAGGCACTGGCCGCTCCGAAAATCGCTCTGCTGCAGAGCTTTTTGGCGGCCGTCGATTCCGAATCACTCGGCTGTCTCTTTTAGCAGCCGCTCTGCAACCTCTACATATAGGTCGACTGCCGCCCACAACTCCTCCTTGCGCAGCCGCTCGTGGGGCGTGTGCGCGACATGGATGGAACCCGGTCCCAGCAGCAGCGGCTCGCCCCATGCGGTCAGGGCCGGGATATCGGTGGTAAACGCAGCCACCATGGTCGGTAGTCCTTCGAGCGCACGCAAGCGCAAAAACGGGATTTCAAGCGTGAACTCGACCTCCACTTCCGATCCCGCCGCGGCAGTCAATGCCGTCCTGATCTCGTCGGAGGACCCAACCAGGCGAACTAGTATCTGTGCGCTGGCCCGGTCGGCAATGACGTTGGGCGCGCGGCCGCCCTCGATCAGCCCAATGTTGAGCGTGCTCGGGCCGACATCTTCAACCGTTGGCAGCGGAATCCCGAGAATGGCTTCGAGTGCCCGCACCAGGGCGTGAATCGCACTGGAGCCCAGCTCGGGATAGGCCGAGTGCGCCATGACGCCGGTCGCTGTTACAGCGGCCCGCAGAGTCCCCTTCGAGGCCGTGGCAAGCCGGTTGTCCGTCGGCTCGCCGTTGATCAGGAAACGGCTGCCCCTCGGGTTTTCGTTCGCAAGCCTCGCCCCGGCCGAGTCCCGCTCTTCACCGACGACGAACAACAAAGCCACGGGCAGGTTCTTTGCGCGCAATCGTTCCGCCGCAAGCATCATGGCGACGACAATCCCCTTCGCATCGCACGCGCCGCGCCCGTACACCCAGTCCTCATCCTCGCTGCTTGGAATCCAGGGCGGCACAGTGTCGATGTGCGTTGAAAACACAAGCGCGGGCGAGCCCTCGACGGGCCCCGCATACACATTAAAGCGGTTGCCCCCATACGCGGAGCCTTCCGGCTGCGGCACGGGCGTTTCCTCGACCGCCCACCCCTTCGAGCGTAGATACTCGGCCAGGAAGCTGCCGACCGCCCCTTCGTGGAAGGTCGTGGAATCGATGTCGATCAATCGGCGCAGAAGGGCAAGCGCATCGCGCTGTTCTGAGGGGTTCACGATCACCAGCATATCCGGCGCGGGAAGGCCCTACAATATGAGCGTGACAACGTCACCAATTGAATTGGCAACACCGCCGCGTGAGGGCGGCGTACGCACCGTGGAAGACCTGCGCGGGCCTGCCGGAAGGCTCGAAGCCCTGCTCAATCCCGGACGCGGCGAAGCCTCGGCACCCTGCTCCGTGCTGCTGTGCCATCCGCATCCCCTTTTCGGCGGGACGGTGCACAACAAGGTCGTTTATCACGCCATGAAGACGTTTACCGACCATGGTCTGCCGGTGCTGCGCTTCAACTTTCGCGGAGCGGGCCGCAGCGAGGGCGCGCACGATCACGGACGCGGCGAGCAGGATGACGTGCGGGCGGGCCTCACCTGGCTCCAGCACGCGTTCGGCCTGCCCGTGCTGCTTGCCGGCTTTTCCTTCGGCGCGCATACCGCGCTGCGTGCAGGCTCTGCCGATGGGCGGGTACAGGCGCTTGTTTCGCTCGGAACTCCCATCCAGGCCGCCGACCGTGCATATGGCTATGAGTTTCTAGCCGATTGCAGGAAGCCGAAGCTGTTTCTCAGCGGTTCGGCAGACGAGTTCGGCCCCATGGCGAAGGTCGAACGGGCACTGGCCGCGTCAGGGGAGCCGAAGCAGATCAGCTGGATCGACGGAGCCGATCACTTCTTCGTCGGCAAGCTGCCGTTGATGCAGGCGGTTTTGCGAACCTGGCTTTTGCAATGTACGGGGCAGGGCGAGTGAGCACGGGCGAGCGACTTCAAGCCCTGCGTACGGATGCCCTGGGAATCTTTACCCAAGCTTTGCGCGCATGCAGCATTGAGGAAGCCTTCGACCGCAAGCTCGCTTTTGAGGGCAGGCTGCTGCGGCGCTGGCCGTCGCCCCTGCTGCCGCCGATAGAGCATTCTCTCGATCCTATAAAGAAGGTGCAGGTCATCGCATTCGGCAAGGCCGCCCTTCCCATGCTCGATGCGCTTGTGTCGCGCCTGCCCCCGAAACTGCGCATGGACGGCATCTGCTCCGCTCCGGAGGTTCCGGCGAGGCGGGAGCGCCACATCCGGTACTTCCAAGGCTCGCACCCCCTGCCGAACGAGGACTCGCTGCAGGCCGCCCAGGCAGCGTTGCACCTATTGGGGAAGGCGGGGAAAGACACCTTTGTTTTTTTCCTCGTTTCCGGCGGGGGGTCTTCCCTGCTGGAACTGCCGCGCGACCGCTCAATCCCGCTTGGCGACATCCGCGCCTTTTACGAAACGCTGGTACTATGCGGGGGCGACATCGCGGAGATCAACACCGTCCGCAAATGGTTTTCCGCGGTCAAGGCGGGCCGCCTTGCACAGGCCGCAACGCAAGCTGAGAAGCTGACTCTGCTGCTTGCCGATGTGCCCTTGAAAGACCTGGGCGTGGTCGCGTCCTCACCCACCCTGCCCGACCGCTCCACGGTTGCCGACTGCGTGGAAGTGCTGGCCAAATACGACCTGCTGCCTCGCTTCCCCGCGACTGTGCGGGCCTACTTTCAGTCGCTCGCGAAAACCGCGCCAGCGCCGGTCCCGGACGCAGCTCGGACGCAAGTGGATGTGCTGCTGTCCAACCATGATTTCGTCAACGCCGCGCGCCACCACGCCCGCTTCCTTGGCTATAAGGTCGTCATCGACAACACCTGCGACAACTGGCCTTCGGACCGCGCCTCGGCCTATTTACTTGACCGCTTTCATTCGCTGCGGGCGGAGTGGGGGCGGGTCTGCCTGCTCTCAAGCGGGGAGGTAAGTGTCAGGGTGGAAAGCGCTCGGCATGGCTGCGGAGGCCGCAACCAGCATTTTGCGCTCCAAACCGCATTGGCGATCGACGGAGCGCCGGAAGCGTTAGTCGCGCTAAGTGCGGGCTCAGACGGGGTAGACGGCAACAGCCCAGCCGCCGGCGCGACCGCCGACCCAACCACGGCGGCGCGTGCGCGGGCCTTTCACTTTGACCCGGAAGACTCGCTGCGCCGGTTCAATAGCTGCCCGCTGTTTACAGCACTAGGAGACGCTGTTGTTACAGGACCGACGGGCAACAATCTACGCGACCTCAGGATATTTCTGGGCGAATAACCGGCTGAACCTCAATGCTTGTCAGCCGGTTTTGCGCTTTTTACCGCAGCTTTCTTCACCGGGGCTGCAGGGACTTTCTTTGCCGCCGACGGGGTGGCCTTCGTAGGGGCGTGCTCTGCCGGCAGTTCAACCTCTTTTGCAGCTGACTTTTTCACGGGCGGCTGCGATGCCTTCTTGGCAGGTGCTTCTTTCTTAGCCGGAACCTGCTTCTTGGAAGCGGGCGCGGGCGGGGCGGAAGGAGCTGCTTCCGGGTCTGCTTTCTTGGG
The DNA here is from genome assembly GCA_964244985.1 of uncultured Acidobacteriaceae bacterium. Taxonomy (GTDB): domain Bacteria; phylum Acidobacteriota; class Terriglobia; order Terriglobales; family Acidobacteriaceae; genus EB88. Next base: position 11,643 of record CAXTKZ010000048.1, read on the forward strand.
GCTGGCCTTCTTTTTGGCGACAGGCATGGACGGCTCGGCATCGACTTTCTTGGCCACGGGCAACGCTTCCTCCTCGACAGGCGCGATCGGCGGGATTCCCGCCTCCTCCGCAGACTCAGGCTCGGGCGGTAAAGAGGGCTCAGCCTCTTCCGCAGGTTCCGTCTTCGTCAAAGGTGCAATCTCATCCGGTTCATCGAGCGATGGATGATCGATATCGACATCATCATCGCTGGCGATGCGCCCCAAAACAGCATCCAGACCGATGCCGCCGAGCCCGCGCGGGAGCCCAAGCTCCGGCGGCCCGCCTACATCTTCTTCATCCTCATCTTCTTCATCGTCCTCGCCTCGAGCTGCGGGACGGTCTTCGTCATCCTCATCCTCATCGTCAAGGTCGGCACCTTTGCGCTTGCCCTTCCCGTCGGCCTTTTTGCCCCGGGTGCGCTTGAGTGTGACGGGCGGCGGTGGGGCGGGCGGGGAGTACGGTTCCAGAAACGCCCGCATCGCCTCGTCGGTGTCCAGCTTGCCGTCGATCTGCTGCAAAAACAATGCATGCAGCAGTTCGGCGTAGTTGGGCAACTCGGGGGTGATGCGCATCTCGATCATGAGCGCAACCGGAACCTTTTTCGCGACTTCCGGCCAAACCGTAAACAGATTCTTGAACTTTGCGTCGACCGCCGGGGTCCGCTTGCCATACGCAAGCCACAGGATCGGCTCCGCCGCGTGTGTGTTGAACAGCTTCCAGGCTGCGGATGGGGTTTGGGCATCCTTTGAAGTCAGCAGGCGCGCGAACTCCTTCGCCGCATCATCCAAACTCTCCCATTGCGCGCGCAGCCCGGGCCGCACCATCGCACTCTTAAACTTCTTTCGCCCGTCCTCGCCCAAGTTCGCGGTCAGCAGTTGAAGGTGGGCCGCTGTCAAGTCCGGCGAAATACCCTGCATCAGCAGCTGGATGCGGCTGCGGCGCAGTTCATCCAAACCTGCGGCATCCGCGCTCGCCGCGGTCCAGCCGGGATGAAGCTTCGCCATCCAACCCTCGGCTTCCAACGCTTTCAGAGCACCGAGCGGGTCATCCTCGGTTGCAATCTCTTCTATCTCGTACCCGCGAAGGAAGGTCGAGATCGCGTCGAAGTTGTCCGCTTCTTTCGCATTCTCGTACCGGGTTGCCGTCCGTTCTTCAACCGTCCAACCCATGCGGTGGCGAAGGCGCACAAGGCGCACAAGGCGCGCCGGATCCTCAAGGAAACCGTAGTTGCTGACCAGCCGAAGCTGGCGGGCTTCAATGTCCGCCACACCGTTCAGCGGGTCGAGCAGCAGCCCATAGGAACCCTCGTTGAGCGAAAGGGCCATGGCATTTACGGTGAAGTCGCGCCGGTGGAGGTCGTCGACCATCCCGGACCACTCATAGACGGGCTGGCCCGGTTTGGGGAAGGTTTCCCTCCGGGTGCTCGCCACCTCCACCCGCACACTGCCGGGGAAGTACAAAAACAGCGTGCGTGAGGGCTGGTGCTCGCCCCAGAATGCCGCCCCCTGAGCCTCCAGGGCCCCCCGCAGGTCGAGCGCATTGCCCTGCACGGAAAAATCGAGGTCGCGGACAGACGAGCCGGTAGTGAGGTCGCGCACGGCTCCACCGGCTAAAAAGACGGTCATGCCGGCCTCACGGGCGGCGTCGCGGACCTGGGATAGGGCGTTTTTCTGGGCGGTGCTGAGGCGGGTGTCGAGCAGGTATGTATATTCAGGCATGTTTGGCGTGCGACCGGCGTAAAAAATTCCGGGCCGTGGAAGACCTGCCCGAACGAATCGTGATACTAACAGAGATGCGTCGAGTGAGCTAGAGCGCTTGCTCTATTTCTCTACAATAGGTCCATGACGCTAGAAGAACTGGCCCGGACGCTGGGCGCTGAGCTGCGGCCCGGCATGTGGCATACGGCAGCCCCGGCCGACCGCCTCATCACCGGCATGGCGGCTCTTGAGCAAGCGGGACCGCACGAGGTGAGTTTCGTCGCCAATCCGCGCTACGCCGCGGCGGCGCAGAAAACGAAAGCGGCGGCGGTGCTGGTGGAGCCGGAGTTCAGTGCCCTGCCGGCCCCAACCTTGCGCATCGCCAATCCTTACCTGGCGTTTGCGCGCGTCGTCGAGCTTTTCCATACTCCGCCTGTGTACCCGCCCGGCATCCATCCCACGGCGGTGATCGATCCTTCCGCCACAATCGGCGATGGGTCGCACGTGGGTGCTTATGTTGTCGTCGGGGCGAGAGCGCGGCTGGGTGCCGGGAGCGTACTGCTTCCGCATGCTGTGTTGTATGAAGATGTGGAAACCGGGGCGCGCTTTTTCGCGCATGCGCATGCGGTTGTCCGTGAAAACTGCCTTTTCGGCGAGGACGTGGTGCTGGGCAATGGCGTGGTGGTGGGGGCCGACGGCTTTGGATTCGCCAAGGACGAAGCCGGGGCATGGCATAAAATCCCGCAAAGCGGCCGCGTGATCGTCGGCTCAGGGGTGGAAATCCAGGCAAACAGCTGCATCGACCGCGCCAGCATCGGCGAAACGGCCATTGCCTCGGGCGTGAAAATCGACAATCTGGTCCAGGTGGGGCATGGGTCGATGGTTGGAGAAAACACACTCTTGTGTTCGCAGGTGGGCCTCGCCGGCTCCAGCCGCATCGGGCGAAGCGTCATTCTCGCCGGGCAGGTCGGGGTTGCCGGGCACCTCACGGTCGGCGATGGTGCCATTGCGACCGCGCAAACCGGCATCCCGTCCGATGTTCCCGCGAAAGGAATGGTCAGCGGCTACCCGGCCATTGCCAATCACCAGTGGCTACGGGCTTCGGCGGCGTTCGCACGGCTGCCAGAGATGCTGCGCCGGCTGGCAAGGCTCGAACGGGCCCAGGAAGAGTCTGCTGCGGTTTTGCATCGCAAGTGATGCGCCGATGCATCTATCTTGTCCATGGCCGATCCGACGGATGAAGATTTGATTGATTTGCTGGCGACAGGGGAAGAAGCTCCCATTCGGGTGCTTCTGCTGGACGACCAGGTGGAAAACCTGCTGCTGCGCGCCACGATTCTCCACAAACACGGCTACCAGACCGAGACTGCCTCTACCGTTGAGGAAGCCCTGAGCCTGCTGCATACGATCGATATTGCGGTGCTCGACTACCACCTGGGCGCGGGCAAGTTCGGGACCGAAGTGGCGGCCCGCCTGCGGCAAGATCGGCCTGAGGTCCCCATCATCATCCTTTCCGCCACGCTGGAGCGGCGCTTCGGCGGCCCTGAAGACATGCACCTGCTCAAGGGCTACAGTTCGGTCGACGACCTAGTGGCAGCGCTGCGGAGCTTCCGCGCCAAACGCATGGGCAAGCCGGTGATGGTGGATGCACGCGATTTCTTCTACTCCCGCATCAACATGGCCATGGGCGACGATGTGGTGCTTGAAGTGCTGGATGCCCGCGGCAACTGGCAGTACGTGAACGAAACCTGCGCACGCCTGCTTGAGCGTCCCCGTGATTGGTTCCGGGGCCGCAATATGTTTTACGAGATGCCGGAGCTTGCCCCGGACTGGCGCGAAATCGTTTCGCGTGTCGCCACGGCACGGGAAACCTACATCGATCGAACATTTCGGGGGCTGATGAACCTGCCGCGCAAGGGCGAGGAGTGGGTGTGGAACGTACTCGCCTTCCCCATGACGCTCCACAACAATGAAAGCGGTGTCGTCCTGACAGCGCGCATTCTGGAGCGGAAGCCTGGGGTTTGACCCGGTTTTAAACTAATTGAGACTCAGGCAAAAGACCTGCTTTCCGCCGTCAAGTACAGTGAAAAGCAGGTCCTTCGTCGTTTTACTCCTCAGGATGAGCCCGGTGTTTTTAACAAAGCCTAGTGCACGACGCTCTGAAACAGTGGCGAGCGTAGCAGCGTCACAAACTGGTTATCCGACGCGGCGAAGTCGACATTCAGAGTTCCGGTGCTTGACGAAATAACCGTGTTGTCGATGGCCTGTTTTTCAGCAGCTGTTCCACCGACCTTTTGATAAAGCGCGGCGGCGTTCATCAGGCTCGACATGGTAGCGGCGGTAATGGTATCCGGTGTGACCACCGCCAGGTTGAACTTCACGCCATTCTCAAAATTCATGCTGTAGCGCGATGAGATCAGGCGCTTGCGGATCGACTCGAAGTCCCCGAGCTGCGAAGCCTGGCCGATCACCGAGCGGATCATCTGCTGTGTTCCCTTGCCGTCCAGCACGCTCCACAAGGGCTCCGTATCGACCAGCCCGATCTGCTGCACAAGCGGCTGATTGGCGAGCATGGAAGGAGCAAAGCCGTCGCGGGCATTCAGCGCGGCTTTCAGCGCTTCGGACGAGCCGAAAACCATTGTGGTCGGATTGACGAACGAGACAAGCATGCCGCTGCCGGTCATCGGATACATCTTGTTGGTGCGCAGGAGCTGCGGCTTTACCTTGCGCTTTTTAAAGTCGGCGAGGATGTCGGGCACGGAAAACTGCCCCTGCGCGATGCCGACGATGCGGGCGCTATCGTCATTTGGGTTGGGGCGGAAGGCGGCAAAAGCCAGCTCTTCAATATCGTGGTTCTGGTCGATGCCGGAAGAAACGAGCGCTTTTTCAAGCTCTTTGAGCTCGGGCGGCAGCACGCGGGATTTCAAATCCATGGCGGCCTGCGAGTTCTGCATGGCGCGATAATCGACCACGATCAGCTGCTGCACATCCTTGGGGATGGCACCGCGCGCGTCTTCGCTGAGCTGCGCGGCAGAGGCACCGATCGGTAACAAAGCCAGAAACGATGCGAACAGGGACCGACGCAGGACGGGAAAGAACTTAAAAGATGTCACAGATTGCCTCTTATATGACCTGTAGAGCGGCTCGGGGCAGCAGTTACAAGATACTTCATAAGTTTAGACCGAGCGCCACCGAGATCGTTATTTCAGGGTACCAAAGTCACGGAGTCGTCCGGCCATGGAACAGGATGGCAGAGCCGATGCTCGATCGTGTGGTCCGCGCAATCCGCCATGGCGATCGCTCCCGCACCCTGGAGAGCTGCCTGGGGCAGCAGGCCGATACACTCGCCACCCGCAAGGGCCACCCCCAGCTTTTCCAAGCTGCGCTCAACCTCGGCCTGAAGACCGGAAAGCGGCGTTTGCCGAAAATCGGCAACTTGCAGGATAACCTCCGGGCTGTCCCCGCGCAGGAAAGCAAGCGCGCGCACACCGGGGAGGTGGTCTGCGCCATTGCGTAGATCGTGCGCGACAGTGCGGGCCGCGCGAAGGCCGCCGCCGCCCAACCGGAGCCGCCATTCAATGAGCGGCTTGCGCGCACCCACGGCGGTGGCCCCGCCGGAGGGGTGCAGCCCCGGCCCGCCGACGTCCGGACGGCGGCTTGGGTCGCGCAGCACCGCTTCGCGCAAACCTTCAAACTGACCCTGCCGCACCTCGTCCAGCGTGACCCGGTCGGGGCGAACCGCTGCTGCCTCATAGAGGTAGCTCGGCACACGGTAGCGGTCCCAAAGCGCGTCGGCCGCTTCCCGTGCCAGGGCCGCGCAGCGCATCAGGGTTGAGCCCGCCAGCGGAGCAAACGGCAGCACGTCGGCTGCGCCCATGCGCACGTGCCGGCCAATGTGACGCGTCAGGTCGATGCGCTCCACAGCCAGCCCGGCGGCGCGGACAGCCGCTTCGCAAACCGCGGTCGGCGGCCCGGCGATGGTGACGGTGGAGCGGTTGGCGTCTGGGTCGAGCCGATAATCGAGCAAAAGCACATCCGGCAAGCGCATGGCACGGATCAAGGCATGGACAAGCGCGCGGTCGCGGCCCTCGGAGAAGTTCGGAACGCACGCAACCAGCCCATCGCTCACCGCTCAGCGCCGCCTTATTTCCACCAAGAGTAGCCGATCTGAAACTGAAGGCTGGCATTTACGCCGGGGTTGCGGTCGCCCAGGCTCGCGCTGGAGATATGAACTCCGGAAATCTGGAAGTCGATGGCTTGTTTGTCGCGGAGGAAGTAGTGAATACCCCCACCGCCCTGGGGTGTGAAATTGAAGACGCTGGTTGCCCCCGGCACCCCTTTGGGTACAAGAATGTCGGGTGGGTATTTATGGTTGGTCCACAGAAGTCCGCCCGCGGCCTGTATATAGGGAGCCCAGCGGCCGGTGGGTTTGAGGTCCCAGCGCAGGATGATCGGCGTTATCGTGATGCCGGTAAACGTTCCGCCGCCATAAGGGAGCAGTACGGTGCCGGTTTGGCCGTCGGAGCTGTAACGAACGGGACGAGGACCGGCAGCCAGGGTGAATGACTGCCAGTAGGGGATAAGCTCGCCCGCGTACTCAAACTGGCCTCGCAGAAACCCCGACAGGTGTTGATCGGTCAATACTTTGCCAACGCGGACGCCCGCGTTGGTAAAGGAGAAGTCGGAGCGGGCCCCCAAACCCACTCCCCCTCCGAAGAACGCGCCGTACTCGAGCGGATCGGTCGCGAGAGCTGCCGAGGCCGGGGCAAGTCCAGTGGGGTGGCCTTGGGCGAGGAGCGGGCGAGAAAGTAGGAGGAGAGCGGCGAGGGCGAGTGGTTTCATGGTCTCCGGGGAATAGTAGAGAGTGGAGGTGGAGAAAGAACAACACAATGGGTGGTCCTGAGCGCAGCGAAAAACCTGCCCTACGACTCCCCAAGCAAAAATAGGTCCTTCGTCGCCTTGCTCCTCAGGATGAGCCGCTTTCATTCCATGACCATGGTCGTCAACGGGGCAAAATAGGTTTTTCGTCTCGCTCCTCAAGGTGAGCCGGAAAATCGCATGGAGCGACAGCAGCGCGCAACCAACCCATCAGTGCGCCGCTGCCGCCAGCTCTTCGTCCAGGTCCACATTTGAGTACACGTTCTGCACATCATCATTGTCTTCAAGCGCATCGAGCAAACGCATCATCTGCGCCGCGGTTGCCCCTTCCAGGTGTGTGTAGGTGGAAGCGATCATGGTCACCTCCGAGACGAGCGGCTCAATGCCCGCTGTACGCACGGCCCGGTCCACGGCTTCATGCACGTTCGGGTCGGTTGTGATTTCCCAGTGCTCGCCGTCTTCCGCCATGTCGTCCGCGCCGGCATCGAGCGCAAGGGCCATCAATGTTTCTTCATCGGCCGCCGCTTTATCGACCACGGTGATGCCCTTTTTCGCGAACATAAAGCGGACAGAATTCGGCTCGCCGAGGTTGCCGCCGTTCTTTGAAAAGGTATGCCGAATTTCCGATACTGCCCGATTGCGGTTATCCGTCGTGCAGTCCACAATCACCGCCACGCCGCCCGGTCCATAGCCTTCAAACGAGATTTCTTCATACGTAAGGCCGGGAATCTCGCCTGTGCCGCGCTGGATGGCGCGCTTGATATTGTCGGCTGGCATATTTTCCGCCTTGGCGGCGGCAATGGCCGAGCGCAAACGGGGATTGCCGTCCGGGTCGCCGCCGCCCTGCCGGGCGGACATGGTGACTTCCTTGATGAGGCGCGTGAAAGCTTTCCCGCGCTTGGCGTCGAGCGCGCCTTTTTTGTGCTTGATTGTCGCCCATTTTGAGTGGCCGGACATGGTCGAAACCCCCAACTTTTCTTGGTGTATCGCGGCCCGTGGCAGCGCCGCGCAACGGCTCAGTATAGCAGCGCCCGACGAGCTTCCCCGCCCTATGGGAGGGCAGCTTATTTCGCTGTAGGGACGGGCTCGGGGTTGCGCCCGCGGAAGTCGTCCTGATGCCAGTACGGGTAGGGCTTGGGCCGCTCGCTCACCTTGTCCAGACGGGCAATCTGGTCCGGACCCAGCGACCACCCCACAGACGCCAGATTGGCCTTCAGCTGCGCCTCATTGCGCGCGCCCATCACCAGAGTGGATACAGTGGGCCGTGTCGTAAGCCAGTTCAGCGCGACCTGCGGGACGGTTTTTCCAGTCTCCTCGGCGACAGCGTCCAGCACTTCAACGACGCGGTACAAGTATTCGTCCTCGATGACAGGGCCGCCTTTGTCACCGCCCTGGCCGAGCCGGGAGTCCGGCGGCGCGGGCTGCCCGCGACGGATGCGCCCGGTCAGGCGACCCCAGCCGAGCGGGCTCCATACCAGCGCGCCGACCTGCTGATCGACGGCGAATGGCATCAGCTCCCACTCGTAATCGCGGCCCACCAGCGAGTAATACACCTGGTGGCCGACGTAGCGCTGCCAGCCGTACCGGGCGCTTACAGCAAGCGACTTCATCAGGTGCCAGCCGGAGAAGTTCGACGCAGCGATGTAGCGAATTTTGCCCTGCTTCACCAGCGTGTCGAGAGTTTCAAGCGTCTCCTCGATCGGCGTCAGGGCGTCGAAGCCGTGCATATGGTAGATGTCGATGTAGTCCGTGCCCAGACGCTTCAGGCTGGCGTGGCATTGCTCGATAAGGTGGTGACGCGACGAACCCAGGTCGTTCGGCCCCCCACCCATGGGAAAGGTCGCTTTCGTCGAGAGAAGCAGATCGTGCCGACGTCCGGCGATAGCCTTGCCAAGAATTTCCTCCGACGCGCCGTGGGAGTACACATTGGCTGTATCGAACAGGTTTACGCCCGCTTTGAGACAAACATCCACCAGGCGCGTAGCTTCGTCGACCTCAGTGCTGCCCCATTTTTTAAAGAAGTCAGTAGTGCCGCCGAAAGTGCCGACGCCGAAGGAAAGGACGGGAACCTTGAGGCCGGAGTAGCCGAGCAGTCTATATTCCATAAGTGGAAGGATGCGGTTTACGCCCATCGCGTCTCCGGGGAGGATTCAGCTTTTCACGCCGTCCCTGCGGAAGGCATACACAATGGCCAGCAGCGGCGGAGCCAGCAGCACACCCCAAAACGGAATGACAACGCCGAGCGCGATGGGCACTAAAATCGAGGCCCAAACCGGGACGCGCGTGGTTTTGTGAAGCAGAAACGGCTGAATCAGCAGCTGGTCGAGCACGACAATGATCGCGTACAAGCCGAGGACCAGCCCCAGGCGCTCGAGATCGCGGCCCGAAAACAGCACAGCGAGCACCGGCCCGATCAGGGCTATGACGCCACCCAGGTGCGGAATAAAGGCAGCCAGCGCAGCGATCATGGCCCACAACGGCGCGAGAGGAATATGGAGCAGCGCAAGCCCGATCCACCACAAGGCCCCAACGCATAAACCTTCAAGCGTGGCCGCACGCCACCAGTTGAGGAGCGCCGTGCCCGCGGTATAAGCGACAGTTGCAGGCCGGCTTGGAGGGAGAAAGGACATGGCTCGTTCCCTTGGAGGCGCGGAGCGGCTGGAAGGATGGCGCTGCTGCTACGCTGGAATTGCCTTCCATATTAGTTCACGGAGTTCAGGGTGAAGTTTGGCGTTCTTGTATTTCCCGGGTCCAACTGCGACCACGATACCGCGCATGTTCTGTCGGCCATCGCGGGGGTAGAGGTGGCGATGTTGTGGCACGACTCCCCATCGCTTGGAGGGGTGGACGCGGTGCTGGTGCCGGGCGGCTTTGCTTTCGGCGACTACCTGCGCACCGGCGCAATCGCGCGATTTTCACCGGTAATGGAGTCCGTACGACGCTTCGCCGGAGAGGGCGGCCCGGTGCTGGGCATCTGCAACGGGTTTCAGATTCTATGCGAAAGCGGCCTGCTGCCGGGTGCGCTGCTGCGCAACGCGGGGCTGCGCTACGTGTGTCGGCAGGTGTACCTGCGCACCGAAACCACCGACAGCATTTTCACGGGCGGGCTCCATACCGGGCAGGTGCTGAAAATACCTGTCGGGCACATGGAAGGAAATTACTTTTGCGATGCCGACACGCTTACAATGCTGGAGCGGGATGAACGCGTGGTGTTCCGGTACTGCGAGCCCGATGGCGCGGTGACACCGGCGGCCAATCCGAACGGTTCGCTTGGGAACGTAGCCGGTATCCTGAACGAGGGCCGCAATGTGCTGGGGATGATGCCGCACCCGGATCGTTCGAGCGAGTCGCTGCTTGGCTCGTCGGATGGATTCGGCATCTTCCAATCGCTTGTCAGTGCACTGCGGGAGCGGTCGGCGGTCGGTTAAGAAGCAGGAGAAAGCAAATGATCGACCTTCATCACCATCTGCTGCCCGGTCTGGACGATGGTTCCCCGTCCATGGAGAACTCGGTCAAGATGGTGGAAATGGCTGCCCGCGACGGCATCACCCACATCGTGTGTACGCCGCACGCGAACGACCGCTTCTTTTACAACCGGGAAAAAAACGAGCGGCTGCTCCTCGATCTGCGGAGCCGCACCGACGGCAAAGTAACCCTTGGGCTGGGTTGCGACTTCCATATGTCGTACGACAACATCCAGGATGCGCTCGACAACCCGGGCCGGTACACCATCAATGGGCTCAGCTATTTGCTGGTCGAGTTCGCGGACACCATGATCCCGGACAGCGCGACGGACAATCTGTACGAACTGGGAGTGTCGAAGCAGCGGCCCATCATCACGCACCCGGAGCGCAACCCCGTTTTGCAGCGCCATCCGGAACGCTTGGCGGCCTGGCTGCGCGACGGAGCGCTGGTGCAGGTCACGGCATCGAGCTTTACGGGACGGTTCGGGCGCACGGCGCAGTCCACCGCGGAAACATTTATGAAGCGCAACTGGGTCCACTTCCTCGCGACCGACGCGCATAATGTGGAGTCGCGGCCGCCGGTGATGAGCGTGGGCTTTGAATACGTAAAGAAGCATTACGGAGCCGAAACCGCGAAGCGGCTGTGCACGACGAACCCGCTGGCCGTGTTTGAGGGCCGCGAACTGGAAGAACAGCCCGAAGCAAGCGACTTGTACATCAATTACGAGGAAGTGGAACAGCAGCAGTACGGGCGCAGAAAAGTTGGGCTGTTCCGACGGCTGTTTGGAATGGGCGGGGAGTAGGCTCGCACGCCATGGCAGATGCGCCTCATCCTGAGCGCAGCAGAAAACCTGCCATCCCCCAGCTCATTACAATCCCAGTCCACCATCTACAGCGATGACCTGCCCCGTCAAAAACGGCGTCGCGCAAGCGAGAAAAAGCGCGGCTTCCGCGACATCCTCCACCGTGCCGTTGCGGCGCATGGGAGTTTTCTCGACAAAGTGTTCGTAGCCACCCTCTGCTCCATCGCCGGTCACGATCATCCCGGGGGCAATGCAGTTGACAGCGACCTGCGGTGCCCAGGCTTTCGCCATGGTTTGGGTCAGCATGTGCAGCGCCGCTTTAGAAGCACAGTAGTGGCCGTGCGTGGTCCATGGGTGCAGGCCGCCGAGCGAGCCCAGGTTGATGATGCGGCCTGTCGCCTTTGCGGCGCGCAGGTAGGGGAGCGCCGCTTGCGCCAGGAGCATCGGGGCGCGTGTGTTGGTCAGGAACATGCTGTCCCAGGCTTCCGGCGTCAGCTCGTCAAGCTTGGCTGCTTCAAAGGCACCGGCGTTGTTGACGAGGATGTCAAGCGCACCCCCGCCCCAGCGCGCCACCTCCATCACAGTGTTTTTGATCGATGCGGGATCGTGAAGATCGCAGGAAAAGGCTTCAGCCCGCACGCCGGCCGCGCGTAGCTCCCGGACCGTGTCGGCAGCCTCGGAAAGGGAGCGATTGTAGGTGATTGCCACGTCGGCACCACCGGCGGCGAGAGCGAGTGCGATGCCGCGCCCAATTCGCTTGGCTCCGCCCGTAACAAGGGCGCGGCGGCCGGCAAGCGGGCTGAGCTGCAGCATCGCTCCAAAAGGGGGCGGCATACCACCCATGCTACGCGAGCGGGCACATGCGAATCGTACTGAAAAGGTTGCCTTCTCACGCAACGCGAGATGCGCCGGGCACATCTCAGTTCCGTACGGATCACCTTCAGGCCTAAGACATGCAAACCGGGAAAAAAGTTCGGTATGCTTCCAGCGCGGCTGTATTGGCTGGCGCCCTCGTGCTGCTGACCGGCTGCGGAAATACCGGACGGGCTCACATGCAGTGCGCCGGTGCACCGGGACTTGCCGAGGCTTATTATTCGATATCGGATTTTTGTCTTGTTGGGAATGATTGT
>CAXTKZ010000049.1:0-9548 GCA_964244985.1 uncultured Acidobacteriaceae bacterium
CTCGCGGTATTGTGGCTGGCGCGATTCGGCGGCATCGACCCGGCGGGCAGCGGGCGCGACCCCGGGCTGATGCCGGTGCCGTTGTTCGAGTCGATTGAGGATCTGCAGAATGCGCCCGCGATCTGCCGCGACCTATGGGCCGACCCCGCCTATCGCGAGCTGCTTTCGAGCTGGGGCAACGTGCAGGAGATCATGCTCGGCTACTCCGATTCCAACAAGGATGGCGGCATGCTTACGAGCACGTGGGAGATCTTCCGCGCGCATCGGGCGCTGCACCAGGTGGCGCATGAGGCCGGGATCACCCTGCGGCTGTTCCATGGCCGCGGCGGCACGGTAGGCCGCGGCGGCGGTCCCACGCACCGGGCCATCTACGCGCAGCCGCTCGATGCATTCGACGGTGAAATACGCATCACCGAACAGGGCGAAGTGCTGAACTGGAAGTACGGCGACACGGTGCTGGCTGAGCGCAACCTGGAGCTGATGATCGCGGCGTCGCTCGACGCGCTGGCGCGGCCCAACCTCCGCGCGGGCGGCCACCAAACCGGCGAGCTGAAAGGGGAGTGGGAACAGGCGTTTGAGGCGCTTTCCGCTTCGGCGTTCACGTTTTATCGCGAAGGCATCCTCGATGACCCCGAGGTGTTCGACTTTTTCGAGACCGCGACCCCCATGGCCGAGCTGGAGCACGCGAAGATTGGCTCCCGCCCGGCACGGCGCGGGGGCAAGCGCTCGTTTGAAAGCCTGCGCGCGATTCCCTGGGTGTTCGGCTGGACGCAAAGCAGGTTGCTGATTCCGGGCTGGTTCGGGGTGGGGCACGCTTTATCTGCGTACGCTGAAAAAGCCGAAGGTTTGGCCCTGCTCCAATCGATGATGCGCGAATTCCCGCTGTTTATCGATCTCATCCGCAACGTGGAGGTTGCGCTTGCCAAGGCCGATATGGGGATTGCCGCGCTGTATGCCTCGCTGATGCCGGACGCGGCGGCGCGGGGGCGTGTGTTCGGGAAGTTCACCGCGGAGTATGAGCGCACGTTGGGGGCTGTGCTCGCGGTTACCGGCCAGCGCGAGCTGCTTGAGAAAAACGCCGTGCTGGCGCGGTCAATCAAGCTGCGCAACCCGTACGTGGACCCGTTGTCGCTGATCCAGGTAGACCTGCTGCGCCGCAAACGCGCCGGGGAGGATACGCCGGAGGTGAACCGCGCCATCGCGGGGACGATTAATGGGATTTCGGCGGGGTTGCGGACGACGGGGTAGTGGGTCAGCTGCGACTAATCCGACTGGTACAGGTAGCGCAGCCGCACACGCATAGCCGCCTCAGACACTTCAAACTTCTCTGCCAAGTTGGCGCTGCCCAGTCCTTGCAACATATATGCATGTACCAGCCGACGCGGCATCAGCAGTTCCGCAGCTCGATTATTAGCCTCGAATTCCTCCTTGGTGTCCAACTTTTCGCTCCGGTACAGGACATTGTCGGTGAGTTCACTCCCAATCTTGTCCTTGTGAAGCAGAAAATGCGCACACTCATGAGCGATCGTGAAGCGGCGGCGGCGATAAGAGTCGTTTGCGTTCACGCTGATGCTGTACCCACTTGGGCTGTCTGCATCCGGGTCCAAGCAGATTTGCCCGGAAACTCCCGATTCAAGGTCGTCACTTTCAAATACAGCAAGTCCCAAGTCCGTTGCCAAGGCAGTGATGTCGACCGGAGCTTCCTGCTGGTGTCTTTTCACAACGTTCTGCTGTTCAGACGTCATATTTACCTCTTTATCCCGCTCAGCCCTTTGTCTGAGAGCTTTTTCACTCGCCCGCTCGGTGACTTTCGTGGTGCTGTGGGCTTTGCAACCTCGTCCGCCTGACTTTCAGGCATACCGGCTGCTTGAGCCCGCTCTCGAATTTCCTTCTCAATCGTCATCCCGAATTGCTCTGCTACGCGTTGCGCTGTCTCGCTTGCTGTAGCCTCCGCCCTTTCCTTCGCCATCTCCCGGATATTTTGGTAGCCGAACACACCGACGATCGCGACCGCAACAGAAAAGAGCCCTGCGATCAATGTCAACACCGCGATCATTACGCCCAGCAGAGCGATAAGGATCTCAATTACGGCATCATGACCCAAGCCAGATGCGTGCAGCTTCAGAAAGTAGTCGCCAACTTTGCTCCACACAGCCGCAACGTTCGCATACTCTTCGCCCTGCTTTCAAGTATAAAGCGCCAACGACAGCGCACTTGAGATTTTCAAGTTCCGTTTTGGGACTGAGCTCACTTCACAGCAGCCGATATTTCACAGCACCTGCACATCCACCGCGTTCTCCTCCACCCGGGCCGGCAGCAGCGACTCCGCTGTCAGCGCCTTGACCTCCCGCAGACGCGGGAACCACACGGCCCACGCGGCCGTAACGGCCATCGACCCGACCCCACCCAGCACGACCGCCCGCACCGCTCCGAACCAATGCGCGGTGAGGCCGCTTTCGAACTCGCCGAGCTCGTTGGACGCCCCAAGAAAAAGCGAGTTAACCGCGGACACGCGGCCGCGCATCTCGGACGGCGTCGCCAGCTGCAGGATGGATGAGCGGATGACGACCGAAACCATGTCCGCCGCGCCCGTCACCAGCAGCGCCGCCAGGGACAGAAGAAACGACTGCGACAGTCCGAACACCACCGTTGCCGCCCCGAACAGCCCCACGCACAGGAGCATGCGCACCCCGGCACCGCGGCGGATGGGCCGGAAGGTAAGCAGGAGCGACACCGCGAGCGCCCCCAAACCGGGCGCAGCGCGCAGCAAACCCAGCTCGCGCGGACCCGCGTGGAGGATGTTCGCGGCGAAGATCGGCAGGAGCGCCACGGAGCCTCCCAGCAGCACAGCAAACAGGTCGAGCGAGATAGAGCCCAACAGCACCTGTGTGCGCATAACATACCGAATCCCGGCCAACAGCACATCCCGCGACACGGCTTTCTGTTCCAAACGCCCCACCCGCACCCGCAGCATGCCGACCAGCGCGAGATACCAGAACAGAGTCGCGAGCGTAAAGCAGTACACCAGCCCGCCGCCCTCCAGTCGCGCGGGCGAGCGGTGCAGCGTGTACAGGAGGCCGCCGACCGTGGGGCCCAGCACGGTTGCAATCTGAAAGATGGTCGCGCCCCAGGTGATCGCGTTGACGAAGTGCTCCTTCGAGACCAGGTGCGGAATCAGCGCGGACGAGGCAGGCCCACTAAACGCCCGGCCCGTGCCGATAGCGAACAGGACCGCATAGATGGGCAGCACACCGCCGGGCGCACCGGCATACGAGAGCGCGATCAAAACGGACGTACACACTGCCTGGAGCGCATAACAGACCAGCACCACGGTACGTCGGTCGAAGCGGTCAGCGACGTGCCCGGCGGGCAGCAGGAACAGGAGCCCGGGGAGGAATAGCGCCAGGCCGGTGTAGCCGAGGTCAAGGGCGCGGTGGGTGATCTGGTACACCTGCCAGGAAACCGCGAGCGCTTGCGCCTCGGCACCGATGACGACCGCGCAACGAGCGGCCTGATACAGGCGAAAATCGCGGGAACGGAAAGCCGCCATGCTTTGGGCAGGCGGAGTGGGGGACGGCATACCGTCTATTGTGAGGCTTTGAGCCTTTTTCCATTCATAGATGAAGCGAAAAGCAAGGTTGCCACGGCGTTTCCGTACAGGAAACCTTAAAGCACGTTCATGCGGGAAGGACGGCAGCCGAAAGCAAACACGTTCAAGCCGGCCATGGACCTGGAAAACGGTTCCCCCAATCCTGCTTTCACGTTTGGAGGCTGTTTCCGTTAAGGAGAGCTGCTTGCCCGCCCTCAACCCGCAAGTATCTAATAGGGCAATGGCTGACGTGCGCAAACCTAAAATCAGCAGGGCTGTCGAGCGGAATATCCGCACCATCGCCGCCATGGAAGCAAACCATGAGGAAAACAAAACCGTCCTCGACCGGATTGCCAGCGCGGTCAGCAGTTTTGCCGGCAGCAAAGTCTCCATCGCGCTCCATATCGTCGGCTTTCTGAGCTGGTTCCTGATCAACACCGGGCATATCCACGCGATACATCCGTTTGATCCCTATCCGTTCTCGCTGTTTTCGGTTGTTGTTTCAACGGAAGCCGTGCTGCTGACCGTTTTTGTACTTTCAAAGCAGAACTATATGCAGCAGCACTCCGATCATTTGGAGCAGCTGAACCTCCAAATCGATCTGCTGACGGAAAAAGAGGTCACCAAGGCGCTCCAGCTGCTGAGGGCGCTGTGCATCAAGCTCGATGTGTCGGAGCATATCGGAGACGCGGAGCTGGCGGAGATGAGCCAGGTCACATCCGTAGGGACATTGGCCGAGCGGATTCTTGAGGATCTGCCGCCGAAGGCCTAGGTACCTATCTAAGCCGGGCTGCTGTGAACGATCCGTCCGCCGCACACAGTCCAACGTACCTGCCCCCGCATCGTCCAGCCGTCAAAGGGTGAGTTCTTCGATTTGCTTAGGGAGCGATCTGCTCGGTACGTCCATTGCGCGTCCGGGTCGAGTAGGACCAGGTCGGCCCGGCTGCCCGCCTGCAACGAGCCGCCGTCCAGCCCCAGTACCCGCGCCGGCTCGGCGGAAAGCAGCGCCAGCACACGGTTGAGCGGCATACCCTGTTCGCGATGGAGCACCTGCAAAGCCAAGCCGAGCGCGGTTTCAAGCCCGGTAATGCCATTGGGCGCGCGTTCAAACTCCTGCTCTTTTTCCCAGGAAGCATGCGGCGCGTGGTCGGTTGCAATGCAATCGATGGAGCCGTCCCGCAGCCCTTCGAGCATTGCGAGGCGATCCACTTCGCCGCGTAAGGGCGGGTTCATTTTCGCGTCCGTGTTGTAGCCTTCCACTGCGTGCTCGTTCAGCACAAAATGGTGGGGCATCACCTCGCAGGTTACGCGGAGGCCGTCCCGCTTCGCCGCGCGCACCGCATCGAGCGCTCTCCCAGTGGAGATGTGCTGGACGTGAAGATGCGCGTGGACGCCCTCCTCCCGCAGCTGCCGCAGGAGCGCGATATCCCGCTCGACAAGGCTCGATTCGCCCTCGACAGGCATGCCGCGCAGGCCCATGCGGAAGGCGAGCGCGCCCTCGTTCATGGAAGCGCCGACGGTCATGCGCGTGTCCTCGGCGTGTTGTACCACCGGCAGACCGGCTGCCGCGGCGGCCCGTAATGCATCCATCATGACCGCGTCGCCCAAAATCGGTTTGCCGTCATCCGACACGGCCACCGCGCCGGCTGCCCGCAGCGCCGGGTACTCTGTAATGCGCTCCCCCAGGCTGCCCACGGTCGCCGCTGCCACCGGCAACACCCGCACAGCCGCGCCGCGCTCGGGGGCTAGCGTCCAGCGCACCCACTCCGGCGTGTCCGTCACGGGGACGGTGTTGGGCATGGCGCACACGGTGGTGAACCCGCCCACCGCTGCCGCCCGTGTGCCGCTCGCGATCGTTTCCTTCCAGGTTTGGCCGGGCTCGCGCAGATGCACATGGATGTCGATGAACCCCGGCGCAACGACCAAGCCCGTGGCGTCCAGAGTGTCGTCCCCTCCCAGCGTTCCTGGCGCCCCCACCGCGGCAACATAGCCGTCGGCGAGCAGCAGGTCGCGCGGTTCATCAACATTTGCCGCCGGGTCGATCAAGCGGCCGCCATGCACCAGCAGTTTGCTCATGCCCATTCCCCTGCCCGCAGCGCGCGCGCCACCAGTGCCATGCGCACGGCCACCCCGTGGCGCACCTGCTCTTCAATAAGCGAACACGCCCCATCCGCAACGGCATCTGTGATTTCGAGCCCGCGGATCATCGGTCCCGGGTGCATCACAAACAGCGCCGGATGCTCCCGCAGACGCTCCTCGTTGAGCTGAAAAGCGGTTCGGTAGCCGTCGAGGTCAATGTGCAAGCCCGCAAGCCGCTCGGCCTGGATGCGGAGCATGATGACCACCTCCGACTGCCGGAGTGCGGCATCGAAGTCACGCTCGATGGACACGCCGGGCCCAATCTCGGCTGCCATCGCAGGCAGCAGCCGCAGGGGACCACACAGCAGCACCCGCGCGCCCAGGCGGGGCAGCAACAGCGCATTCGACCGGGCTACACGGCTATGCAGGATGTCGCCGCAGATCGTGACCGTCACGCCCGCGAGCGTGTGTTCGTTCACCTCGACCGCGCTCTGCCGCAGAACCCGCAGAATCGTCCGGAGGTCGAGAAGCGCTTGCGAGGGATGTTGGTGCATGCCGTCGCCCGCGTTCAGGATCGGCAGCCCCGTCGCCTGTTCCAGCAGGTGCGGCGCGCCTGAAAATGCGCTGCGCAGAATGATGGCCTCTGCCCCGAGCGCGCGCAGCGTGATGCCCGTGTCTTTAAGCGATTCGCCTTTTTCGATGCTCGACGACTTCGAGCTGATCAGCGTGGTGTCGGCCCCGAGCGCCTTGGCGGCCAGCTCAAACGAGGTCCGGGTGCGTGTGCTGGACTCGTAGAACAAGAGCGCTACTCGCCGTTTCGCGAGCTGGCGGGCACGCGCAATCGGATCTTCCCCTTCCAGCTCCGAGGCGAGCCGCAAAAGGCCGCTGGTGTCGTCGAGTGAAAGGTCTTCAATCCCCAGCAGCGAGCCCGCAACGCGCACGTTACAGCCCCTCGGGCACGCGCTCGACGATCAACACTTGTTCATCGCCGTCCACCTCGCGCAGTTTGACCTCGATGATCTCCTGCCGCGAGGTCTGCACCACCCGACCCGTGAACGAAGCCTCGATGGGCAGCTCGCGGTGGCCCCGATCGATCAACACCAGCAGCTGCACGCGGTTGGGCCGGCCATGCGCGAACAGCGCGTCCAGCGCGGCGCGCGTTGTACGTCCGGTATAGAGCACATCGTCCACCAGCACGATATTGCGGCCGGTTACATCGAATCCGATTTCCGCCGGGTGCACCACGGGCCGCACATCGTGTGTCGATAGGTCGTCGCGGTAGAACTCGATATCGAGCGCGCCCACATCGATCGGCTGCTTCTCGATTCCCTCAATCAGCGCGCCCAGGCGCTGCGCCAAAGGTACGCCCCGCCGCTTGATGCCGACCAGCCCGAGGTTCGCGCCGCCGTGATTCTTTTCAATGATTTGGTGCGCCAAACGCACCAGCGTACGCTCGATCTCCGACGGAGACAGGATGCGGCCTTTTTCGCGAAGAGTGGCTGTCATAGGCTGGTTTCCAGCATAACGCGATTACTGCGGCTTGCGGCGCGGGCCGCCGTAGCGCACCGCGAACCGCCCGCCCAGCCACGCAAACAGCAAAATCGAAATTACCGACGAAGCCGTGTAGAAGAGCAGCAGGGTGCCCCGGCCGTTCGCCGAAAGCCAAAACTTTGCCAGCTCTGGCACCTGCGCGAACGCATCCGGGTTGGTGGCGCGGGTGCGGTCCATGCCTGCTTGGAGAACGGCACGAATAAAAGTATCGATGGACGGAACCTTATGCAGCCCATAACGCACAAACAAGGAAGTGAGGACGTTTGCGCAGGTGCTGACCAGCGCCGCAAACAATCCCAGGACCAGTCCGATGCGTCCGCCCAGGATAGGCGTGAGAACGGGCGCGCGGGGGGCGCGGCGGCGATAGCGGCGCAGCGTCCACACCGCGCCCAAAACCACCCACAGCATGTCCAGTAGGGGAATTGCAAGAAACGAAAGCAGCAGCCCGGCGGGAACCGCGCAAATCGCGGCGGACTCAAGCGCCGCGGGCCACGCAATCTCGCCCGTATGCCGGGGAGCCTGCGGGTCGACAGCAACTTCTTCTGCCGCACGCGACTCCGCGCTGCCGACGCGCAGCTGGGGAGCGCCGCATTCCGGGCAAAACGCCGCTCCCTCCGGAATGGCGTTGCGGCAGTTGGGGCACAGGGCAGTCATTCCATCCAGTCTGCCACAGCCGCTTTACTCAACGCCGTTTTCGCTCGTCGGCATCCCTTGCGCGGGCAGCTCCAGCGCGACCAGCGCGAAATGTGTACCGGGGGTATCTTTCTTTTCAAAAGCGACAAGATGCTGCTTGCGTGGCGACCCTGCCCTGAGCGTCAGGTCTGCCTTGCCGGTATAGCTGTGCACGTGGTTGTTCTTGTCGTCGTCGGCGCAGGTCAGCCCTTCCGCGGTGCGCGTGGGCGTGCCTACCGCCGTATCGCCCTGGCACAGCAGCACGTCGCCGTAGTGGGCCAGCGCCTTGCGGTAGTACGCCTGCACCTTGTCTTGGGCGTCCGGGGTGACGTAGCCGGCGATATTCACCCGCAGCTTCCAGTCGCCGAAGCCCAGGTTTACATTCACCGCGCCCCCATTGTTGCTGTTTGAGGACTCAAACACCGCGCCGGGGTACACCGGCAAGCCCACATCAGCTGTTTTGCCGTCGTTATGCACCTCCACATGGCCAAACGGCATGCTCACCGACACGTCCTTATCCTTGCCGTTATCGTCCTTGTGTACCTGCACATTGCACCCCAGGAGCACCGCCGCCGCTGCCGCCAAACCCGCTACCCGCCATCCGCGCATAAGCTTCTCCATTCTCCCCGATGCCTACGGAGCATACGCGCGGGAAAGGAGGATTGTTCCGCAAAACACCCACGGCTCCCAAGAAAAAGCCGGGAGCCTGCCCTGGCCGCTATACTGCCGGGAGGACGCGCAGGCTCCGTCGCGCTTTCCACCTCCCATCCCCATGGCCAAGTGCAGTGGTCCTCCCAATCCGGGCAGTTTTCGTGGAGCGCCCACGGGTGCCCTTCCCGTTCCCGACAAGCTGTTTTTC
Organism: uncultured Acidobacteriaceae bacterium; assembly: GCA_964244985.1. Lineage (GTDB taxonomy): Bacteria > Acidobacteriota > Terriglobia > Terriglobales > Acidobacteriaceae > EB88. Next base: position 8,751 of record CAXTKZ010000049.1, read on the forward strand.
CGCATCGGCGAGGTAGCTGCATTGTGCCGTGTGCCCGCCTATGTTTTGCGCTTTTGGCAGGGGGAGTTTTCGCAGCTGCGCCCCAATAAAAGCGGCACGGGGCAGCGGTTGTACCGCAAGCGCGATGTGGAGATGGCCCTGCGCATCAAACGTTTGCTCTATGAGGACGGCTACACCATCGCCGGGGCGAAAAGCGTGCTCGAGGCAGAAGCCCTGCCGCCGAGCCTGCGCCTGCCCGCGCCCGCCGTCGAAGACGCGCGATGGGAGCTGGTGCGCGGCGAACTTCAATCGTTGCTGCGGCTGCTGGACCGACCCTCGTCCCACGGGGTTCCCGCGAAATCACCCAAACCGGAATAACGGCCGCTCGGTACACTGGCTTCCATGACAAACGATGTGGGCCGGGTGACGGCTTTTTGTGACGGAGGCTCGCGCGGCAACCCCGGGCCGGCTGGATACGGGGTATGGATTGAGGGCGAAAACGGCGCACCGCTCGCTGAGTTGAGCGAGTTCCTTGGGGTGAAAACCAACAATGTCGCCGAGTATGGCGGCCTGCTGGCGGCGCTTGCCTGGGCGGTTGAGAACGGCGCTCGCGAGCTCAAGGTTGTGTCCGACTCCGAGCTGATGGTGAAGCAGATCAAGGGGCAGTACAGCGTGAAAAGCCCCGACCTGAAGCCGCTGTACGAGGAAGCGAAGCGCCGGGCGGCGAAGTTGGGCAAATTCGAAATGCAGCATGTGCTGCGGGGGAAAAACAAGGAAGCCGACCGATTGGCGAATGAGGCGATGGATCGGGGGATGGGG
>CAXTKZ010000049.1:9558-22933 GCA_964244985.1 uncultured Acidobacteriaceae bacterium
CGTCCCCCCGCCCGGCAGCGGCCCCTGCCAGCACACCGGGGGCAAAACCGGCGTCTCGTCCGACTCCTGTCCGCCCATCGCCGCCTCCGCCCGACCTGCCGAAAGAGGTCACCGGGTTTGTGAAAAACGGTGTAGTGCACCTGGTTGAGGGCGAACTGCCGGAAGGAACGTTTGTGCGCGTGCTGCCCGGGCGGCAGTGATGCGCAGTCGGTAAAACGCCTATTCCCCGCCGCAAAGTTGGGTCATCCAGAGGAGCGCAGCGACGAAGGATCTGCTTTTCGCTTTCCCATCAGGTGTGGGAGAACAAAAGCAGGTCCGTTGGCGCAAGCGCTTCCGCCGCGCTCAGGATGACCCGACTTTGTTTGCGGCGTGCTGTGGCGTAGTTGCGTTTTCGACACCTCTCACTCATGCCGCAGCGCGGTCAGCGGGTCCACGCGCGAGGCGCGCAGCGCGGGCACCCACCCGGCGAGCAGCGCCGCCAGGAGCAGCACGAGCGCGGCCCCGCCGAGTGAGACGGGGTCGCGCGGCTTGAGCCCGTACAGCAGCGACTCGACCGAACGCCCCAGCGCCCACGCCGCGCCGAGGCCGGCCAGCACGCCTGCCACACCGAGCGCAAGCGACTCGCGCAGCACCAACCAACGCACCGCGCCGCGCGGCGAACCCAGCGCGAGGCGGATCCCGATCTCGTGCGTCCGCTGCGCCACCGTATAGGCCATCACCCCGTACACCCCCACCACCGCCAGCAGGAGCGCCAGAAGCCCGAACGCGGCGGTGAGCGTGGCGAACAACCGCTGTTGTTGGAGATCGTCCGCGATCTGCTCGTCCATGGTGCGGATGTTGGTGAGCGGCAGGTCCGGGTCGATTCGCTGGACGGCGCGGCGGAGGCTGGGGAGAAGGTCCTTCGGTGGGAGCGGGGAGCGGATGGTGTAGGTGCCGCCTCCGAATCTACTTAATTGGCTATATAAGCCGAAGTACAACGGCAACACAGGCTGCGTTATTTCGCTGTACAGTGTATCGCCGCAAATACCGATAATAGTGATCCACACGACCGGTTTTGCTTCCTCAACCCAGGTGAACCGCCGCCCAATCGGGTCTTCATGTGGAAAGAATTTTTTGACAAATGCCTGATTCACCACAACGACTCTCGGAGCAGTCGCGGTATCTTGGGGACCTAGATTGCGCCCGCGCAGGATGGGTACTCCCATGACCGACATAAATGAGCTGTCTGTATCGGTATACCAAACGTCCCGATCCTCACCCTTTGCTGCTTTGGGGTGGTTCTCTACCTGTACGTCGGAGCCGTTTTGCGACCCAGCGAGCAATGCCGGATTCGCCAGTGTCACCGCCTCGACACCCGGCACCGCAGCCAGCTCGGCTTTAATCCGGTCATGCACATCGATGCCCTTGCGGGCTGGATAATGCTGTTCCGGCGCGCTCAGGTCGAATTGCAAAAGGTGTGCTGTTTTGAATCCTGGATCTAGTCGGTACAAATTCACGAGAGTACGCGTAAACAGCGCAGCCCCAGCGACCAACAGCGTCGAAAGCATCACCTGAGTTGCTATCAACCCACGCCCGCTCCAGTTGCCGCGCCGCCGTGTCACGGTACGCCCGGTTTCTTTCAAACCTCCGTGCACCTCGCCCCGCGAAGCGCGCCAAGCAGGAAGCAGCCCAAACAAAAGTCCCGTCACAATCGTCGCGCTTGCAGCGAAGCCGAATACATGCCAATCAAAGGGCACATGTATAGGCTCAAGTAGATTTCGAGTAGGCATTAAAAGTGCAGTCAGCTGATTGCGCAGCGCAAATGCCAGCACCAAGCCAAACACGCCACCCATGCCGGAGATCAGGAGGCTTTCAGTCATTATCTGCCGCAGTATGCGCATGCGGCTTGCCCCGAGCGCAAGCCGGACTGACATTTCGCGCTCGCGGACAGAAGCACGCGCCAGCATCAAATTCGCAATATTTGCGCAGGCTAGTACGAGCACCAGGGCTGTCATAGCGAGCAGCACGTTGACCGGCTTGGCCTGGAAGCTGGCGAACAGGTGCAGCCCACGGCTGCCGTCCCCGATCAGTACACTCGGGATGTGGCGATCGGGTTTGAGTTCGATTCCGCTGCCACGCACTGCGGCCGTGAATAGCACATTCATCTCAGCCGCGACAGTTGCGTCGGGAACGCCGGGTTTCCGCCGCGCTATCAGGTTAACCCACCATACATCGGGCTTCGCAAGTAGGTTGTATTTATCGCCGAAGATCGGCGATACCTGGTTCACCATCGTGAGCGGCATGGTGATATCCGGACTGTCTTGCGCTCCCTGCACGCCGGTGAAGCCGCGCGGGTTCACCCCGACAATCGTTACCAGATTGCCATTGACGTTGAATGACCGGCCAAGCACACCGGCGGAACCGCCAAACGCCCGATGCCAAAACCCGTCGCTGATCAGGGCCACGGCACCTGCATCCGAGACGGCTTCATCCGCAGGCAGAAGTCCGCGCCCGAGCTGCGGCTTGATCTGCATTTCGCTGTAGTAGTTTCCGGAAACAAGCTGTCCACTCGCTTGCTGCGCCAATCCGTTCGCGGTGACATTGGGCCGGTACAACCCTTTAAAGCCTACAATGCCGCCAAGTGAGCGGTTTCGCTTTTGCATCTCCCGGAATACGGGATAAGGAAACACATTCATGGACATCATGCCGTTCTCGAGCGAGTTGGTGCCCCAAGTCGCATTTGTGATGAGAGGATTTGGCCCCTCCAGCGTGAACAGCCGCAGCTCCTCCGGATGCGGCACCCCGAGCTTCGCATAAATCAATCGGTTCGCCGCGGAAAACACAGCCGTGTTCGCCCCAATCGCCAGTGCGAGAGAGCCGGCCGCCACCGCCGTAAACCCGCGACTCTTGTTCAGCACGCGCGCGCCGTAGCGCAGGTCCGCCCAGAGCTCGTCCCACCAGCGCAGGCCCCAGGCGGCGCGCACCCCATCCTTGTGTGTCGCCGCGCCGCCGAACTCCACCCGCGCCCGGCGCGCCGCCTCCGCCGGGGCGAGACCTTCGGCGATCAGCGCCTCGGTCCGCGCGTGGAGGTGGAACGCGATCTCCTCGTCCATCTCGCGCTCGACGCGCCCGCGATGGAGCAGTTTTCCTACCCGGGAAAAGAGGCTCATGCGCCCGCCTCGTTTCTGGGGAGCTCCGTCATGCGCAGGATCGCGCCCATGACCTTCGCGACGCGCTGCCATTTTTCGGTTTCTTCCTGAAGCTGCTTTTCGCCGCGCGCGGTCAGGGTGTAGTACTTGGCGCGGCGGTTGGCGTCGCTCGGGCCCCACTCGGTCGCAAGCGCACCCGCGGCCTCAAGCCGCGCCAGCGCCGGGTAGAGCGACCCTTGCTGGACCAGAAGCTGCTCGCGACTGATCTGCTCGATGCGCTGCAACACCCCGTAGCCGTGGAGTGGCCCGAGCGAAACCGCCTTTAGAATCAGCATCTCCAGCGTCCCCTGGAGGAGGTCTACTTGTTGTTTGCCCATACTTTCTCCCTAGATCAACTAGGAGAAAAGCATGCGCCCGACTCGCCTAGGCCGTCAAGGAGAAATTGCAACCTAGAGAATGGCTCATCCTGAACGAAGTGAAGGACCTGCTTTGCTTGCACCGCCGGCAAAAAGCAGATCCATCGTCGCTTTGCTCCTCTGGATGACCCTTGGTTTTAGAGCTCCCTTGTATGACCCACTTTTGGAGTTGTCTAGCCCTCACCCAGCCCCGCCTTCACCAGCGCGCTTACTTCCTTGCCGTCCGCGCGCAGCCCCAGCGCCTTGATGCGCTCGTTCACAGCTTTCATCGCGGGGCCCATCGCCTTCGGGCCGCCGAGCCCGAGCTCAGCCAGGATGCTCGCGATCAATGGCTGGAGCTCGTCGGCCGTGGCCTGCTGCGGCAGGTAGCTTTCAATCAGCACAATCTCCCCGGCTTCTTTTTCCGCGAGCTCCGGGCGGTTGCCCTTCGTGAACTGCTCGATCGACTCGCGCCGCTGTTTAATCAGCGTCCCCAGCACCGCGCGCGACTCTTCCTCCGTCAACGGCTCGCGCTTGTCGATCGCCCGGTTTTTCAGCGCCGCCTTTACCATCCGCAGGGTTTCAAGGCGCACTGCGTCCCGCGCCTTCATTGCCGCCACCACATCCCCATCGATTCGCTTCGCCAGACTCTCGTCCATGGTTCCCCCCAGGCAAAAACCTATTGTAGGCGGCGCTGCCCGCGCTAGAATCGGCAGCATGATCCGCAAGACGCGTTTGTTTACGCCTGGGCCCACGCCCTTGCTGCCCGCTGCCCAGTTCGCCATGGCCGCGGCCGACATGCACCACCGCACGCCGGAGTTCCGCAAGCTGTTCGAGCGGGTGCTCCTCCAGCTGAAGATCTTCATTGGAACGCAGAACGATGTACTCCTGCTCGCCTCCTCCGGCACGGGTGCGATGGAAGCCGCGGTGTCGAACATCACCTCGCCCGGCGACCGCGTTCTTGTGCTGTCCGCCGGCAAATTCGGCGAGCGCTGGAGCGCGTTGGGCAAGGCGTTCTCCTGCGATGTGGACGTGGTGGAGGCACCCTACGGGCAGACGTTTTCGCTCGAAGAGGTCAGGAAAAAGCTGCGCATCGAGACCCGCGCGGTGTTTATGCAGGCGACCGAAACCTCCACCGGTGTGCGCCATTGCGTGCCCGCCGTGGCCGAGCTGCTGCGCGCGGAGCGGTCCGATGCGCTGCTGGTCGTTGATGCCATCACCGGCCTGGGCACGACGCATTTCGACGTGGATCGGGATGTCGACATCATGATCGGCGGCTCGCAAAAAGCGGTGATGATTCCGCCCGGCTTGGCGTACCTGTCCGTGAGCGAAAAAGCCTGGGGGGCGATGGAGTTTTCGCTCAATCCACGCTACTACTTCGACCTGCGCAAGGAACGCAAAAACGCCGCGAAAGCCGAGTCGGCGTATACGCCGGCGGTGTCGCTGATCGCGGGGCTCGGGGCGGCTTTGGACTTTATCGCGGCGCAGGGTGACGGCGATCTCCTCCGGGGCCGTGTCGCGCTCGTGAACAACGCCGAAACCTGCGCCGCGATGACACGCGCCGCCGTCCAAGCGTTGGGCCTGGAGCTGTTCGCTCCGCTTGCGCCCGCCGCCGCCGTCACCGCCGTGCTGCCGCCCGCTGGGGTGGACTCGGGGGTGATCGTGAAGGAGCTGAAGCAGCGCTTCGGCGCAACGATCACCAACGGGCAGGGCGAGATGAAGGGGCAGCTGTTCCGCATCGCGCACCTGGGCTTCTTCGACTACATGGACACGATCGCGCTGGTGGGCGCGCTGGAGCATGTCGCTGTCGAAGCACTGAAGCTGCCCGGCGTGGAGCTGGGCCAGGCGTTAACCGCCGCGCAGCGCGTGTACGCCACGCGCGAGATGACCCTGGTGCAGCGCGCCGCCTGCCCCTGCGGGCGCGATCTGTCGGACTGCGCGCACAAGTCCGCGGCGGTGCCCGCATGAGGATTGTGCTTGCCGAAAAAGTTTCGCCGGCGACCGTCGCCGTTTTGCGCGAGGAACCGGGCTGGGAGGTCGTGACCCACGACCAGGTCGCTTCCCTTCCTGCGGCTCTTGTCGACGCCGACGCGCTTGTGGTGCGCTCCGCTGTGCAGGTCGATGACGCCCTGATGGCCGCCGCGCCGAAGCTGCGTGTGATCGGCCGCGCCGGCGTGGGCGTGGACAATATCGATGCCGGAGCCGCGACTCGCCGAGGCATTGTGGTGATGAATACACCCGGCGCGAACGCTGTAGCTGTGGCCGAGCTGACTCTCGCGCTCATGCTGGCACTGGCGCGTGAACTGCCGCGCGCGAATGCGGCTTTGCATGCGGGCCGGTGGGAAAAGAAGTCACTGAATGGTGCGGAGCTGCGCGGCAAAACGCTGGGCATCCTCGGGCTGGGGCGCATCGGGCTCGAGGTGGCGCGGCGTGCGCGCGCGTTCGGGATGACGCTGGTGGGGCACGATCCTTTTGTTGCCCCGGCCGTTGCGCGCGAGCACGAGGTGCGGCTTGTGTCGGTAGACGAGCTGTTCCGCGCGAGCGATTACCTGTCGCTCCATGTGGGGCTCACGCCGCAGACCCACGGCATCGTGAATGCGCAAACATTGGCGCTGATGAAGCCCGGCGCGCGCATCGTCAACTGCGCGCGCGGCGAGCTGATCGACACACCCGCGCTCACGGCTGCGTTGCAAGCCGGCAAGATCGCGGGGGCGGCGCTCGATGTATTCGAGCAGGAGCCGCTGAAGGAGTCGCCGTTTTTCGGCATGAACAACGTCCTGCTCACGCCGCATATCGCCGGCTCGACGGCGGAAGCGCAGGAGGCGGTGGGGATCCAGATCGCCGAGCAGGTACGCGCGTACCTGAAGCTGGGCGTGGTGCAGAACGCGGTGAACAGCCCTTCATTGACGCATGAGCAGTACCTCCAGCTCGCGCCGTTTGCCGAGGCCGCGGAGCGCCTGGGGGCCATGCTGGGGCAGCTGCTGCCGCCGGAGTCCGGGGGCCTCGAAAGCATCGCCATCACCTATGCGGGCGCGCTTGGTGAGGGCTCGACGGAGATGGTCCGCAACGCCGCGCTGTCGGGGGTTCTGGGGGCGAGCGAGGGTGCAAACCGCATCAACGCCGCGCAGGTCGCGGGGGAGCGCGGGGTGCGCGTGCATGAGGAGCGGGTCGCCGGCCCGAGCGCGGTCGCGATCACGCTGCACACGCAGGACGGCGCGCGTCTTTCCGGACGTGCCGGGGTGTCGCTCGCTGCGGCCGCGCCGCGGTTGCTCGAGCTTGAAGAAACGCCAATTGAAGCGCCGCTCCAGGGCACACTGTTGGTGGTGCGCAACAGCGACGTGCCGGGCGTGATCGGCAAGTTGGGTACGGTGGTGGGCGAGCACGGCATCAACATCGCGAACTTCGCGCTGGGGCGGGCCGGGGGCTCGGCGCAGGGTACGGCGCTGGCGGTGATGGAGATCGACGGAGAGGCCTCACCGGCGCTCTTGAAGCAGCTGCGGGGAGTGGAAGCGGTGCACGCGGTGCGGCCGGTTGAGTTGCCGGTGTAACGCGCGCAGCGCAGAAGACACCCCATGAAGTGGGCGCCAGCCGCTCGCCGATCCATCGAAGGCGCAGTAGGCGGTTTTAGCTTTTAAGATAAAGGTAGAAAGAGGTTCACCCGTGCCGTTGTACGAATACCGCTGCTCTAATTGCGGCAATGTTTTTGAGAAGATTCAGAGCTTCAATGCTCCTGAACACCTGGAGTGCCCGAAGTGTGCAGGCAGGAGCGAGCGCTTGCTGTCCGCGCCGGCGATCCAGTTCAAGGGATCGGGCTTTTACCTGACCGACTACGGCAAAGCCGGCGGCAGCAAGGGCGGTGCGAAAGAAGGCGGCTCGGGGTCGGAAAGCAAGCCCGGCTCCGACTCAAAGGGCGGTGGGGAAACCAAGAGCGCTCCGGCGGCTGCCCCGACGAGCACGCCCAGCTCAGGCGGCACATCCGGGTCTGGCTCCGCGCCCGCGAGCAGTTAACTCTGCTCTATTCGGCTATAGACCGACATGCAATAATCAGCCCGTACTTAGCGTGGGCTGATTATGAAACGTGGAATAAGCATTGGGTCTTTGTTCTTCTGCTTCTTTGGATACTTTTGGCTGGCGGCCGGTGTTGACTTGTTAACCCCTCCGAACGCCCGAGCATGGTCGTGGAGCATCCTTGTTCTATGCCTGCTAACAGCAGGAATAGCTTTGCGACACGCGCTGCAAAAGCCCCTGGTATCGACCCCGCCAGAGATGAAAAAGCATATCAATCGAGTGTTCGCCTGGGTCAATTTCGTGCAGTGGGCTGCCATCTTTCTAGCAATCGCCGGGCTGAAATTCATTCACCATGAAGAGCTGAATCTGCCGGTGATCTCCGCCATCATAGCGGTGCATTTCTTTCCGCTTGCGCGTCTTTTTCGTCGGCCTGCTCATAACATTATCGGCGCGGCAATTTTAGTAATTGATGCAGGGTCTTTAGCTTTTCGCGTCCCGCTGCAAACCGGGATTGTGTGCATCGGCACGGGTACCATCCTGCTGTCCGGGGCAGCTTGGAACCTGCTCAGCCTCCGCTCGCTTCCACAACTTGCGCCGCAACCTGAGTTCCCGCAGTAACATCTCTGAAGCTTTCCGGGGTTAACTCTTCTTAGCTGCCGTGTTCTTTGCCTGTGTTTTCTTCGCGGAACTCTTCTTCGCCGCTGCCTTTCGGTCCGCTCCCTCCTTGGCTGCCGAAGCAGTCCCCTCCGGCGCGGGCGGTACTTTCCCGCCTTCGCGCCTCGCTTCCGACAGCGCAATCGCGATGGCTTGCTTCGGGTTGGTCACCTTTTGTCCAAAGCCGGACTTGAGCTTGCCTTCCTTAAGCAGGTGCAGCTCGCGTTCAACTGCTTCTTTCGCTTTCTCACCGTACTTGGCCATATGACAAGAGATGCCGGCGATCAGGCCTGCAGCGCGGGTGCGGGCAGGATTTCGTCAACATCGACCCATGCCGTGGGGTACGCGCCGGTGTAGCAGGCCACGCAAAAGCCGTTCCCTTCGCGGCTGTCGCAAGCCTGCTCAAGTCCATTGAGCGATAAATAGGCGAGTGAGTCGGCCTCGATATAGCGACAAATTTCGGCGACCGAGTTATTGGCCGCGATCAGGTCTTTTTTGCTGGGGGTATCGACGCCATAAAAACAGGGCGAAATCGTGGGCGGGCAGGAGATGCGCAGGTGCACTTCGCGGGCACCCGCCGCACGCACCATCCTTACGATTTTTCGGGATGTCGTTCCGCGGATGATGGAGTCGTCGATCAGAATGACGCGCTTGCCCTCAAGCACACCGCGCACAGGGTTGAGCTTGAGGCGCACGCCGAAGTCGCGAACCTTTTGCTCGGGCTCAATAAACGTGCGGCCTACATAGTGGTTGCGGATAAGGCCGAACTTGAACGGCAGCTTTGCTTCCTCTGCATAGCCGAGCGCGGCGGTGACGCCGGAGTCGGGTACCGGGACGACGAGGTCGGCGGCGACGTGCGATTCGCGGGCGAGACGGCGGCCCATCTCTTCGCGCGAGTCCTGGACCCAGCGGCCGTAAACCTTCGAGTCGGGGCGCGAGAAGTACACGTGCTCGAAGATGCAGGAAGATTGCGGAACACCAGACGCATACTGCCGTGAGGTGATGCCTTCGCGCGAAACCATGATGAGCTCGCCCGGCGCGACGTCACGCTCGTATTTGGCGTGGAGGAGGTCGAAGGCGCAGGTTTCAGACGCAAACACAATAGTGTCGGGCCCGTCCGGGTTCGCGATGCGGCCCATGGACAAGGGCCGGAAGCCGCGCGGATCGCGGGCCGCGAAGATGCGGTCGCGGGTCATCATCACGAGCGAAAATGCGCCGTCTACCTGGCGCAGCGAATCGGCGATGGCGTCGATCAGCGTCCCTTCACGCGAGTGCGCGATGAGCTGGACGATAATCTCGGAGTCGGACGTGGTTTGGAAGAATGCTCCGTCGCGTTCAAGCCGGGCCCGGACCTGGCCCAGGTTTACCAGGTTGCCGTTGTGGGCGATGGCGATGAGGCCCTTGGTCGAGTCGACACGGATGGGCTGCGCGTTGAGCAGCGCGGAGTCGCCGGTGGTGGAGTAGCGGGTGTGGCCAATGGCCATCTCGCCCTTGAGTTTTTGCAGGACATCTTCAGTGAAGATGTCGGAAACCAGGCCCATGCCCTTGATGTTATGGAGGTTGGTGCCGTCGGCGGTGGCGATACCCGCGGACTCCTGCCCGCGGTGCTGGAGTGCGTAGAGCGAAAGGAAAACCTGGCGGGCGGCGTCGGGGTGCTGGAAGATAGCGGCGACACCGCACTCGTCGTGGAAACGGTCGCCGGGCTCGCGGAGGCCGTAGGTCGAGGCAGAGTCGGTGCCCCGGATCGTGGCCAAGTGAGCGCGTTCCTTGGGGGTGGTTGCGCCGGGGAGGCCTTCGAGGAGGAGCGGGGTCACGCCATCACCTCGGCAACGACGGGCGACTCCGCTAGTATGTTTTCGAGAGAGTCGGCCCATTGCGGACGCAAGTTTTCAATACTTGTCTCAACTACGACTGCGGGAGGGCCAAAAAGACGTTTCAAACTGATTTGAAACTTGCTCTCAGTAACAGCGCCCAAGCGATACACCTTAATCACATCTTCGGAGAAGATTTGCTCGATACGTGATACCTCCTCGGGCGCGCATGCGATCAGTACAGCCGAACTCATCTCCCCGAAAAGATGCAGCGTATAGGATCGTCCAGAGATTGTCGGCAATTGCACATCCACGCCGGTTCCATGAGCGAAGCAGCCTTCCGCCAGAGAAGCCGCTATGCCGCCATCTCCTATGTTGCGAGCAGCGCGGAGTAATCCAGCATCGGCCAGCGCTGCCAAGCCACGATGAAGATCAGCTTCAAGGTAGGTTTCGTGAGAAGGTGGCTTTCCCCAAACTTCGCCGAGGATGCTGCGCGCATACTCAGAGGATCCAAGTTCGACGAATGTAGATTCTTCGCCTGCGGGACTTGCGTCAAGCAGGAGCAATGCGTCACCTGGATGTGCAAAATCTGCACCGACAGCCTTGGTTACATCGTCAAGTATCCCGACAACTCCGACGACCGGCGTGGGATAAATTCCCTCCCCACGCGTTTCGTTGTACAGCGAAACATTCCCGCCCGTAATTGGTGTCCCCAGCGCGGTACACGCCTCCGCGATCCCGTCGATTGCGTCCGACAGTTGCCGCATGATCTCAGGCTTCTCCGGGTTACCGAAGTTCAGGCAGTTGGTCGCGGCCACCGGGGTTGCGCCCGTACAGGCGACCTTGCGCGCGGCCTCGGCGACGGCGTGCATGGCACCAAGTTTTGGGTCGAGATAGCACCAGCGTCCGTTTCCAGCCAGGGCCATGCTCAAGCCTCGCTCAGTTCTCTTGATCCTCATCACCCCGGCTTCACCGCCGGGGCCTTGCACGGTATTGGTCTGCACCATGGAGTCGTACTGCTCATACACCCAGCGCTTGGAGCAGATGTTCGCGCTCGCGAGCAGCTTTTTGAGATCGGCGGTGTAGTCGCGCGGTTTTTGCAGCTCTCCCAGAACCCACGCGGGCGGGTCGAGTGGCACCGGCGCTTTCCACTCGCCCACGGGCCGGTGGTACAAGGGCGCATCGTCGGTCAGCGATGCGTTTGAGATGTCCGCAACCAGCACGCCGCCGTGGCGCACACGCATGCGCGGCTCTTCAATTACGGAACCCGCGACGACCGCGTCCAGCCCCCACTTCTCAAATACATCCAGCACTTCCTGCTCGCGGCCTCTTTCCGCGACCAGGAGCATGCGTTCCTGCGATTCGGAAAGCATAATTTCGTAGCTCGTCATGCCCGTGGCCCGCTGCGGGATGCGGTCAAGCTCGATTTCCACCCCGACGCCGCCGCGCGCGCCCATCTCGCAGGTGGAGCAGGTGAGGCCCGCCGCGCCCATGTCCTGAATGCCTAAGACCGCGCCGGTTGCCATGGCCTCCAGGCAGCCTTCCAGCAGCAGCTTTTCCATGAAGGGGTCGCCCACCTGCACGTTGGGCCGTTTTTGCTCCGCACCCTCGGTGAACTCCTCGCTCGCCATGGTCGCGCCGTGGATGCCGTCGCGGCCCGTCTTCGCGCCGACATAAATCACCGGATTGCCGACGCCGGTCGCCTTGGCATAGAAAATCTCATCGCGGCGCACTAAACCCAAGGCGAAGGCGTTGACCAGCGGATTGCCAGCATAGCAGGGCTCGAACTTGGTTTCACCGCCCAGGTTGGGCACACCGAAGCAGTTGCCGTAATGCGAGATACCCGCGACCACGCCCTCGACTACCGCGTGTGTTTTCGCGTCGCCGCCCTCGAGCGGCCCGAAGCGCAGCGAATCCATGACGGCGAGCGGCCGTGCGTTCATGGTGAAGATGTCGCGCAGAATGCCGCCGACGCCGGTGGCCGCGCCCTGGAATGGCTCAATATAGGAAGGGTGATTGTGCGATTCGATTTTGAACGCGCAGGCCCAACCGTCCCCCACGTCGATAATGCCCGCGTTTTCGCCCGGGCCCTGCACCACGCGGTCGCTCTTTGTAGGAAGCCGTTTGAGATGGACGCGCGAGCTTTTATAGGAGCAGTGCTCGCTCCACATCACCGAGTAAATACCCAGCTCGGTGAGTGATGGCGTCCGGCCCAGCGCTGCTTCAATGCGCCTGTACTCGTCCGGGGTGATGGAGTGCTGCTTGAGCAGCGCAGGCGTGATCGTTACCGGGACTGGAAGATCGTCTGGGGCGTCGCTGGCACGGGTGGCATGGCTCATGTCGCTGCTTTATTGTCGCATGCGTTTCCTCCGTCGATGGGCTTGGCAACAGACTGGAAAACGAGCCTGCATCCGGGCGCGTTTGCTATGCTGGGCCATGCCCGGCTTCCTCGTGCTTTCCCTTGCTTTACTTACTCCGCCCACACAGGCGGCTCCCGTGCAGGAACCGGTTTTACTCACGGCGGAGGGTAAAGGCTTCCAGGTATATGGGTGCAGAGCGCAGGGCGCAGGGGCACCGGTGTGGGTGCTCGACCACCCGGACGCCAACCTGTTCAACAGCAAAGGCAAGCTCGTGGGCCACCACAGTGCAGGCCCCACCTGGCGTGCCAAGGACGGCTCGTCCGTGCAGGGCGCGGTCATCGCAAAGATGCCGCCGCCCGATCCGAAAAGCATTCCATTGCTCACCCTCCATGCCACGACCCATGGAGGGTCGGGCATCCTGTCGAAGGTGGACACGATCAGCCGGACAGACACCCACGGCGGAGCTGCTCCCCCGAAAGGCTGCGACCGAGCCCACCTGGGTTCGACCACTGCCGTGCCGTACTCGGCGACGTACACCTTTTACGGCAAGTAATCGTGCAGCGCTTCAGCGACCGCCCGCACGTGCGCAGGGCCGGTTCGGCAGCAGCCGCCCACCAGCTGCGCGCCCTCTCTGAACCATTGCCGCGCTAGGGCTCCATACCCCAGAACATCGGCGGAACCGGTCCAGCACCGGCGCGGGGCATCCCAGCCTTCTCCTGAATTGGGGTAAACCACCAATGGCTTCGATGTCCCGGCGCGCAGTTCGCGCAGCAGGGGCAGCACGAGCCCGGGGGCAATGCAGTTAATCCCAATGGCGACGACTTGCGGCACCTCGTCAAGAAAGCCGGCGCACTCGCGGATGGGTTCGCCATGGGCTGTGTGCGCCTCGTCGCGGCAGGTAAACGAGATCCATGCGCCCGTATCGGGTGGAAGCGCTTCGGCAATGGCGCGTGCTTCCGCAAGCGAGGGTACCGTCTCAAACGCGAGCAGGTCTGCCTCTGTGTCCTCCAGGGCTGCGA
>CAXTKZ010000050.1:0-10938 GCA_964244985.1 uncultured Acidobacteriaceae bacterium
TCGGCGATGCCCATATCGACCACTGGCTGGCTCCCACGACTCCTCCGGCGGGCGCGCCCAGTGCCGTGCAGCCCGATGAAAAAACCGCTGCCGCTGCAGCCGCCGGCCGAGCCGTCAACGACGCCGTGGCCGGCGCGACCAGCAACCCGCAAGCCAAAGCCGCCGTATCGCGTGGTGAGGTAAACGCCAGGCTGCAAGGCTTCACGCTGCCTTCCATCCTGTTCCTCGTCGCGCCGCCCAGGTTTCAGCACCTCGGTTTTTTCACCACGGCCGACGGGCAGGTCAAGCTTTTCTGGACCGGCAATGCATCCGACCTCGCGGCGAACGCCCGGATTAACCTCCAGGCACCGCCGACGCTGCCGAACGGCGACGTCGGCATAAACGGCGTTGCGGATGTGACCTACACAGGCCGCACCAACAGCCTCGTCGTCCACCAGCTGAATGCGCAAACACCGGGCACAAAACTGACGGTGACAGGCGGGGTGGGCCTGGCTGCCGGGGCGCGCTCGTCGCTGCAAACCCAGCTCACGGTGTCGAACCTGAATGAGTTCAGCAAAGCATTGGCGGCATTCGGCGTCGGTGCGAACAAAGTGCCGGTCGCGCTGCATGGGCAGGCATCGTTCAACGGCGTAGTGACCGGCTCGCTTGCCGCGCCCGATGTGACCGGGCATCTGGCGGTCAATAACTTCGATTTGCTGCTGAACAGCACACCCGCAGCAACAGCGGTTGCAACTGCGGCTCAACCGACCGATCCCGCGGGCCGGCCCGTGCCCGTACCGGCGGCAGCCCCGTCTTCCGCGCCCACCGCATTCCATATTGATGCGCTCACGGCGGACGCTGAATACTCGCCGCAGCTGATCTCGATCCAGAGCGCGGTGATCACGCGGGGCAACACGCAGGTCCATGCGGCGGGGCAGCTGCACGCCCACCACACCCGGCGCAAAGGTTGGGCGTACGACAATGATGCGGCGATCGATGCAACCGCGGGCGTGAACAATGCAAACGTCCCCGATCTGCTCGCTCTGGCTGGGCAGGGGTCTGTTCCCGTGACCGGCACGCTGAACCTGAACGCGAAAGTAGGCGGCACACTCGGCAACCTGAACGGCGGCGGGCATCTCGCGGTGACGGGCGGGCAGGTGTACGGCGAGCCCTACCAAAGCCTCAACACAGATTTGCGGTTTGCCGGGCAGGATGTCAGTGCATCGAATCTGGCGCTGCTCATCGCCGGCGGGCAGATTACCGGCGAGGGCGGCTACAACCTGGCTGACAAACGCTTCCATGCGCAGCTCGGGAGCTCTGGGCTTGACCTCGACAACCTGCAATCGCTCAAAAAGTCGCCGCTGCTCGTTCATGGACAGCTTGCCTTCACCATGCAGGCCTCCGGCACGGCACAGCAGCCGCAAGCGCAGGCTGCCTTGCACCTGACCTCTCTGGTGATTGCGAACCCCGCGGGTGGGCCGCCGTCCTCCGGACGCATTGATCTGACAGCGCACACAGAAAAAGGTTCCGTTCTGGCTGACATGGACGCGCACCTGAACGGTGCCCAAGCCACGCTGCACGACCAAACCAGTTTGAGCGGCGACTACAACACGCAGGCGCGGCTCGCGTTGTCGAACCTCGACCTGAACCCGCTGCTGCAGCTCTTCGACGTGAACGGTGTGAAGGGCGCGTCGATCATCAGCGGCAACGTCACAGTGAACGGCCCCGCGGCCCGCCCGAAAGAGCTGAGCGGCGACGCGGAGCTGGCGCGCATCGCAATCACCGCTCAAAATGTCACCATCGGCACAGAAGGCGGCCTCCGTGCATCGCTGCGCAACGGCATCGCACGGCTTGAGCCGGTGCACATCACCGGCGGTGGCACGGACCTGCACCTGGAGGGCCGGGCGGCGCTGTTCGGGACCGATCGCCTGCTCGACGTCAAGACGGACGGCACGCTCGATCTGAAAGTGGCACATACCCTCGACCCGGATATCAACAGCTCCGGGCAAGCATCGTTCCACTTCACAGCGGGCAACACCATCGAAAAACCCGATCTCCGGGGAGCTCTGGACTTCCATGATGTCAACCTGGCGTACGGGGACTTCCCCAACGGCCTCAATCAACTGAATGGCTCGCTGGTGTTCGATCAGGGCCGGCTCACCGCGCAGAACCTGAAAGCAACCAGCGGCGGCGGCACCATTGCTATCGGCGGTTTTATCGCCTACCAGGCGGGCGTATTTGCCGATCTCACCCTCAATGCGAACCAGGTTCGCGTCCGCTATCCAGGCGGGGTCAGCACGGCGTTCGACAGCAAACTGCGCGTCCAGGGTACGCTTCAAAATATTTTGGTGAGCGGCGGCGTACTGGTGACGAAATTCGCTATCCTGCCCGGGCTCGATGCTTCGGCGTTCTCGTCCAATGGCATTTCACCCCCGCCGGACCCGACCGCCTTCGGCAATAAAGTCCGGCTGGATGTCCATGTCACTTCATCGCCGCAACTCGACATCAACAACTCCTACGCCAAGCTGGCCGGCGACATCGACCTGTTCGTGCGCGGCACCGCCGAGAACCCTTCCGTGCTCGGCCACATCTCCATCACTGAAGGGGAGGCGACCTTTGCCGGAACCCACTATGTTCTGCAGCACGGCGACATTTACTTCACCAACCCGGTCCGCATCGAGCCGACAATCGACCTTGAAGCAAGCGCCCATGTGGAGGATTACGATCTCGTCATTGGGCTCCATGGCACTCCGTCCAAGCTGACCCCGGTTTTCCGGTCGGAGCCTCCACTATCGGAGCAGGACATTTTCTCGCTGCTTGCCTTGGGCCGCACGCAGGAGGAGCAGGCCATTTACTCCGCCCAGCAAACACAGGCAGGGGTAAATTCGGCCGCCGACTCCATTTTGGGCGGTGCCCTGAATGCTACCCTGTCGAGCCGCATCAATAAGTTATTCGGCGGCGGCAGCGTCAAAATCGACCCCACTTTTGTGAGCGGCAGCGGCAATTCGACGGCGCGTATCACGGTGCAGCAGCAGATTTCAAAAAGTGGCACGGTCATGTATGCCACCAACGTCAACTCAACCTCGCAGCAGCTGATCCAGGGCCAGATCAATCTCACGCCGAACCTGTCCGCGGTCGCGGTACGCGATGAGTCTGGAGTTTTTTCCGTCATCCTCAAACTGCACCAACGCTACCGGTAGTGCGCGCATCTCGTTATCCTGGAACTACTTCTCCAGGGAGATGCGCGATGCGGCAAGGAAAAATCATGACAGCAGTGGCGCTGGCGCTGGCGTTGGGCGCGCCCACCGGTGCATGGGCTCAGGACGACAACGCGGGGCTGCAAGCCGCGTTGACCAAGGCCCTCAATAAAAAGCAGCTTCAAGGCGTACAAGGTACGGTTCAGGGCAACGTTGCGGTGTTGCACGGCACGGTCGATGTGTACGACGACAAAGAAGAAGCAGGGAAGCGCGCCCGGCGCGTGAAAGGTATCAAGTCAGTCGACAACGAAGTGGAGGTTGCGGGACCCACTGTTCCAGACGCTGAGCTCCAACAGAAGGTGATCAAAGCGATCTCCTACGACAGCGTCGGCTACATCGGCAGCGGCGGCTTCCAGACAACGCCGTTCAATGCAATCTCCGTGGGAGTGCAGAATGGTGCGGTTACGTTGGGCGGCCACGCGTATGGACCGGTCGACGCCAGCTCTGCCGTTTCCGTTGCGGGCACGATCAAAGGTGTGCGCGACGTCATCGACGAAATTCAGGTGGACCCGCTCTCGCCCAACGACGACCGCATCCGCCTCCAGGCTTTCCGAACAATTTACGGTTTTCCATCGTTGAACAAGTACGCGATTGATCCCGGTAGGTCCATCCGCATCTCCGTCCAGAACGGCAACATCACGCTTTATGGCGTAGTCGACTCCCAGGCCGATAAAGATACGGCCGGACTCCGCGCAAACACCGTGCCAGGTGCTTTTAAAGTAACCAACGATCTCCAGGTCGCTGGCCCGGAGCGTGGCAGGTAACCTCGGGAAGCAGCGCCCGACCGGACGATACACTACGGCCATGCCCTTCGTCCGGTCTATCGGCCACACGCTTGAAATGATTAAGTGGGAGCATTCTGTTTTTGCGCTCCCCTTTGCCTTGACAGCCGCGGTGCTCGCCGCGGATGGCTGGCCCCACCCGGCGCAGCTGCTTTGGATTGTGGTCTGCATGGTGTCGGCGCGGTCGGCGGCGATGGCTTTCAACCGTTGGGCCGATGCTTCGCTGGACGCCGCAAATCCCCGAACCGCCATGCGCGCCATTCCCGCGGGTACACTGACGCGATCGTTTGTCGGTGGGTTCACGGTCGTTTCGGCTGCGCTGTTTATTCTGGCCGCCTGGCAGCTCAACCGGCTTACCTTCCTGCTCTCCCCAGTCGCTCTCGCGGTTGTTTTGCTCTACTCCTATACCAAGCGCTTCACCCGCTGGTCGCACCTGTTTCTCGGGCTGGCTTTGGGCATTGCTCCTCCTGCCGCATGGATTGCGATCCGCGGCTCACTCGACCCCCGCATCCTCCTGCTCGCGGGGGCGGTGTTGTTTTGGGTTGCCGGCTTCGACGTGTTTTATAGCTGCCAAGATGCGGAACACGACCGAGCCTGCGGGCTCTGGTCCGTCCCTGCAAGCTTCGGTGTCGCCGGCGCGTTTGCTATTGCACGCACAATGCATATCTTTATGCTGGCGCTGCTGCTGGCGCTGGTGCACGCTTTTGCGCTGGGCACGCCGGGGTGGGTCGCGGTCGCACTGGTGGCGATGCTGCTCGGGTATGAGCATGCCATCATCTCGCCGCGGGATTTATCCCGCATCAACGCTGCTTTCTTTACCCTGAACGGCGTGATTTCAATCGTTTTCTTTGCCGGGATGGCGGCGGCGGTCGGGCGGCACCATGGGGGATAGCGCCGCCCCTTCACCCTATAGCGCGGATCGCCGACCAGTGATCAGCTGGATCAGCAACACCACGATTGCAATGACCAGGAGGATGTGAATGTAAGCGCCCATCGCGTGAAAACTCACAAGACCTACCAACCAGAGCACCAGCAGGATAACAAAAATCGTCCAAAGCATAGACCCGTTCCCCAATCTGTTTTTATGTTTTCAAAAAGTAAGTTGCTGCGAGAGGATGCGCGGTTGCCGGTCGGCCAACACTGTCGCATAATCCGGCATCCCAGTGCGCCTCTCTTAAAGAGGACAGAAAAATGAAAGTTGCCATTCAAGGCGAGAAAGGCTCGTTCAGCCACGAGGCGGCGCTGCAGATTGCCTCGCACATGGATGTGTCGCCAATCGAAGTTGTACCCTGCGCTTTTTCAGCAGAAGTGTTCGGTCAGTTGGGATCAGGCGGCGTAGACGCAGCTGTGGTTCCGATTGAGAACTCCCTTGCGGGCTCGGTGCTGGAACATTACGACCTGCTTCTTACACATCCGGTGCGTATTGAGGCGGAGCAGCTCGTACGCATCCGGCATCAGCTGATTGTCGCGCCCGGAGTTGAGCTTTCTTCGGTGCGCGAGGTGTATTCGCACCCCGTGGCGCTGGCGCAGTGCCGGAACTTCTTTTCGGCACACCCACATCTTCGTGCTTTGCCCTTCTACGATACGGCAGGTTCCGCGGCCCACGCCGTCAACACGGGCGGTGAGGTTGCCGGGATCGCAAGCGAGCATGCGGCGCGCGTGTACGGCGGTCAGGTGCTGCTGGCTGGCATTGAGGACCATAGTGAAAACTACACCCGTTTTCTCCTGCTGCGGCGGGAAGGGGAGCCTCCAACGACCGAGCGCGGTGCGGACAAGGTTTCGCTTGCTTTCGCGGTACCGAACCGGCCCGGCTCCTTGGTGGCTGCGCTTGAAATATTTGCCCGTTATGGCTTAAACCTGACTCGCTTGGAATCCCGCCCTGTCCCCGGCACGCCCTGGGAGTACGTTTTCTATGCCGACTACCAGTTGGCCGGAACCCAAGCCGCCGAAGCAGCACTGGCGGAATTGGCCGCAAGCTGCCTGTTCGTCAAGGAGCTGGGTCGCTACCAAGCTGCTTCGCCCCTGTTTTCAAAGTAAAAGGGGTACCTCGGTACCGTTCAGTCGTACGTTTCTTACTGAACCGAAATACAGTTCAGCCGATAAATCAGGAAACATGAGAGCAGCCGGCAGTACCAGGCTTCCAGCACACCATCTATTTGTCCAGCAGGTCCTTTTTGAAAGGATCTGCTGGAACTTCACCATGCATCTTTCGTCAGCGGAAATCGTCCAATAGCAGCAAGTTGATAAAGGGACACTCATGTCAAATGACTTTCTTAGTATCATCCGCCCCAGCGGTTCCGCCCAGCGTACCCCTCAGGAGAGTCGCTCACAAGCTGCCCGGCGCACCCTTCCTGTGCTGCCGCTGCGTGACACTGTGTTGTTTCCACATGCGGTGCTGCCGCTGACGGTCGGGCGCGAAGGTTCAATCCAGCTCATTCAGTCTCTCGGCGAAGAAAAGACGATTATCGTTGTTGCGCAGCGTGACCCGCGCCAGGATGCACCCCAGCCTGCGGACCTGCACAGCTACGGAACGCTTGCGACCGTGCATAAAGTGGTCAAGATGCCGAACCAAAGCCTTTTTGTCTTCACCGAAGGTGCGGAGCGGGTCAAGCTGGACGATTTCCAACAAATCGAGCCGTTCATGACGGCATCGATCGAGGCAGTGGCTGAGATTGCGCCGACCCCAGGTCCGGAACTGCAAGCACTGCAGCGCAACATCGTGGCCGATTTTCAGCAGATCGTCGCCGCCTCGCCGACGCTGTCCGATGAGCTCCAAGCCATTGCTGGTCAGATCGAAGACGGTTCACGCCTGGCCGATTTTGTGGCGTCCTCGCTGCCGTTCCTGTCCACCGACGATCGGCAGGAGCTGCTGGAAACATCAGACGTGCAGAAACGGCTCGAGCGCATCAATAAGCATTTGGCCAAGGAAGTTGAGGTGCAATCGCTCCGCAACAAGATTCAGTCTGAGGTGCAGGATCAGGTCCAAAACTCCCAGCGCGATTACTATTTGCGCGAGCAGATGAAGGCGATCCAAAAGGAGCTCGGCGAAGGCGATGAAGGGCAGCGCGATATTGAAGACCTGCGCGAAAAGATCGAAGCCGCCGGCATGCCCGAGGACACCAAAAAAGAAGCTCTCAAGGAGCTGACGCGGCTCAGCCGCATGTCGCCCATGGCGGCGGATTATTCTCTGACCCGCAACTACATTGAGTGGCTGGCGATCCTGCCCTGGAACAAGAGCACCGGCGGCACCATCGACTTGGTGCTGGCGAAAAACGTCCTCGATGAGGACCACTATGAGCTGCGCAAGGTGAAGGACCGCATCCTCGACTACCTGGCCGTGCGTCGGCTCAAGCCGGACATGAAGGGGCCGATCCTGTGCTTCGTCGGACCGCCGGGCGTAGGCAAAACTTCACTGGGACGCTCTATCTCGCGCTCGCTGGGACGCAAGTTTCAAAGGCTTTCCTTAGGCGGTATGCATGACGAAGCGGAAATCCGCGGGCACCGCCGGACATACATCGGTGCGCTGCCCGGGCAGATCATTCAGAACCTCCGTCGCGCCGGGACCAATGACCCTGTCCTGCTGCTCGACGAGATTGACAAGCTGGGCCGGGACTTCCGAGGCGATCCTTCGGCAGCACTTCTGGAAACGCTTGATCCGGAGCAGAATGCGACGTTTCGCGACAACTACCTCGACCAGCCGTTCGACTTATCGAAAGTGCTGTTTATCTGTACGGCTAACCAACTCGATACGATTCCCGAGCCGCTTCGCGACCGCATGGAAATCATCGAGCTCTCGGGCTACTCTGAGGAAGAAAAACGCCACATCGCGGAGCGCTACATCGTGCCTCGGCAGGTAAAGGAGAATGGCCTCACGCCGGAGCAAATCGAAATTCCAGAAAACACGATCGGCTTTATCGTTCGGCATTACACGCGCGAAGCCGGTGTGCGGCGGCTCGAACAGTTGATCGGCACTGTATGCCGCAAGCAGGCACGGCGCATCGCCGAAGGGCGCACGGACAAGCTCGTGGTCACCCCTGATACCGTGATTGAGTTTCTGGGCGGCATCAAAGTCCGCGTCGATACAGAAATCGCGGAGCGGACCGCGCGGCCCGGTGTGGCGGTAGGACTCGCCTGGACACCGGCTGGCGGCGACATCTTGTTCATAGAAGCCAACAAGATGAAGGGCAAGGGCGGCTTCACGATGACTGGGCAGATCGGCGAAGTCATGCAGGAATCCATGCAGGCCGCTTTGACCTGGGTGCGCTCGAATGCCGTTTCGCTCGGACTTTCGGAAGACTTCACGCGCGAGATCGATTTGCACATTCACGTTCCCGCGGGTGCGATCCCCAAGGACGGACCTTCAGCCGGAGTAACCATGGCGACCGCCCTGGTTTCGCTCCTGACGGACAGGCCGGTCCACCCGCTGCTCGCGATGACCGGTGAGATCACCCTGTCCGGTAACGTTTTGCCGGTGGGTGGAATCAAGGAGAAGTTTCTGGCAGCCAAGCGCGCGGGCGTAAAGCATGTCATCCTGCCCGGAGACGTGCGCCAAAACGTTGAGGAAGACCTTACGCCGGAGCAGGTGGAGGGTGTAACGATCCACTATGCGCGTCGGATTGAGGACGTTTTAGCGGTCGCTCTACCTAAAAACTCTCTCGAAGAGAGAATTGACAATGCCGTCCGCGAGAAAGTACTCGAACACGCAAACGCCTGAACCGCGATGCTGTATTGCAACTGTTTAGTAACCCGGCCCAGGCCGGGTTACTTGTTCCAGGCTGGGTCACTCCGCTTGAACCTTCGGCTTCCATTCTTTCCAACACCGACACTCTCGGAGACAATCGTCCTAGTTTGAGCGCCCCACCACACAACAATGTGCCCAAGCCGGGCGGTTCACTCATTTTGCGGCATATGCCTTCGCTCGACTCCTTGCGCGGCATCGCGGTCCTGCTGGTTGTGCTGTTTCACGGCTTCGGCAGTTACAACTGGCTGGGTACCGCTGGGCCCTTTTGGGGCCAGCTGGCGTTGTCGGCCGTAGGCTGCGGACGCTTCGGCGTGAACGTCTTTTTTGTGCTTTCCGGATTTCTGATTACCGGAATCCTTCTCGGTACCCGTGAGCGCCCGGACTATTATCGGAACTTCTACATACGCCGTGTGCTCCGCGTCCTGCCGATATACCTGTTGGTGCTGCTCATTCTCAAGCTCCTCCACGTCATTGATTTTCGCTTTGCGCTGGCGGCATTGCTGTTCCTCACCAATTTTTCAAGGCTGTTCGGCGCGCCGCTCACCGAGTATGGTGTGCTTTGGTCCCTTGCAGTCGAAGAGCACTTCTACCTGATCTGGCCGTTTTGCGTACGACGCCTGGGCCAGCGCTCCCTCCGTGGACTGCTGGCCGTAATTCTTGTCGGTGAACCCCTGCTGCGCCTCATAGCCGCCCATGTCAGCGCACATATCGACATTCATTACAAAACGCCGTTCGTGCTGGATTTTCTAGCTTACGGAGCGCTTCTGTCGATTCTTGTCCGCTGCGGTCGCATCCATGCGGGCAACGCTGCTCGGATTGGCGGCGTGCTCACGGCGTTGGGTGCTGCCCTGGCTGTCCCAACAATCTGGTTGTCCGCCTTTCACAACGGCCCCACCGTGGACGCACTAGCCGACCTGCCGTTTACCTGGGGAGCCTGCGGCATTCTTCTGCTGGGCCTTAAGCGCGATCACACGCGCGTCGTCGCTGGCGACAGCACGACATCACGCGGTTTTCTGCCGTTTTATGGCTACATCAGCTATGGGCTGTATCTCATTCATTTGGAGGTTTACAACCTGGCGAAGGAGTTCCTACTCCGGCATACGCGGCCCGGGTTCTTGGACAACTTTGCTTTTTTCACAGCCGGCATCGTTGTTTGCATTGCGATCTCAACAGGCTTGGCGCACGGATCGCGCCGCTACTTCGAAGGCCCGATCCTGGGCTTGAAGGAGAAATGGGCGGGGAGAGCGACACCGGCCCAATCGGGGCAAAGCGCGCTGTCGGCGGATTAGCTTACGCCAGAGCCAACTCCCGTTGCGCACCGCGGCCACGCAGAGGACCTTCCGGCCCGTTCAGGCGGACGCTGATAATTTTGGACACGCCCGGCTCCTGCATGGTGACTCCATAGATCATGTCGGCTGCCGTCATCATGCGTTTTGAGTGGGTCACCATCACAAACTGCGTATCTTCGGCCATGGAGCGGAGCGTCTCCGCCAAGCGCCCGACGTTTGTCTCATCCAGCGGCGCGTCCACCTCATCCAGCACACAGAATGGCGCGGGCTGATGCATAAAGATGCCCATCAGCAGTGACAAGGCGGTAAGAGCTTTTTCGCCGCCGGACAGCAGAAAAACGTTTTGCAGTTTTTTGCCCGGAGGCTGTGCAACGATATCGACGCCCGCGTCGCCGGAGCCTTCCTCATCCACAAGGCGCATCGAAGCCTGTCCACCTCCGAATAGGCGGGTGAATACGGCGTTGAAGTTCTCGTTGATGCGCGCAAACGCCTCATCGAACTTCGTCCGAGAAATGCCATCGAGCTCGCGGATCGTCGAGCGGGTGTTCTCGATCGAATCCATCAAATCCTTGCGCTGTGTTTCTAGAAAGTGGTGACGGGTTTCGGCCTCCGCCAGCTCTTCCAGTGCCATCATGTTCACCGGACCCAGCGCCTCCAGGCGCTGCTTCATCTCGCGGCAGGCCTTTTCTTCTGCTAAAAGCGGGTCGGGCTCGAGCCTCTTGAACTCACCCGCCGCTACCTGCGTGCGCAAGGCGCTTGCTTCAAGCCCCAGATCCTGCAGCGAAGCCTCGCTGAGATGCGCAAGCTCCGCCGCGACCCTGGCCGCTATGGCTGCCCGCGAGGCGCGCCCCTCCCTCGCCCCATCCGCGGCGGTACGCAACTCCCGCAAG
>CAXTKZ010000050.1:11038-20074 GCA_964244985.1 uncultured Acidobacteriaceae bacterium
GTGCCCCGCTTCAAGCTGGGACGCCTGTTCGCGTTTGCGGGCGATCTGGGCTTCTTTTGTGCCGCGCTCCGTCCGTGCACGTTCACTTTGTGCCGTGTACTCAGCCAAGCGCCGCTCTAAACGCTGCTTTTCGCCCTCCATCTGCCGAAGCGCCGCGCCCTCATGCGCGCTTTCGCGTTCAGCTTCGCGGCGCTGCGCGGTGTGGCTCTCGATGCGGCGGTTTAGCTCCCCAATCGCGAGCGTCAGCCCGGCTGTTTGCGTTTCCGTAAGCGCAAGCTGCTCTTCCACCGCGGCCAGTTTCCCTTGCGCTTCGCGCAATTCGCGCTTCAAAGCCAGCGGTCCTTCCGCGCGCGGTTTGCCGCCCGTTACAGTGATGTTGTGGAAGCACCCACCGGTTGGGGCGAGAAAAAATGCATGGGGGTATGCAAGCGCCAGTGAGCGGGCTGTTTGTGCATCTTCGGCGACATACCCGTCGCGCAGCTTGGGCAGAATCACCTCCAGCGACTTGCCGAAGCTTTCCAATACGCGAACACAATCTTTCAGACGCACAACGCCCTGAGGCTGCGCCAGCGCCGAAGAATTGTCCGCAGCAGAAGAAAATGTAGCCTGCGCATTCTCAGGGTGCACCAAAAAGGTCGCCCGTCCGTCGATCCCGCCGGATCCGGCCTTGAGCAGGCGCATGCCCTCGTCTGCCGCATCCCAGCTTTTCACCACGATGTAGTTCAGCTCATCGCGCAGAAACTCATCCACCACCGACTCATACTGCTCGCCGACTTCCAGGAAATCGGCAAGTGTGCCGACCGGTTTTAGCTCCCCTGTGAGCGTGCCGGCACTCAGCAGCTTTTTGACGGTCTCGGGGGAGTAGCTGTGCTCGCGCAGCAGGGAATCGAGTGAGTTGCGGCGTCCGGACAGATGCGCGCGCTCGGAGCGCAGGGCATCCCCTCGGCGGCGGAGCTCGGTTTCTTCCTCCTGCCGTTTACCGATTTCCCCCCGCATGGCGAGCAATTCCGCCTCCAGCCGCTTCAGCATTTCCCCCATGCTTTCAAAGCGCAATGACACCTGCCGACGTTCGGTTTGGAGGGTATCGAGGTCGCGCCGGGCTGCCAGGAGTTCTGAGCCGAGCCGGTTCGCGTCGCGGTCCAGCGACAGCAGCGCTTCCTCGGCCTGGGCTTGTTCCCGGCGCGCCTGCCCTAGCGTATGCAGCAGCTGTGTCGCTTCGCGGCGAGTCGCCTCCATGCGCGCCTCGGCCTGCCCAACCGCTGCAACAGCCGTGCGCGCTTCGGCCTGTTTGCCGGCGGCTTCCCCTTCTGCCTCCCGCACTGTTTGCGCGGCTTTGTCCAGAAACGTCCGCTGTTCCGCGCGCTCCCTCGTCCGTGCGGTCAATTGTTCATGGGCTGCCGCCAGATCAACCTGGGCCGCTGCGGCACGGGCCTCAATATCCGCAATGCGCTCGGCGTTGCTGGTTTGGCGGCTGCGTGCGCGCTCCAACTCAATGGCCGACTCGCCCGCGATCCGGCTTTGTTCCCGGGCATGGGCGTCGAGCATGTACCCACGCTGGCGGCCTTCGGTTTCCTCGGCATGCAAGCCCTCGATGGCGCGGGTTTGCTCATCCACTTGCGCGGACAAGGCCGCAATCTCCACCGCGAGCGCGGCGTCCTGCTCTTCCATGGCCGCGAGTTTGCTCCCCAACACGATGCGCAAACGCATCAACATGTCGTCGCGCAGCAGCTTGTAGCGCTCCGCCTTGGCGGCTTGGCGCTTCAGCGTGGTCATCTGCCGCACGATTTCGTCGAAGATGTCGTCGATGCGGGCCAGGTTTTGCCTGGCCTGCTCCAGGCGCAGCTCAGCAAGCCTTTTTTTGGTTTTAAACCGGGTAATCCCTGCGGCTTCCTCGATAATGGCCCGGCGGTCGTGGGGTTTTGAGGACAAGATCTGCCCGATCCGCTCCTGCCCGATGATGGCGTAGGACTCCGGTCCCAGGCCCGTGCCCATGAAAATATCGCGGATATCCGAAAGCCGGCAAAGCTTGCCGTTGAGCAGGTACTCGCTTTCGCCCGTGCGGAACAAACGCCGGGTTACGATCATCTCGCCTTTTTGCGCGGTGCGGTGAAACTTGCGCCGGCGCACCTTCAACACTATTTCTTCCCCGACGCCCTCAGCGTCCTCGTCATAGTTCTGCCCAGGCTGCGAGGCCGCGATGATCTGCTCGGCTTCCTCGGCTTTGGCCGCGCGCAGGTGGTTTTCGTCCCAGTCCGGTTTGCCGGCCTCTTCCTCGTGCATCTCCCGACCAGACGGACCTTCGTAAGCGTCCGGCTCGATGAGCGTAATGGATACCTCGGCCATGCCCAGCGATCGGCGTTCGCGGGTTCCGGCAAAGATGACGTCTTCCATCTTGCCGCCGCGCAGCGACTTCGCGCTTTGCTCGCCCAGTACCCAGCTCACGCCGTCCAGAATGTTCGATTTGCCGCAGCCGTTCGGCCCCACCACCGCCGCGATGCCTGCGCCGCGCAGGGACAGTTCGGTCTTATCGCAAAACGACTTGAAGCCGAGAATCTGAATTTTTTTAAGCTTCAACAAGGGCTGGAACCACTCCTGTGCGTGGGAAAAGGCAGCTTAAACCAGGCACCGAAAACAGGGCACGGCGGCCGGTGTTCGGCTGCTGCATGTGGATATGTAAGTTGAAACCATCTCCGGCTCGTGGAATCCGCATTCGGCGCATCTATACCCAAGAATGCCATTGCTTGAACAGCCAACCCCCGTCCAACCCGCTACGCGAAGGACTGGTCAGCGCTTTCTTTTCCCTTCGCGGCGACGCAGGGCCTATGCAGCGTTTGCTCGGCACACGCCCCTGCTGCGGCGGGCGGGCCTGCTTCTATTGTATGTGCTGGCAACGGTGCAGTTCATTGGGTCCTACATCTACCTGGAGTTTCCGTGGGTCAATCTGCAGGCCTGGGAGGACGGGTCGGAGCGCCTGCCGTTCCAGACCCGCTTGCTGCTCGCGCCTTTGTACCGGGCAGTCGACCATGCAGCATGGGCGCAGACATGGGCGGAGCATCTAGCCCGCAATGAATACTTCTTCCCCCCGCCGCGCAGCGTGGATCCGGGAATGGTTTTGGAGTTCTTCATCGGGATCGTATGCGTGCTCGCGAGTGGCTTTCTTGCGGTGCGCATCTATGCCGCTGCGACACGGCGCAACCTACTTCGCCCTTTTGTTTACCCGATCTTTCTCCTCTTGTGTGTGCTTTTGTACATCGTCCATACCGTGCAGAATTTCCGCTATGTGTACGATATGCCGAGTCTTTTGGTGTTTGCGCTCGGCTTTTATTTCATGTACTTCCGCAAGCCGCTGCTCTGGTTTGTGATCTTATTTGCAGTCGGCACGCTGAATCGGGAAACCACTCTTCTGTTATTGCCGTTCTGGGCTTTGGCGCAAGTTCTTGAGCCCGGTGGACGCATCCACTGGCGCGGACTTTGGAGCCCTTCTGTTGCTGTGCCGGTCGCCTGCATGGCCGCGTACTGGGCGGTGTGGCACCACCTGGTGTTTCAGCTGTTCGGTGGAAATCCATCGGAATACGGGCCTCGGTTCTTGTTCAACCTTTATTGCTTCTCGCGCCTGCGCTACTGGCCGCAACTGGCAAGTGCCTTTGCGTTTTTATGGCCATTCTTGATTGTGTACCGCAGGCACTTGGGCGATCC
Source organism: uncultured Acidobacteriaceae bacterium (assembly GCA_964244985.1). GTDB lineage: Bacteria > Acidobacteriota > Terriglobia > Terriglobales > Acidobacteriaceae > EB88. The sequence goes on from CAXTKZ010000050.1 coordinate 14,735, forward strand.
GTTGTTACGCGCCTGGCTGCTGGTGCTGCCGGTTTGGTACGCATTTATGCTGACGTATGCCATCGTTACGGAGACCCGGGTGTTTGGGGAATTGATTCCGTTTCTCGCACCGGTCACCGCAATCCTCGCTGAGGAAGTCCTGGCGGCGAAGCTGATGCTCGGGTCTCTGCGGGAGAGCGACCTGCCCGATTTGCGCGGCCGGGAAGCCGCCTAGCTTCCCGGTTTGCCCGTGGGCCGCATCAGTACCTCACTGACAAAACTTTGAGGCTCCTGCTGGACCCGCATCGCGACTACATGCGCAACATCGTCCGGCTGGATTTTGCGGCGTGCTTTCTCGTCTTTTCCTGGCGCGCCGCCACCAAAGCCGGTGTTTACAGAGCCGGGCGCAATAACTGAAACTCTGATTCCATGCGGCCGAAGCTCCTAGGCAACAGAGTAGGTCAACCCGTTTAGACCCCATTTTGAGGCTGAGTATGCCGCACCGTTTGCCACGGGATTGTGCCCGGCAAGCGACGAGATATTAATGATGTGACCACTTTTTTGCGCGATCATAAGCGGGGCGAAAGCGCGGATGAGCAGGTAGGGCGCGCGGAGGTTCGTTTCCAGTGTTTCGTCCCAGGCTTCGATGGGCATTTCATGCAGCGGCCCGCCGAACCTGCCGGATCCGGCATTGTTGACAAGCACATCGCAGCGTTTATGCTCGCTCGCTGCCGCCGCGGCGAACCGCTCCACCGCGGCAGGGTCCCGCAGATCCTCTGCATGAACGGAGGCTTTGCCGCCCGCTGCCTCGATGGCCTGCCGCACGTTTTGGAGTGCCGTTTGGTCCCTCGCGAGCAGCAGAACATGCGCACCCATGCCTGCCAATGTGTGGCTGATCGCCTCGCCGATGCCGCGCGCCGCACCCGTGACCACCGCGACTTTGCCTACCAAAACCTCTGTATTTGTCATGGGAAAAGGGTACGCCTCCAACAGGAAGTGCGTCAGTTGCTCAATGTGCGGGTGCGCGAGACGAGTTCGCGCGCCGCCTCGTCCCAGTGTGGATACTCGAACCGGAAGCCGCTTGCGAGTAAACGCGCCGGGACGACGCGGCGGCTTTTTAAAACCAGTTCCGGCTCTGTCCGCATCACCAAACCGCCCAGCGCCACCATCCACGCAGCCGCGGGCAGTCCAGGTTTGCTACCCCACGCCATGCGCAGAGTGCGCATAAACTCGCGATTCGGGATGGGGAAGGGTGCGGTGATGTTTACGGGGCCTTCCCACGCTTCGCCGATCAGCAGCAGATCCACGGCCCGAAGGAAGTCCCGTTCATGAATCCAAGAAACCATCTGGTTGCCGGGTCCGTTCGTGCCGCCCAAGCCCATCTTCACCAGGCGGGACAACACGGAAAAGATGCCGCCCGGGTCCGGGCTGAGGATGAGCGAGCTGCGCAAGGCGACACGCCGTGTACCGGGAAGCGGGCCCGCGAAAAACTCTTCTTCCCACGCTTTTGCGACTTCGACGGAAAAGGCCCACTTCGGGGGCGCATCCGGTTCCTTCCCACCGAACTCCCCTGTTTGCTCATCCTGATCCCGATCCAGTGTGTGCCGGTAAATGGTCGCTGTGCTCGCGTTGAGCCAAACAGACGGCGGACGGTGAAGAGCCCCGATCACTTCCCGCAAGAGTCGGGTTGAGTTCACGCGGGAGGACAGGATTTCTGCCCGGTTCGGTTTCGTATAACGGCAATTCACGCTACGTCCGGCCAGGTTGATACAGGCGTCCGCGCCTTCCAACAATGCAGTCCAGGCACCCTCGGCCCGTCCGTCCCACGGCACAACCTTCCAGGGACGCTCCCCCGCGTGCCTGCTCAAGACCACCACACTATGCCCTTGGGCGTGCCAATGCCGCGCCAGCATCTCCCCCACCTGCCCGCTTCCGCCCGCCAGAACGACTCGCAAATGGAACCTCCTCGGCTGCGAGCATTGTGCCGCAACTGTCCCCGTCCAAGCCAATGTTTCTAACCGAAGCCAATCTGGGTTATAAGAGGGGAGAACGGTTCCGGCTCTGGTAGTTCTTGCATCCACTGGAACAAAGGCCGCGCAGGGACTTGTACGCCCAGATCGCTTTGAAAGACTTTCTTAGGAGCACTCCATGAACAAGGCCGTTGTTTACTCGCTGCTCGCATTTGCGACCGGCACACTTGGTTCCTTCGCTGCCTCTGCGCAAGCCACTGCAGGCACCCCCGCCGCCACCACCCAGCCTGGCGCGACGCAGGCAGGGGCCGCGGCCGCCCAATCGACCGCCGCCCAGGGCCAGATCACGATTAAAGACCCTGCGGAATACAACGCCTACACCAACGCCGTAGGGCAAAGCTCGCCTGCCGCCAAGGCATCGGCGATTGAATCATTCTTGCAGCAGTACCCCAACTCGGTAGTGAAGCAGGAAATGCTTGAACAGCTGGTAGGGGCATACCAACAGGCAAACGACACGCCGAAAACGCTGGACGCGGCCCGGCGGCTGCTCGCGGTGGACCCCACAAACCTGCGCGCCCTGACCTTTATTGTGTATGTCGAAAAGCAGCAGGCACAAGCCAACCCTCAGCAGATTGACCAGGCAAAGCTGGACGACGCGGCCGCGCTGGCGCAAAAGGGACTGGGCGGCACGAAGCCGGCCAACATCAGCGATGCCGACTACCAAAAGCTGAAAACCCTATCGACGCCGATCTTCAACAGTGCGATCGCCGCCGATGACAGCGCTAAAAAGGATTACAAAGGCTCAATCGATGCCTATCAGGCTGAGCTGAAGTCGTATACCGACCCCGCCCAGACGCAAACGGGCCCGGGACTTCTGGATACCTACCTGCTGGGCCAGGCCTATATCCAGTCCGACCCCAAGGACCCCCAAAACCAGGTCAATGCAATTTGGTACCTGACCCGCGCGGCGCAGTTTGCTCAGGGAACCTCCAAGGACCAGATCGAAAAGGCTGCGGAATATTGGTACAACAAGTACCACGGTGGGATGGATGGCTTCGACCAGGTGAAGACTCTGGCGCAGGCGAACCTGATGCCGCCCGCCGACTATAAGCCGGTCGCCGCGCCGCCACCGCCTTCAGATGCCGACCGCGCGCACACCGCTGTAACCAGCACCGCCGACCTGAAAACATTGTCGCTGTCGGACAAGGAATTCGTGCTGGCGAACGGTTCCAAGGAAGACGCGGACAAGGTTTGGGCGACAGTGAATGGCCAAACGTTTGCCATTCCGGGTAAGGTGATTGCGGCAACCGCAGATTCAGTGCAGCTCGCGGTTTCCGACGACAACCAGCAGGCGAACAAGGCCGACTTCACCGTCAACATGAAAGAGCCGTTGAAGACGGTGCCTGCCGTGGGAACGGATGTGACCTATGTCGGAACTTTCGACTCTTACACGCAGAATCCGGCGATGATTCTCCTGAAGGATGGTGGACCGAAGCCGACTGCTCCGGCGCACCGGCCGGCAACGACCCACACGACGCACCGCAAGTAGCTGGTTCCGCAATACTTCCATTCCCGAAATGGGAAAGAGTGAGAAAGGCAGCCCAAGATGGCTGCCTTTTTTGCTGGAAGCCGGTGATAAAGTAGCCCCATGAGAATGCTTCCGTTCCACGCCGTGCTGCTGGTCTGCCTCCTTGCCGGAGGGGCAGCGGGACGTGCGCAGGAGCAGGCTCAACCCAAAACCGCGGAGCCCGCGCCTGCCGAGCAGGGCTCGCGTCCCGCCGAGCCGGGCACACAAGACACGCAGCTCAAGCCGGCCAGCAAGGCACCTGCTCCGGTCCAGGTTCCGGATGTGCGGCTCGACTCAAAACCGCACACCGACATCGACTACACGGTTGATTCCTCGAAAGAAGCGCCCGATCTGGGGCTCGGCGCATCGCCGGAGATGGACCTTGGGCACGACATTACCGCGACAACCCCGCCGGGGATGCTCTCGCGGAGCGAGCTAGACAATCCGCGTTCGGTGTACTTCGCGCTTCCGCACCGAGCGGGGGAGGGGATTTCGCCTGACGACAGCACGGCGATTGCGGCACGGCAGGGTGATCTTATCCGTGCGGCAGCGTTTAAAGGCTTCAACCTGCGGCAGGCGGGCTGGATGTACCAGCAAGGTGTATGCCCGGCGATGCAGCCCGATGCCGAGCAAATCGTGGGTGTTCCGGCGGCCGGCGAGGGCTTTATTTTGCTGCACTTTATACGATCCGACGGGGGCGGGCACAGCTCTGCATTTACCGCAGTTGTGCCGCGCGATGCGTCGTTGCCGGTGCGGGCCGTGGCTGTCGCGCGGCACAGCGTAGAGAACAACTACGATTTCCTGGCACCGAAAGGAAGCGGCGCGGTGGTGAATGAGGCTTTGCCGCCGGCAATCCTTTACAAGAATATGGAACCTGAGAAGGACTGGATTGCGGCCTCTGCATGCATCGCAGAGGTGGGCGGAGCCTACCCACACATTGCCAACGAGCCTTTCTTGACGGAAGACATCCTGACCGCACCTCCCCCGCTGATTCGTCTGCTGCGCAACGGCGACCGCAAGATCACTTTTACGGACCGCGTGGACGACAGGCATTACGTGGTATGGGATGAGCATGTATCGAACCATGGGCGCATGCTCGATGGGGAGCACAAAGCTGAAAAGATTAAGCTCCGCCCAGTGACCAATCCTCCGACGCCGAAGTCGCACATGCTCGCCGAAGTGCCTCAACCGAAGAGCCACATCCTACCCCCGCCGCCCAGCCCTTTGTCAGGTGAAAAACAATAAGCCGGTCGTGAGGTGTTCCCGCTTACTCCGCATCCTACCGGCTCAGTAACAACTTCTTCCCCGGGGTAAACGTATGGGTGTGCAAACGTGGTTATGGATAGCGACGATTGGAATGCTGCTGGGCTCTGTGCCTTTGTACTTCGCGCTTGTCAGCAACAAAAGCGAGTATGACGAAGGCGATCATGTCGCACACTTTTATGTGCCTCTGATTGCATTCACGCTTTACCTGCTGATGGCTCTGGGGGCTGGATCCATGCTGACCAGCACGGGGCGAGTCTACTATTTCGGCCGCTATATCGATTGGACCATTACCACGCCACTGCTTCTCTACAGCCTGGTTGTTTCCGGCATGAAAGATACGGGAATTAGGCGGCCCGGACTTTTAGCAGGCTTGCTGGGTGCTGACGTTTACATGATCGCTACAGGCTTTGTCGCCGGTCTTGCCGACAACCCGACCGTGAAGTGGACGTTTTATATCTGCAGCTGCTTTGCCTTTCTTGCGATCTATGGCCTCCTGTTCGGACCTTTCAAGAAGTTGACGGCAACAGGTCCCCATGGTTCGACCTATCTTAAGAAAGC
>CAXTKZ010000050.1:20174-22618 GCA_964244985.1 uncultured Acidobacteriaceae bacterium
CGATGAAGCGCTCCGACGTGTATTTTCATTCCAGCCGCTCCTGGTCGGGGGCAATCCCTTTTATACAACCTCCATTTACTCCCTCATTCAGCACCTCGAGCGCAAAGATGGCGTCCTGTTTGCCATGGGCGGCACTGCCGCGCTTGTCGATGCGATGGCCCAGTTGATGGAACGGCAGAGTATCGGCCTGCATCTGCGCTGTGGCGTGCAGCAGATCCTGGTCGAGGATAGCCGAGCGGCAGGGGTCCAGCTTGAAAGTGGAGAGCGCATTCCCGCCGACGTGGTGATTGCCAATGCGGATGCCCCCGCTATGTACCGCCGACTTATCGGAAGGGAGCATCGGCGCAAGTGGACCGACGCACGCATCCGACGGCAGAAATACTCGATGGGGCTGTTCGTGCTTTACCTGGGCGTGCGCCGGACTTACCCACACCTTGCGCACCATACCATCTTACTGGGCCGCCGTTATAAGGAATTGTTGGAGGAGATCTTCGACCACAAATTACTTGGGGACGACATCAGTCTTTACCTCCACGCGCCGACCCGCACCGATCCGTCACTCGCCCCGCCGGGCTGCGAAAGCATGTATGCGCTTGTTCCTGTGCCGAATCTTGAAGTGCTCCGCCGCGACCGCGCCTTGGATTGGTCGATGGTTGGACCTCGTCTGGCAGACCACACTATTCAAACGCTCGAAGAAACGCTCTGCCTCGGCCTCCGCGAGCACATTGAGGTGCAGTTTCATGTCACACCCGAGCACTTCCGCGACGAGCTGCGGACTGAGCATGGCACCGGGTTTTCTATCCAGCCCACGCTGGGACAGTCGGCGTATTTTCGATTCCACAACCGGTCGGAGGATGTGCGCGGGCTTTATCTGGTAGGCGCGGGGACGCATCCCGGCGCGGGGCTGCCCGGTGTGCTCTGCTCGGCCAAAGTGTTGGAACACTACTTCGATGAAATGCGGGCGGCCGTATGAACGCTGAAGCAGTTCTGGCCCGGTCGGGTCGGACCTTCCATCTGGCCTCGCGACTGTTGCCCTCGCGCATGCGGGCCGACGCAGCGGAACTCTACGCCTTTTGCCGACGCATGGACGACTATGCCGATTCAGGCGGGGTGGAAGGCCCTGTGCGCCTCCAGGCAGCGATGGCGGCGCTTGTGCGCGACCCGCTGGGCGAAGAAGCAGCCGAAGCCGGTTGGCCGGTGGCGCTGGAAAGCAATTTCCCAGGCATCGGCAAGGTCGCTTTAACGCTCACGCAAGCCCTGGCGGCTGACATTGGCTCGCGCCACATCGGCACGCAGCGCGCACTCCAGGAGTATGCTTTCGGCGTGGCCGGAACGGTTGGTTTGATGATGTGCCGCATCCTGGGCGCACCTCCCGAGGGGGCAACCGCGGCTTCGCATTTAGGCATTGCCATGCAACTGACCAACATTGCACGCGACGTGCAGGAAGACCGGGCACGGGACCGCATTTACCTTCCCGGGGACTGGATCGCGCCTGCGACTGTTGACGCCGCTCTCAGGGGGCATGAACAAGCGCCTCTCCTGGAAGCCACGCGCCGTCTGCTTGCCTTGGCGGACCAGTTCTATGCGAGCGCCGACGCGGGCATGCATTACCTGCCGCTGCGGGCGCGGGTCGGCATCCTAGCGGCGGCCGCCTGTTACCGCGAGATCGGCGCGGTCGTGCTGCGGGACATTCCAAAATCCTGGCGGCAGCGGGCTGTGGTGCCCGGGCGCCGGAAAGCGGCGCTGGTCGCGCGCGCTCTGCTTGCTGCTCCTTTTCCAGGGAAAGCTGAACGGAGAGCTGTGCCAGGCATGGAGCCTTTGCTGTGAAGCCTGATGCGGAGATCGTGATTGTCGGCGCGGGCTGCGCCGGACTAAGCCTGGCCGCCGCGCTCGGACAGGCCCGCTACGGAGGTCGCGTGCTGCTCATCGAGCCGCGCACGGAGTATGTCCGCGACCGGACGTGGTGCTTTTGGGACACGGAGCCGCACTTATTTTCATCCGCTGTTTCGCATCGTTGGACTGGGTGGCGGGTAAGCGTCGGCGGGCGCGAAACTGTGCGACACAGCCGCCGCTACCACTACTGCCACGTTCCGGGCGATGCGTTTTACAGAGCGGCGCTCCATCAGGTGGAGCAAAATCCGAATCAGCAGGTGTGCCTTGGGCGGACGGTCCACACCATCCACCTGCGCGGCGACGGCCTCCTCGCGGTGGAAACGAGCAACGGGCGTGTACTGGCGAGGAAAGTCTTCGATAGCCGCCCGTCTGCAAGTCCTGCCGCTGCCCCCGGTCTTGTGCAGCGCTTTTTAGGATGGCATGTTCATACAGCTGCGAGTTGTTTCGATCCCCAAATGGTGGACCTCATGCAGTTTCAACCATCGGGTATGCCGGGTCGGATGCGGTTCGTGTACGTACTCCCGTTCTCCCCTGTGGAGGCGTTGGTGGAG
>CAXTKZ010000051.1:0-3319 GCA_964244985.1 uncultured Acidobacteriaceae bacterium
TTGGTAGCGCCATCGGGGATCGAACCCGAACTCTTCGCCTTGAGAGGGCGACGTGTTAACCAATTACACCATGGCGCCACTTTGGCGGGAAGCCGGTTGAATCCTCACGGCTGTTCCCAAGTGTAGCAGAAGGTTATTCCTGCTTGGCCCCCAACTCGCCCCACCGCATGTACAAAGCATCGATCGCTTCCTGCGCGGCTTCTGCTTCCGCCAGTGCCTCGGTCAGCTTCCTTGCGTCGGTCGCGACTGCTTGCTCACTGAGCCGTACTTGTTTCGCCTCCAGCGCCGCTTCAGCCTCTTCAATGCGCTGTTCCATCGTTTCCCATTCGCGCTGTTCCATGTAGGAAAGTTTTTTCTTCTTGCCCGATGGCACCGCGGCTGTGGAAGATGTCGACTCGCTTTTCGAGGCAGACCGGTTTGCCCGCTGCCACTCTTCCCACTGTCCATAGTCCGCGAACGATCCCGCATTGCCCTTGCCGTCCAGCCCCAACACCACATTGGAGACGCGGTCGAGCATATAGCGATCATGCGTCACCAGCATCAGCGCGCCGGGATATTCGAGCAGCGCTTCTTCCAGAATTTCAAGCGTCGGAATATCGAGGTCGTTGGTCGGCTCATCCAGCAGCAGGAGGTCCGCCGGCTCCAGCATCAGGCGCGCGATCAATACCCGCGCCCGCTCACCACCCGACAGCCGCTCCACCGGCTGCTGCAGCTGCTCACCCGTGAACAGGAATCGCGCCGCCCAACTCGCGACGTGGAGCACTTTGCCGTTATAGACCACCGAGTCGGAATCGGGCGCGAGCGCCCGCCGCAGGGTCAGCGAGGGGTCGATTTCACGATTTTGTTCGAAATACACCACCCGCAGCGCATTTGCCCGCTCCACCGTGCCGCCAAGCGGTGCAAGCTGCCCAGCAACCAGCTTCAATAAAGTCGTCTTTCCCGAACCGTTCGGCCCCACAACGCCGACCCGCATACCTGCCGTAACCGCAAAACTAAGGCCGTCGAACAGCGTCCGCTCATCGTAGCCGTAGGTTAGGCCGTCGATCACAACCAGCCGCTTGGTCTTCCGGTCTGACGCGGAAAAATCAATGCCGGCGCTTCCCGCGGTCGAGCGCGAACGCATGTCGCCCAACTGTGAGATCAGCTCATTGGCGCTGTCGATGCGCGCTTTCGATTTGGTGGTGCGCGCCTTCGGCCCGCGGCGCAGCCATTCTGTTTCAATGCGAACGCGGTTTTCGAGCGCTTCCTGGCGCTTACCCTCCGCCGCGAGATACTCGTTTTTCTTCTCAAGAAACGTGCTGTACGCGCCCTCGAACCGCAGCATGCCGTCCGGGTAAGCACGGCTCAGCTCCGCTGTTTCGTTTGCCACGCCTTCAAGGAAATAGCGGTCGTGCGAGACCACCACGCAGGCAAACGAGCCGGTGCGCAGCGTCTCTTCCAGCCACTCAATTCCGAGGAGATCGAGGTGATTCGTCGGCTCATCGAGCAGCAGGATGTCCGGCTGCTGCACGGTTGCTTCGGCAATCGCCAGCCGCTTGCGCCAGCCGCCGGAGTAGTCGGACGCCTTATCTTCGAGAGAAGCAAATCCGGCGCGGCCGAATACCTCGCGTACGCGCTGTTCGCGTTCATTTTCAGGCGCGCCCGCGCGCACCAGCGCCGTATCGAGCACAGAGCGCACGGTCGCTCCAGCGGGGAAGTCGGACTCTTGCGCGATATAGGTAACGCGGGCGCGCTTGCGTGTGCTCACCTGGCCTGAATCAGGGTCGATCTCGCCCGCGAGAATCTTAAGCAGCGTCGATTTGCCGGCACCGTTGGGGCCGATAAGCGCGATCCGGTCGCCGTCGTTGACGGTGACGGAGATGTCGCGGAACAACGGCTGCGCGCCGAAGCGTTTGGTGATTTTTTGTGCGTTCAGTATCAGCAAAGTGTTTGGGATCCTCAGCGGCTCAACGAAAGCTGCCACAGTCAACCAGCTGATAACTGCCGGGAAGAGCAGCATCGACAGCGGCCGATAAAGCAGCAGAATGATGTTTCAGCACCGGCCAGTGATTGTCAGTAAGAACGACCAGCGCAATGCGCCGAGCTTGCATATTTTGTTGGTACGAAAGATTTTGGTCACCGGTCACAAGAACGTCCATCCCGGCATCCTCAGCGCGCCGCACCAGTTCGCCATTCTTAGTCCCGAGCCAACCCTGGAATCGCGTCGTAAATACGGTATGACCGAAAATAAGAAAACGTAACTTCTCCGGCAAACTCTCATCGATCAGCACTCTCAATTGCTGGTTCGCCGCTTGCGGTGCGCGAACTCAATCAAGCCGATGATCATTTCCCGGCTTAGAAACGGGAAATTTTCCTGTATTTCTTCAAGCGGAGAGCCGAGCTCGTAATCACCGACAATTGTTTCCGGAAACACACGCGTCCCCACCACTGTCGGCACCCCGCCGCAGCGCCCTTCCACCCGCTCTACCAGCTCACACCCAGTCCAGTCCATGCTGTTCTCCTAGCGAGCCGTCAGTGCTTCCGCTTCCGCAATCTCCGCGTACGGCCCCTTATGGTCGTCGATCGTCCCATGTTCGAAGCGCCAGATACGCGTACCCACATCGTCGATCAAATCGCGGTCATGCGTGACCAGCAGCACAGTTCCCTCGTACTTTTGCAGGGACGTGTTCAGCGCGTTGATTGCTTCGAGGTCGAGGTGGTTTGTCGGCTCATCGAGAATCAGCACATTGGGCTTTTGCAGCATCAGCTTGCAGAACAGGAGCCGCGCCGCCTCGCCGCCCGAGAGCGCATCGGTTTTCTTCAGCCCTTCCTCGCCTGAAAACAGCATCTGCCCCAGCAGCCCACGGATCTCTTCCTTGGTCTTTTTCGTGTCCCACTGATACAGCCACTCAAAAACTGTCGAGCCCTTCTCGATTGCACCCGTGTGGTCCTGGGGAAAGTAGCCGATTTGGGCTTCGTGTCCCCACTTGACCTCGCCGCCGTCCGTGCGGAACTCGGGTTCCAGCTCCGGCATGCCCGCCAGCAGAGACTTCAGCAGCGTGGTTTTGCCCTGGCCGTTGCGGCCCATCAGGACCACTTTTTCGCCGCGCATCACGGTGGCGGAAAAGTTTTTCACCGCTTGCTCGCCGTCGTAGCTCTTCCTCACACCCTCAACCTCAATGGTCTGCTTGCCTGAAGGGCGGTTCTGGTCGAAGCGAAGATAAGGCCGTTGAATATTCGACCGCGCCAACTCACTTGTCTGCAGCCGTTCCACTTCCTTTTTACGGCTGGTCACCTGGCTGGACCGGGTACCCGCGGCAAAGCGGGCGATGAATTCATT
>CAXTKZ010000051.1:3419-16564 GCA_964244985.1 uncultured Acidobacteriaceae bacterium
ATGCGGTCGCGTTCTTCAAGCGCGGCCCACAGCGGCTTGTTGCCCATGATCACCGTATCGATCACGCGAAACGCGTCGAACGCATACTGGTCCTGCCGCAGCACGCCGAACTTGCGCGGGCGCACAACCGTGCCCTTCTGTGCGTCCAGCTCGCCCGTCAACACCTTCATAAACGTGGACTTGCCCGCGCCGTTCGGGCCGGTCAATCCGTAGCGGCGGCCCGCGATGAACTGCGTCGACACTTCCTCAAACAAAATCTTGGCGCCGTAGCGCATGCTTACATTGCTGACAGAAATCATAGAAATGCTCTCACTCGCGCGGCGGGTCTTTTTACCAGGATTGTGCAGGGGACTGCCTGCCAGGACAGCCACTTTGTTTATGGTAGCGCAGGCTTGTCAAAACAGCCGGGAAACCAGCACATTCGTCGCGAGTGCGGCGAGGTACGCCAGCACACTCATATACGCGAACTGGAGCAAAGGCCATCGCCAGGAGTTGGTTTCGCGCCGCACCACCGTCAGGGTTGAAAAGCACTGCATGGCAAAAGCAAAAAACACCACCAATGCCATCGCGCCGCCGAGCGACAGATCAGCATGGAGCGCCTGCTGCAAGCCCAGCTGGTGCGTTTCAGGGTCGATACCGTAGAGCGTGCCGAGCGTGCCCACGATGACCTCGCGGGCGATCAGCGAGGACAGGAGCCCGATCCCGATCTTCCAGTTGAAGCCGAGCGGCTGGATCAGCGGCTCGATCCAGTGCCCGATGCGTCCGATGACCGACTGTGCGAGCCCGGGGAACTGCCCCGCATGGAGGGGAATGTGGCTTAAAATCCAGAGCACCACGGTGACCGCGAGGATGATAGTGCCTGCCTGCCCGAGAAACACCTTGCCGCGGTCGAGCAGTCGGTGGCCCAGCGAATGCAGTGTGGGTACGCGATACTGCGGCAGTTCCAGGATGAACGGCGCGGAGGATGCCTTGAGGATGGACGATTTGAGCAGCCGAGCCGTGAACAGCGCCGCTAGGAAACCCAGGGCGTACAGGCCCAGCATCACCGCCGCCTGGAGGCCGAATACCTTGCCCAGGATCGGCTTGTTCGGCACAAATGCGGCAATCATCAGCAAATAAATAGGCAGCCGCGCTGAACAGGTCATAAACGGCGCGACAAGGATGGTCGCGAACCGGTCGCGCTTATTTTCGATGGTGCGTGTCGCCATAATTGCCGGGACCGCACAGGCATAGGCTGAAAGCAAAGGAATGAAAGCTTTGCCGTTGAGCCCGATAACCCGCATCACGCGGTCGGCGATCAGGGCTGCACGGGCCAAGTAGCCTGTGTCCTCAAGAATGCCGATAAACAGAAACAGCAGCAGAATTTGCGGCAAAAAGATAAGGACTGAAGCGACGCCCTTCCAGATGCCGTCGATCAATAGCGAAGACAACCACGCGGGATGGATGAACCGCGCCAGATGGTCGCCGCCCCCATTCAGCAGGTCCTGCGACCAATCGCTGAACGGCAGCCCGACGGAAAACACCACCTGGAAGACACTCAAGACAACGAATAGGAAGAACAGCGGACCCGTAACCCGGCCCAGCAGAATGCGATCGATCCTGCGGGTCCACTCGGGCGACAACGGGGCCTTGTAGCGCGTACGGGTGCTGACCCCCGTAGCCCACTGGCGGTAGGAGCGCGCATTGCCCATCACGGGCAGCTCAAGCCTGGCCGGCGCGGTCATCGGCGTTTCTTTCTGGCCCAGAAAGCGGCCGATCGCCTCGATGCCGATGCCGCGCGCGCCGCTGATCTTCGCTACCGGGACGCCCAACTCCTGCGCCAGTGCCAGCGGGTCCACAGCGCCCCCGCGGAGCTCCATCAGGTCGGTCATGTTCAGGAGCACCAGCGTGGGCAGTTTGAGCGCGAGAATCGGTGCCGCGAGCATCAACTGCCGCTGCAGATGCAGCGAGTCGAGCACCAGCAGCACCGCGTCCACTTGCGGCGAGCCGGGCATCGCGCCTCGCAGCACATCCACCGCGACGCGCGCATCTTCCGAGTACGAATCGAGTGAATAAATCCCCGGAAGATCGATCAGCGTCAGTTCGGGCCGCTGAATGCCGCCCAGCTTGCCGTAGCGCTGCTCAACCGTGACGCCTGGATAGTTCGCGACTTTTTGCCGCAGACCGGTAAGCCGGTTGAAGAGTGTGGACTTGCCGGAGTTCGGCGGCCCCACCAGCGCTACGGTGCGGATTTGCCCGGCCACGCGGGTGCTTGTGGGCAGGTCGATAACGCCGACGGCATGGCAGCTCATGCCCGCACCCGGCTTCTTGCATCGATCGCTTCAGTGGACCGCTTCACCAGGATGCCGCGCGCCGTTTCGCGCCGCAGCGCGATCTCCATGCCATCTACCGCATATACTGTCGGGTCTCCGGCCGGCGCGCGACGCACCGCAACCACGCGCGCTTCCGGTGAGAAGCCCATGTGCATTAAGTGGTGTTCCACGGCGTCCGGTAGATGCAGTTCCTCGATCACGGCCGCCTCGCCAATTGGAAGTAAACACAGTGCAAGCACGTCAGGCGCTCCCAGCTCTTTCATCATAACGCAAACCCGGACGCTTTTGGTCCGCATTGCCGACGAGCATCTGAGAGTGGATGAACCTGTCAGCCTGGAAAGATTCCTTAACCCTCGAACACCCGCCCGCGATGCCTCCTCTTGCGGAAGCGCTCTGGTGGGACGCGCGGGGCGATTGGGAGCGCGCTCATACGACGGCGCAGACGATCAACAACGCAGAGGGTGCATGGGTCCACGCCTACCTGCACCGGCGCGAGGGCGACCAGATGAATGCAGGCTACTGGTACCGGCAGGCAAGGAAACCTGTCAGCAGCGACCCGCTCGATGCGGAGCGGGAAGCCATTGTCGAAGCGCTGCTTTCGCGTTGAGTTGATTGGGAGTTTGCAGAAAAGCGGATGTACTGCGCTGGCCGACAGCAAAACGTCATGCACTACTAGGATGGGTCGGCTTGGCTGGGATTCACCGCTTCAACGGCAAATCCCAGTTCCTATGCTGGAAGGGTTTGTGGCCGGAAATCTCCCAACTGCTTCAAAACAGAACAACTAGCCCTTTGCGCTGAACGCCGAAACAGCCGAAGCCTCGTCATCCTTCACGTCAAATACCGTGTACAGCTTGGTGATCTGCAATAGATCGTGCACCTTCTTAGTAAGACCCAGCAGCTTCAGCTCGCCACCGGCGTTGCGCACGCTGGTGTATGCGCTCACCAGCTCGCCCAGGCCGGACGAATCGATGTAATTGACATCGCTCAGATTGAGCAGAATATTTTTCTGACCTTTGGCAAGCAGGTCCTTGATCGAATCGCGCAGCTGAACGGAGCCCTCGCCTAGAACGATGCGGCCGCTCAGGTCGAGAACGGTTACTTGGTCTACTTGCCGGGTGTGTAGGGTCATGCTCATGGTTTTATGCCTCTCGCTGGTCTGGGAATGAAGTTTGGGATGCGCCGAAATATTTGATGAGGGTCAGTTCCGTGCCGGGTTGGAGCTTGCGGAAGTGAACCTCATCCATGAACGATCGAATCAGGAAAATACCGCGTCCGTTGGCGCGCAAAAGGTTTTCAGGGGCGAGCGGGTCGGGCAGCTCCCCGGGGTCCAGCCCTTCTCCTTCATCGGCAATCGAGAAGATCAAAGCGCTGCCGGTGTTTTCAAAGCTGGCGATGATCTGTTTCTCCCGTTCGCCGCCATTGCCGTGAAAGACCGCATTGGTCGCCGCTTCCCGTACTGCCATGGTTACGCCGAAGCGGGCATCCTCGCCCATTCCTGTTTCCGCGGCAATCTGCTCCGCGGTGTGCTCCACGCGGTCCACACTTTCAAGGTTTGAAGGAAGAGTCAATGTGATCCGGCGTCCCGCCATCCGCTCTCCTTCGTCCGCCGTTCAATTGAGGCCCGGGATACCGCATCCGCAGTGTCGTGTGTGCGGCTGGCGATGTCAAGCTGCCCGTTCCATTATTTACAGCAGCTTGCCTGCCGCAAGATCGCGTACCAGGCCGCGGTCGGCGGCGAGAAAGTCGTAGGCGGGCAGGTTGCGCAGCTCGCACCAGCGCATCTGTTGAAAAATGTTATTGCACAGCTCGCCCTCGAACTGCTGCACGACAAAGAATTGAAGATCGACCGCGCCGCCCGAGCGATAGGTGTGCCGAAGACGGGTGATGCGCGATCCGATGTGCGCCCGGATGCTGAGCTCTTCGTCGAGCTCGCGCCGCAAAGCCTGCTCGGCTGTTTCGCCCGGCTCCATTTTGCCCCCGGGAAACTCCCACTTATGGGCCATGGGCTGGTCGGCGCGCCGTTGGCAGATCAGCACCGCATCGGCGCGCAGGATCAGGGCCGCAACGACGTAGCGCACACCCTTGGCGTCCTGCGGCAATCCGCCGCCTGGCGCTCCAAGGATCGGTCTGCCGTTCGCGGTGCTTCCCGTTCCATTCATGTCCTCTTGGATTCATAAACAGCGGTTCGGGTCCGCTTTTTGCACGAAACCGGTTTTGTTTCCTTAGGAAGAGCGTGGTTGGAACACCGGCCAGCGGGCAGCTTCAGCTTCCACCAGCAGCTCTGGAGAAGGATTGACTGGGTAAGGAAAGCGCGCCATGCGTAGCATCGCCGCGTCATGTACCGAGTTGCCGAACACGGCATCGGGCTTCGTCACACCATGCTGCCGCAGCACAGCTGCCTTGGCATCGCCCGTCGGCACGGCCAGCAGTTCGTCCGTGGCGATGCCGCCGACCACACGTACCCTCGCCGCTAAAATACGGTGGGCAGGAATACCGAACCGCTCGACAACCCCGGCCTCAACAACCCAATCGCAGGTGGACGAGACAGCCCACATCTCCACCCCTGCATGGCGCAGCTCCCGCACCAGCCGAGCCATCTCGGTAAAGATGACCGGTGCCGTTTCGCCCGCAAAGTAAGCCCGCACCGCTTCGCGGATCGCCTCCTCGCGGAGCCCGGCATACACCTGCACCATCTCGCGGCAGATGGCCAACTCGTCGACCGCGCCCGCGAGATACGCTTCATAGCGGTCTTCAAGCCAGGCTTTGCGTCCCAAGGACACAAGCCCCTGGGCAAGCGACCACCGCATAAACCCTGACCCCGAGTCCGCGGCCCACAGCGTTCCGTCGCAGTCGAACACCGCAACCCGCGGTGCGTGCCCGAGCACTTCCTCAACCCACCCCATCACACTGCCTTTGTGTTCAGTTCAACCTGGATATTGCCCCGCACGGCATGCGAGTACGGGCATACCTCGTGCGCCGCCGCGACGAGCGCTTCCGCCGCGGCCTGGTCCATGCCGCCGATCTCGCAGTGAAGCACCACGCCCAGTACAAACGGGCCTGCTTCGGTTGCATCGAGCGTCACGGTCGCGGTTACGGCTGTCTTTTGGAGGCGTTTCTTGTCTCGCGCGGCCAGAAACGCAAGCGAGCTCTCAAAACAGGCTGCATACGCCGCCGCAAACAGCTGCTCAGGGTTGGTTCCATCGCCGTTGCCGCCCATCGCTTTCGGCGAAGCAAGCTTCAGATCGAGGATTTCGTCGTCCGAACGCACCGTGCCTGCCCGACCGCCTTCCGCGCGTACCCGCGCTGTGTACAGAATCGCCATATGGCCTGTCTCCTTGCCGTTCAGTGTAGCGGGTGCTTGCCCCGCCACTGGCCCGCCGCGCTTCCTCGGGCCATACTGGTGAGCATGGACGACCCTTCGCTTGGCGAGTACACCGCTTTCCTGCGCGTCGAGCGTGGGCTGCAGCCCTTGTCGGTCGAGGCATACCGAGCCGATCTCGACCAGTTCGCGGCGTTTCTGCATCCCCAGACACTCGGGGCAGCCCGCCGGGAGGATGTTGCCGGCTTCCTCAAACACCTGCAAGTGGGCGGAATCAGCCCTCGATCCACGGCACGCAAACTGTCGAGCCTGCGTGGGTTCTTCCGCTGGCTGCTGCGCTCGGGCCGCATGAAAATTGACCCGACACTCCACATCGGGACGCCAAGCGGCTGGGCCGTGCTGCCCAAAGCCCTTGCCGAAACCGTTGTGGTGGACGCACTTGGGAACACCCACGCTCGGGTGGAGGCCGCGGAAGGAATCGCGAAAGCGGAAGCGGTGCGGGATGCCGCGATGATCGAGCTTTTGTACGCGGGAGGGCTGCGCGCGTCCGAGCTGACGACGCTCACCGTCGGCAGTCTCCAGCTTGCGGCATCGCTTGTGCGTGTGCTGGGCAAAGGCGATAAGGAACGCGTGGTGCCGGTGGGCGCGCCCGCTGTGGCTGCGCTGCGGCGCTACCTGCGCGAGGCTCGGCCCATGCTCGCCGCCTCCGCTCCGCGCGAATCGCGCCTTTTTCTTTCCAAACGCGGCCGCCCGCTCAGCCGCGAGGTTGTCTGGAAAACGGTGAAGGCGGCGACCGGCGCGGGCCCACACACCCTGCGCCACAGCTGCGCAACGCACATGGTGGACCACGGAGCCGACCTGCGCTCCGTGCAAACCGTGCTGGGCCATGCGGATATCGCGACCACGCAGGTGTACACACACGTTGCCCTGGGACGCCTCAAGGCAGTGCACCGCGCGCACCATCCGCGCGAGCGGCAGCCCGCCCGGTGAGCGACACGCGAGCGCCGAACCTGGCGGCACCTTTGGCGGCTTTTCTTGCCTCGCTCGAGCACGAGCGCACCGCCTCCCCCCACACCCTGCGCGCGTATCGCCGCGAGCTCACCGACTTCGTTCAGGGGCTTGAACAGGGGGGTCTCCGGGAAGCAAGCGCCATCAGCCATGTCCATGTCAGCGCGCACCTTCACGCGCTGTACGCCCGCAAGCTGTCCAAGCCGTCCATCGCCCGCGCCCTCGCTTCCGTGCGCTCGTGGTGCAAATGGCTGGCCCGCGAAGGTTTCCTGGAACACAACCCGGCGGCGCTGGTCAGCACGCCGCGCCTGCCCAGGCGTCTGCCGCGCGTGCCTACGGCGGGCGAGCTGATGGCCGCCATGGACGCACCCCAAGCCGCTGCCGTCGCGGCCTGGCCTGAGCGGGATGCCCTTATTCTTGAGCTCCTGTACGGCTGCGGCCTGCGCAACGCGGAGTTGGCGGCGCTCGACGTGGAGTCTTTCGACGCGGCAAGCGAGCTCCTGCGGGTACGCGGCAAGGGCCGCAAGGAGCGCCTGGTACCCTTCGGCGCGGCAGCCGCGGAAGCCCTGGCACGGTACCTGCCCACACGGGGGGCTGCCCTGGCGCGGGCCCACATCTCCGGAGAGCCCGCCCGGACCCGTAAAGCCTCCACGAATCTTTTTCAGGGAGGGCCCTTGCTTATTCCGCTGTACCTGGCCGCCCATGCGTGCAACAAGCAAGGGCTGCCGCGCCTCACGACCCGCTCCATCGGGCGCATCCTCAAGACCTTGGCGATCGCTGGGGGTCTGCCTGCTGAGACCCACCCCCACACCCTGCGCCATGCCTTCGGCACCCACCTGCTTGAGGAAGGCGCGGACCTGCGCGCCATCCAGGAGCTGCTGGGACACGAGCGGCTGTCCACCACGCAGCGCTACACGCACCTGACCCTGGGGCATGTGGCCGCGGTGTACGAGAAGACGCACCCAAGGGCAAAATGAGCCGCATTGACAGCCGCGGCACGCTGCGTGTAACGATTCCTTCGATGACTTTTACCCACCGCCTCCTGCTTGCCCCGGCCTTGCTTGGTTTTTGCTCTGCGGCTCATGCACAAACGGCAGCCCCCGGTCCGCAGACCGACACCTCCGTCATCTCCGCCGACGGAACCGCGCACATCACCCGCGTGGTGCCGCTGCCGTCCACCCTGAGCTCCGAAACACGCGCGGCCTACAGCAAGCCCGGCACGGATGCGGCCACCATGGAGCCGGACGTCCTTAAGCGGCGGGCCGGTACACAGGCCTGGCAGGAAGGGGCAGGGAAGCGGTCGGCCGCGGCATATCCGGTTCAGATCACAGAAGGGCAAAAGATCGCGGGCGTGCCCGTACGGATCGTGGATCCGTTGCCCCAGGCGCAACTGGGCCCGGTGACCGGTGCCGGAGCGGTGAAGGACCCGCTGCACTACTCCGTTCTCCCCCATGGGCAGAGCACCCCGACAGGGACAGCGCCGAGTTCCCCCATGCACGCCGACCGTGTTCTGATGTGCGTTCACGGCGGCGGGTTCGATTCAGATTCCGGCTCGCTCACAGAATCTGTCCCCGTCGCCAACCTCACGCGTACCCGCGTCGTTTCCGTCCTGTACCGGCTCGCCCCGGAGCACCCCTACCCGGCGGCGTTGGACGACGCGGTCGCGGTGTATCGGGAGCTATTAAAAACCTACAAACCCGAGAAAATTGCCATTTTTGGTACTTCCGCGGGAGCCATTCTGACGGGGGAAATCGCCGCGCGGCTCAAACAGCTCGGGCTGCCCGAGCCCGCGGCGCTTGGCATCTTTTCAGGGCTGGGCAACTTTACAGATACGGCCGACTCAGGTGCGCTGTTCACACTGAACGGCTTTGTCGGCCCGCTCGCGCCGCCTAAAGCCGGCCCGCAGCATGTCCTGCCCTTCTATGTGGGCAGCACAAACCCGCATGACACCGTGCTTGCGCCCGACGGCGGCGACCTTCACGGCTTGCCGCCGACCCTGTTTATCACCAGCAGCCGCGACCTCCTCCTGAGCACGACCGCCACCATGGAGCGGGCCTGGCGGCGCGATGGTGTGCCGACCGAAATGGTCATGTTCGATGGGCTGCCGCATGCTTTTTGGAACGATGTAAGCCTGCCTGAATCGCGCGAGGCCTATGCGGTGATGGCGCGGTTTTTTAATGAGCAGTTGGAGCATTAGAACCAGCCGGGCGAGCGCAACGCTTCCCTAGATGTCCGCAAACCTCGTATTTGGATAGCGTCTCAGGTGAGCATCGACGGTTATGAATGTCATCAACTCCACCTGAGATTGCGCAATCAACAGCCTGTCAAAGGGGTCCTTGTGAATCAGCGGCAAGGATCCGACATGCATCGCGTGGTCGGCATCGACCTTGAGTTCCTGATAGCCGCTTTGCAGCAGGGCTCGGCGAAGGCGAACAACGTCCACGTCAAATGATTTCTTCGTGCCATTTTTCACCGCGATTTCCCAAAGATTGATGACGCTGAAGAATGGCTCGTGCTCGGGATTCCCGATCAGGGCGTGAGCGCGGGCGGAAAGCTTACGCTCATCGTGCATCACCCAAATAACGAAATGTGTGTCCAAAAGAAGTTTCACGGATGATCTTTCTGCCATTTCGCAAGGGATTCCATGGCCTCTTCCAACACTGGATCGTCCTTATAAAAAAGTTCTGTAGTTTCCGCTTCGAACTGCGGGTCAAAGAAGTCATCCGGTACATTCAGCTGTCCCTCAAGCAAGCCGAAGCGCCGAGGCTGTGTTTTCGGCAACTCTTCGATATGGCTTACCTTCACCAGCGGCTTGCCCGCTTTGGCAATCACAAACGGCTCGCCCTTCACTGCCTCCGCCACCAGCTTCGATAAATGCGTCTTCGCCTCGTGCATGTTGACTGTTTTCATCGCTTAGCCTCAGTGAACTAAGGATACGGACTAACCCTGCTCTCCGGCAAGCGATTCCACGAACGTTTACACTTGCAGGGACGAGGGTTTCCAGTGATCGGTGGCACATTAACCAAGATTTTCGGCACCAGCAACGAACGCGTAGTCAAGCGCCTCCTGCCGGTAGTTGAGGAAATTGCCGGCTTTGAACCGGCGCTCCAAGCGCTTTCCGATGGGGAGCTGCGTGGAAAAACCGCTGCCTTCAAGGCGCGCATCGCCGAGGCTGTTGAGGCGGTGAAGAACGACGGCGACGACGCGATCCGCGCGGCGGAAAAGCGTGTGCTCGACGAGCTGCTGCCCGAAGCCTTCGCAGTGGTCCGCGAGGCGGGCCGCCGCGTTGTAAATATGCGCCACTTCGACGTGCAGATGATCGGCGGCATGGTGCTCCATCAGGGCAAGATCGCCGAAATGCGTACCGGCGAAGGCAAAACGCTGGTCGCGACCGCCCCCTGCTACCTGAATGCACTTGCCGGGCGCGGCGTCCACGTGGTCACGGTGAACGACTATCTGGCCAAGCGCGATGCCGAGTGGATGGGCAAGATTTATGAGTTCCTGGGCCTCACCGTCGGTGTCATTGTCCACGACCTGGACGATGCGCAGCGCCGCGCGGCTTACCAGGCCGACATTACTTACGGTACCAACAACGAGTTCGGCTTCGATTATCTGCGCGACAACATGAAGTTTGAGCTGAAGGACTGTGTGCAGCGCGGGCACTACTTCTCCATCGTGGATGAAGTGGACTCGATCCTGATCGACGAAGCGCGCACCCCGCTCATCATCTCCGGCCCGACCGACCAGACCACCGACAAGTACGTCCGAGTCAACCGCATTCTGCCATCGCTCGTCAGGGGCGAGGAGATCGAAAAGGGTGAGGAAAAAATCCTCACCGGCGACTATGTTGTCGATGAAAAGCACAAGTCGATCACGGTCACCGACGAGGGTTGGGAAAAGATCGAGGGCCTACTCGGCATCGGCAACATCGCCGATGTGGACAACTGGGAGCTGAAGCATCACGTTGAAGTCTCAATCAAGGCGCATTCACTCTACCGGCGCGATGTGGGCTACGTCGTCAAGGATGGCGAAGTAGTGATCGTGGACGAGTTCACCGGCCGCCTGATGCCCGGCCGCCGCTGGTCCGACGGCCTGCACCAGGCAGTCGAGGCGAAGGAAGGCGTAAACATCCGGCGCGAAGATCAAACGCTCGCGACCATTACCTTCCAGAACTATTTCCGGCTTTATAAAAAGCTTTCCGGCATGACCGGCACCGCCGAAACCGAGGCGGTCGAGTTCGACAAGATCTACAAGCTCGACATCGTCGTCATCCCCACCAACCGCAAAATGCTGCGTATCGAATACCCGGACGTGGTGTACCGCACGGCCAAGGAAAAATACAACGCCGTAGCGGATGAGATTGCCGAGCTGAACAAGAAAAAGCAGCCCGTGCTGGTCGGCACCACCTCCATCGAGAGATCCGAGCTGCTGTCGCAGATCCTGCAGCTGAAGGGCGTCCGCCATGTTGTGCTGAATGCGAAGTATCACGAGCGCGAAGCGGAAATCGTCGCGCAAGCCGGACGGTTCGGAATGGTAACCATCGCGACCAACATGGCAGGCCGCGGCACTGACATTCTGCTTGGCGGCAATACGGAGTTCATCGCCAAGCAGGAGATGGCGAAAAGCAAAAAAGCCAAGCCTGTCGCGGTTGCGGAAGGTGAAATTCAGGCCATCGCGGCACCGGGCATGGAACGTTGGTATTACCAGGGGCAGGAGTACGAATGTTCCGTCGGCGACTGGCAAAAGGCGCTTGCGCGCCACGCCGAAGAGGTGAAGCAGGAGCATGCCGCCGTCATCGAGGCGGGCGGCTTGTGCATTCTCGGCACTGAGCGGCATGAATCTCGCCGCATCGACAACCAGCTGCGCGGGCGCGCCGGGCGCCAGGGCGACCCCGGCGCATCGAGGTTTTACCTGTCCCTTGAGGACGACCTGATGCGCATCTTTGCGCGCGAATGGGTTTCAACCCTGCTGCAGCGCATGGGCATGGAAGAAGGCGTACCGATTGAGTCCGGCATGATCTCGCGCCGCATCGAGTCCGCCCAGAAGGCAGTTGAAACGCAAAACTTCGAGTCTCGCAAGCACCTGCTTGAGTATGACGACGTCATGAATAAACAGCGCGAAGCCGTGTATGGGCTTCGCCATGGGTTGCTCGAAGGCATGGATCCCCGCGAGCTGGTGCTTGAAGATTACGTTCCCAACATCCTGAGCACGATCCTGGATGAGACCGCGCCCGAGAAGGTCCACCCCGATCAGTGGGATACGGCCGTTTTACGCACAAAAGTCAAAGACCAGTTCGGGCTAGACCTGGACGCTGACGGCATCAACCCCGACGACCTGAGTCGGTCACAGCTGGGCGACGCTATTTTCGAGAACCTGAAGGATCGCTACGCGGCCAAGGAAGAAGTAATCGGCGCGGATGGTATGCGCTATCACGAGCGGGTCATCATGTTGAGCGTGCTCGACGGTCTGTGGAAGGACCACCTGCTCAATATGGATCACCTGAAAGAGGGCATCGGGCTGCGCGGCTACGGCCAGCAGGACCCGCTCGTCGCCTATAAGCGCGAGTCCTTTGAGATGTTTGAGCAGATGATGTTGCGCTTCCAGGAGGACACAGTCCGGTACCTGTTCCTGATGCAGATCGTGGGGCCGGACGGCAAGCCGATCACGCTGCCAACCAAGCCTCGCGGGACAGTCGCAGCGCCGCCGGTGATAGAAGCCGCGCCTCCGGCACCCGAGCCGCCACCTCAGCAGCCGTATCGGCGTTCCGGCATCCCCGGGGGAGCCGCGTCACGCCCTACATCGTTTATCCCCGCGCGCAGTACGCCCTCCATCTTTCACCAGCGCAATGGCAACGGCGCAGCCGGCCCGCAAACGACGCTAAATAAGGCCGAACAGCAATACTTGCGCGAGAAGAGGCAAGAGCTGGGGCAGGCCCGCGAAGAAGGCGGCGCGGACAACACAGCCGCCGAGTAGGCAAAACAAAACGGCAGCCCATGGGGGCTGCCGTTTTGTTTGATAAAACTCCGTGACTAGACAGGTTGAACGTTCTCAGCCTGGAAGCCCTTGGGGCCGCGCACGACGTTGAACTGAACGCGCTGGCCTTCCTGCAACGAGCGGAAGCCGTTAGCGTTGATTGCCGTGAAGTGGACGAAAACGTCCTCGTTATTGCTTTCGCGGGTGATAAAGCCAAAGCCTTTTGCGTCGTTGAACCACTTAACTGTGCCTTGTTCCATGGTGCTGGTATTCCTCGGTAGATCGAATTTCGCTGTATCGGAGCAAGGCGCAAGGCATGGCAACTTCAGGAAGAACCGTGCAGAACGAACCCACTCGGTAACGAGCTTTATTTACGTTACTCCAAAACCACCACCCATACAACTTTCTTTCTAACAATTTTGTGAGTGAAACGTCCAAGCCTCGACCAACACGGCCCTTTCTGTGGGAATAAGCAGAGCCGGACGGACTGCCCCTCGCATCTAGAAAAACATGGCCGACCAGTTATTTCTAAG
>CAXTKZ010000051.1:16574-21136 GCA_964244985.1 uncultured Acidobacteriaceae bacterium
TGCGCATACGCCCGCCAGCTCCATCTTCTCACCCGCGAATCCCCGCCCCGCTTCCCGGTCGGCGAGAGGACTAAAATAATCGCTCATGGCAGACCAACTCTATCTCAGCCTCTGGTACCCCAACTTCCGCATGGCCGCGCTCGGTCCCGCACTCCTCGGCGTTCTCCGCCAGTTCGCGCTGATCGGCGCGGCACCGGGCGACGCAGCCCAGGTGCACGCCGCGCACGTGTACCCGATTTCCTGGTCGGAAACCCCCGTATACAGCCGCGTGTACGACGAAGAAGATGCAGAAGCCGCCCAACCCGGGCTTGCAGTGCCCGAAGCCCTGGATCAGCTCCATGACGATTTCGCTTATGAATTTGAGGTGGAATGGGATCTGTGGCAGCCGGAAGCCGAGAGCCTGCTCGACCCTGTGTGGCGCAAAACTCCCAACCGTGTGCAGATCGTGGGTTATGGGCCGGAGTTCGACGACGGAGCCTATGACACCAACGGGCAGATCCGGATCGGCTTCGGGCTCGACACGCCGTTTTTGCAGGAAGAGGTTGAGCTGGACGGGGGCGCTGCCGCGAAGGTACGCGAAAATGTGGCACAGCTGGTTGCGCTGGTGCACGCGATTGAAAAGAACTGCGGCATTTCCACGCGTCTGCTGTGGTCGGAGTCGGGCGAGAGCCTGGCTGAGAAACTGATCGCGCGCCTCCAGCAGGTAAACTGAGCTTCGTGGCGAAGATCACCATCGACGGCAGCCGGGCGCGCACGGCGCGTACTGTTCTCGTCGCTGCATTCGCCGCTGTTGCCGTGGTTTTGCTGGGTTCATTCGGGTTGCACAAGCTCCGCATGCGTGGCCTCACCATGGACTTGCCCGGCAAGCTTGGAGCCAACGTTTCGGAGACCGCGAACGGTTTTACCTACTCGCAGTCGCAGCGCGGCCATACACTGTTCACCATTCACGCTTCGAAGATTGTGCAGTTTAAGGGCGACCTGGCACAGCTTCAAAATGTATCCATCACGCTCTATGGGCCGGAAGGCTCGCATCGGCAGGATCATATTGCCGGCTCCGAATTCACATATGACAAAAAGTCGGGCATCGTCACGGCCGCGGGCAATGTCCTGATCGACCTGGCTTCACCCGGCGACTCGGGCAGCAACATTCATGTCGAAACCAGCGGCGTCCGGTTCGACCAAAAGAGCGGGCAGGTGGATACCGGTCGGCCGCTGGCGTTTACCGTGGCGCGGGGCAGCGGCAAAGCGGTTGGGGGCAGCTACGACTCCAAATCCGGAGTGCTTGTACTCCAAAGTGCTGTTGAGCTGCGGGGGCAGGCGAACGGCGAAGAAGCCGTGACCTATGCGGACCATGCACAGCTGCTGCGCGACTCCCGCACCGTGTATCTGCTGCGCGTACGGAGCAGCTACGAAGGCAACCACAGTTCAGCGGATCAGGCAATCCTGCATTTTCGACTCAATGGCACGCTCGAGCACGTAGACGCCCAGGAACATGTGCGCGTGCAAACCGCGGGAGCCCTGCAGCTGGGCTCGACCAACCTCGCGGTCGCGCTTGATGCTCGGTCCGAGCCTGTGTCGGCGTTTGCGGGCGGGGGTGTCAACTTCGTTTCGGCCTCCGGGCTGGTGGACTTTCACGGAAACGCTGTGGAAAGCACGATGACTTTCACCCCCGGACCGGACGGCAAGTCCGTGCTGCACCACGCCAACTTCAACAATGCGGTAAGCCTCGTGCTGCAGCAGCGGTCGCTCGGCGGAGACCCGCGAGGCTCGGCGACGCGGGAGATGACGGCCAGTGAGCTCGATATCGACTTCGCGCCCGGCGTAAACGGGCAGGTGGATGCGCAGACGGCTCGCGCGAGCGGCGGGGCGAAGGTGGACATGCACGATCTGCCGTATGGCGCGCCGCCCACGCACACCGCGATCTTTGGGCAGCAGCTTACGGCACAGTTGGGGAGCGGACGGCAGCTGAGGCAGTTGGACGGCACCGGCGGCACCAGGGTCATCTATTACGCTCCTGACGGCGCAAAGGACACAAGTACGGGCGATACGCTGCGCGTGAGCTTTTTGCCGCTCGGGAAAGCGCGGCCCGCGATAAAAACCGGCGCGGGAGAAACGGAAAGCGCGGTGATCGACACCGCCGTGCAAACCGGGCACGTGACCCTTGCGGCACAACCCGCCCGCAATGCAAAAACAGGCTCACCGCCGCAGCCTATGTTCATCGACGCGGGCGTGGCGGCTTACCATGCCGCTGACGGGCTGCTCCGCATGACGGGCGATCCGGCGCAGCCTCCGCGCGTGCACACCGACACGCTTAACCTGACCGCGGCCGAGGTGACCTACCGGCGCAATTCCGGCGATATCGCAGCAGAGGGGGATGTGCGTTCAACCTACCTGCAAGCTGCCGGGGGTGCGCCGAAGTTGGGTGGCGCGGGAGCAGTGCACATTGTCGCAGCTGGGGCCGAGATGAAGCGCGACACTGGCATCGCTGTGTTTACGGGTGATGCAGGGCAGCCCGCGCGGTTGTGGCAGGGCGCGAACTCCGTGACAGCACCTGTGCTCGAACTGGCAAAAGGCGGAGGCATACTCCAGGCCCACGGAGTCGGGGTGAGCCGCGATGCCGTGCATACGGTGTTCGCCGGAGAAAATGGGACGGCGCGCATTGCCTCCGGAACGCTGATGTATGCGGACTCAACACGCACAGCTGAGTTCCGCGGCGGGGTCACCGCCGAGCAGTCCAACGGCACGGTGCGCGCGGACGAAGCTCAGCTTTTCTTGACCGAGCCATCAGACGGCGCGGGTTCCAAGGTAGAACGGCTGGTCGCAAGCGGCCATGTGCAGCTGACCGAGGCGGGTCGGCATGGATCGGGGGAAAAGCTCGTGTACACCGCCGCGGACGGCAACTACCTGCTGACTGGCACACCAAGCGAGCCGCCACGCGCTTCCGATGCCCAGCGTGGTTCAACCACGGGAGCCGCGCTGCTGTTCAATGGGAGCAACCAAGCGGTTGAGGTTTTGGGCAGCAACAGCGTGGGCAGCCGTACCGTCACCGACACGCGGGCACCGAAGTAATGCGAACGCTTTCCACCGATGCGATCGCAAAAAGCTATCGAGGCCGGCAGGTAGTGCGCGGCGTTTCCATTTCTGTTCGGCAGGGCGAAGTGGTGGGGCTGCTGGGACCGAACGGCGCGGGCAAAACCACCTCGTTTTACATGATGGTCGGCCTGGTCACCCCCGATGCAGGCCGCGTGCTGGCCGACGAAGCAGAGATCACGCGGGTGCCCATGTACCTGCGCGCCCGTAACTACGGCATCTCGTACCTGCCGCAGGAGCCGTCGGTCTTCCGTAAGCTATCGGTCGAGGAAAACATTCTTGCGGTGCTTGAAGCGCAAAAGCTTTCCGCCTCCGAGCGCCGCACGAGGGTAGACCGGCTAATTGAGCAGCTCAATATCGGCCATATCCGCCGAACGCAGGGCTATGCGCTGTCAGGCGGCGAGCGGCGGCGTGTCGAAATCGCACGCTGTCTATCCATCCAGCCCGCGTTTATCCTGCTCGATGAGCCATTCTCCGGCATCGATCCGGTGGCTGTCGACGACTTACAGCTCATCATCGGCGGTCTCAAATCGACTGGCATCGGCGTGCTCATCACCGACCACCAAGTGGCCGAAACGCTTTCCGTCACTGATCGCGCTTACATCATCAATGAAGGCCGCATCTTCCGCGAGGGTACACCGGCTGTGCTTGCAAATGACCCAGAAGTGCGTCGCGTGTACCTCGGAGAAAACTTTATCTTCCGTTAAGCTGGACGACCCTACCAGATGCCTTTATCGCTGCCGGTGCGTTTTTGCTCAACCCAGGCAATGGTGGCCAAGCAGGGCAGCAAACCGAGCCGGGCGCTGCTCCGGAGCTTACCTCCACGGAGTAGTCCGCCCATCTGCGAGCTGTACAAGCCGGCAGATTGCGGGAGGATGGGTACACGGAGAAACTTTCGGGCGTAATACACGCACGAGCCGTCGAAGCGAGCCGCCGCACGCACAGTCTCCGGCAAGTCGAGACCGGGGTCTCCGTATTTTTTTAGGTAATCCGAGACGATCATGAGGTAAGAAGCGACGCCTCCCCAGATGCCCGCTGCCATTGCCGCAGAGCGCAGATCGTCAAAGTTCACTTGTCCCGAACGCACTAACTCAGCCGAGTCGAGAATATCGCACAGGCGGAAGTAGAAGTGTCGGTACATGCGCTGCAATGTCGAGATCAGGAGGCGGTCGGAGGCGTGGGGCACCCGAAACTCCATCCCAAGGTGCGAAACAACGCGCGAGCGCCCGGGCAGTCTCTGAGCCAGCCCAATCTGCTCACCGGTTTGTCCCAGCCGACGAACATGGAACTCCACCAATTCCTGAAGATCCGGGATCACAAAGTTCCATTTATGCGCGAGCCGGTCGCCCCAGCTGCGGTCCGCCAGGGTAGCTTTGAACTCGCGCTGCATCAGAGCCGGCACGGCTTTAGGCGGGGCATTTGAAAACAGGTCAAGATCGCTGCCCAGGTCCGGCCAGTGGTCGAGCGACTTC
>CAXTKZ010000052.1:0-21071 GCA_964244985.1 uncultured Acidobacteriaceae bacterium
TCCTGTTTCGGCGGCTGGGGGTGGCTTCCATCGCCTGGGGCGGGCTCGCGGGGGTGGTGCTGGGGCCGTTCGCGGTGAACGGGTTTGGGGCGCGGGCGGCCGGCATGCGTTTGCGGCTCAGGCTCGATTTTCGCAATCGTGGGCTGCGGGAGTGGGTGCGGACGACGCTGCCGCTGATCTTAGGATTCTCGCTGGTGACAGTGGATTTATGGATCATTTCTTACTTCGCGTCGCGGATGGGCGGGCAGGTGGCGCTGCTGAATTATGCGAAGCAGTTGTTCTCCGTGCCGCAGGCGCTGGGGCAGGCCGCGGGGGCGGCGTCGCTGCCGTTTTTGGCTTCGCTGTATAAACCGACGGTTCCCCCCAGACAGGCTCATCCTGAGCGCAGCGGAAGCGCTCGCGCCAACGGACCTGCTTCTCGCTTTTCACCCGCGAACCAGCCCTTTGCCCAGTCCGTCAATCAAAGCGTTTCACGGCTGGCTGCGTTTTCCGTTCTTCTCGTGGCCTATATCGTGCCGATGAGCGCCCCGGCGGTGGATCTGTTTTTCCGCGGCGGCCAGCTGCACCGCGCCGATACCGCCACAACAGCACTTTACTTAGCGATTTTTACGCTGTCGCTGCCTATGTGGTGCGCGCAGGCTTTGTATGCGCGCGCGTTTTACGCGACCGGCAACACCCTGACGCCGATGGCTGCTTCGACAAGCATTGTTTTGGTGTCGCTGCCCGTATATGCGGGGCTGTTTCGTGGGTTTGGGGCGCCGGGGCTGGCGTGGGCATCGGACATTGGGATTACGCTGCAAGCGCTTACCTTTGCCGTGCTGCTGCATCGCCGGGGGTTGGTGCCTGTCGCAGGCCTGGACCGCGCGGAGCTGGCTCGGTCGGCCGGTGCGGCAGTGGTGAGCGGGGGTGTGTTATACGCCCTTCGGGTCGCGCTGCCGCAAGCGCTGTCACGGCCCGAGGAGGCGGGGCTGCTCGCCTTGACCACTCTGATTTGGCTGCTGCTGGCGATGGCGGTGCTGTTGCTGGCCGGCTCCACACTGCCGGGCGAGTTGGCTGCGCGGCTGCGCAAACGCCGCCGGTAGCAGCCCGAAAAGATTTCCGAGCGCAAACCAAGGGCGCGCGTCTTTCTCGATAGAAGGGCTTCATGGCACTCATCGAGGAATACAGCTTGGCATTTCCACTTGAAGATTCGCGGTCGGCGGTCGACCTCGAAGCATTGGTGGAAACGTATGCGGGGCTGCTGTTCCGGGTGGCGCACTCCGTGCTGCGCAGCCGCGCGGAAGCGGAAGACACAGTGCAGGACGCATTTGTGCGGGTGCTGGAGCACCGCCGCACGCTGCCCGCGGTGCGCGACCTTCGTGTTTGGCTGGTGCGGATCGTATGGAACCTGGCACTCGACCGTAAGCGGCGCAGGCGTACGGAGCAGTTGGATGAGGACTTTGCGAACAACCTTGCCGCGCTGCATGTACCGGCGGACCGAGCGATGGATGAAGCCGAGCAGATGCGGACGGTGCTGCGGGAGATTGAACGGCTGCCGAAAGGGGAGAGGCAGGTGATCCTGCTTGCGGCGACGGAGGAGTTGACGACGGCGGAGATCGCGCAGGTTTTGGGCAAGAGTGAGTCCGGGGTGCGGGCGCTGTTGTTTCGCGCGCGAGGGAGGCTGCGGGAGCGGCTGGAAAGGAAGCTGTGATGAAGGATGCGGACCGGGCGATAGAGAAAGTGCTGGATGGGCTGCGTTGTGCCTCTCCGCTGGGCTTGGAAAGCCGCGTGCTGCGGGCGGTGCGGGAGCGCAGGGTTACGCCGGTTTTTTGGAGAAAGCCGGCTTTCGCGGTTGTGAGTGCGGCAGTGCTTGCAGGGAGCTTCTTCGTGGGGTTGACTTACAACGTCCGGCAAGAGCCCATTCGGCTCGACGCTGGGGTGCGGGTACCGGTGCTTGAGCCTCCAACGTTGCCTGTACCTGCCGTGTACGTGGATGGCGTAAGCGTGCCCACGGGAAAGCTCGCGGCTGACGTGAGGAGTGTACCGCGTGGCGCGGCTGCCCGGCGGATTTCGCGCGAAGTAAGTTATCCCGCGCCGCCGCTTCCTTTGACGGATCAGGAGCGGCTGCTGTTGCAGGTCGCGCACCACAGGACAGCCGAAGCTGTCGAGTCGCTTACCCCTGAAACGCTGGTGGCACAAGCCGCCCGTGACAAGGAAGAGTTCAGCAAATTTTTCGACCGACAAACTGGAGGAACAAATCAGTGAACAGCAAATTTTTACAAACGCAGAAAAGCATTACTACGTTCTTTCGAGTACCTACCGCTATGATCGCCTTTCTTCTGCTCAGCTTGAGCGTCCAAGCGCAGACCTCTGTTCAAAATCACAATGAGCCGAGCTGGAGTGATAAACCCTACGAAACGCTTTTCCTGACGAACATCACGCAAAAGAATGAGGCTTTGGACATACAAACAGATCTGCGCAACCTGCTCCCCGGCGCGCGTATCTACTTCATTCCAGCGCAGAGCGCAATCTCTTTCCGCGGTACGCCTGAAGAACTCAAGGTGGCGCAGAAGCTTGTTTCCGACCTCGACCGGGTCCAGAAGACATATCGCCTGACTTACACCATTACGGAAACAGATGGCGGCAGACGTGTCGGCGTACAGCATTTTTCGCTGATTGTAGTTGCAGGGCAGGACACGCAGTTGAAGCAAGGCAGTAAAGTGCCGGTCGTCGTTGGGGGGACGCACACGGAGAACACGCCGGGGGGACCTCAGGTGCAATACCTCGACATTGGGCTGAACATCGATGCTTCCATCAACGGTTATTTAAATGGGGCTACGCTCCGCACCAAGATAGAGCAATCCTCACTGGCCGAGGAAAAGTCCGGCGTCGGCGCGGAGGATCCGGTCATCCGTCAAGCTGTTTTTGAAGGAAGCGCCACGCTTGTGCAGGGTAAGCCGCTGGTTCTGGGCTCCCTCGATATCCCCGGTACTACGCGCCATCAGGAGATTGAAGTTGTGTCCGAGCAGATCCGGTAGGGCTGCACTAACAAGTCCATTGCACGCCGGGGCAGTTTATAAGATGAAGTCCTGCCCCGAGCGCATTTGCTCGACAACGGCAGCTGCCTGAAGGATCGAAATTTCCTCATAATTCCTGGGCCTCAACAGGTGATCGTCGCCGGATACAATGGCGTCGGCTTTTGCGGCTTTTGCTGTACTAACAACCATATCGTCTTTCGGGTCGGACACAATCCGTCCGATTCTTCCCGGAACCACTGGAATTGCCAGAACTGCGTAACGCATTACAAGCTGCTCGCGAGTGAACGGAGAACCGGCGATCTTGTTTTGGAATTTACGCCTGCCTAATACTTCATGCAGCTCAGTCAGCAACGGCGCGCTCGTGAATAGGCCGACTTTCTGATCTTGCGCGGCTTGGAGCAATCGGCCCGGTGTTCCGCCTCAAAGCAGGGCTGAAACAACTGTATTTGTATCGAGCACCAGTCTCACGCTGCATTGTTCTCAGCGCGCCGCTCCGCACGCACCGCATCAATCTCCACCTGAATTTCCTCGGGTGTCATCGGCGGCGGGTCAGGGACGGCAGCCATGCGGTCCATGGCTTCAAACAGCTCGCGAATGTGCTGCTGCCGGAGCTGCTCGCGCAGCATGGTTTCCATGCGCTCCGGGTCCAAAAGCCCGGCACTCTGCAACTCGCCCGCCAGCTGGTCCGGCAGTGAAATCTGTATCTCCGTCATTGCTTCAACCTCCCTGTCAAGATACATCGGTCTAGAGGACAACCAACATACTTTCGATTACCGCTTCCGCTTCTTCCCGAAGCCTTTCGGGGCGGGGATCCTTCCCTTTTTTCCTGATTTCTTCCCTGCTTTTTTTGCGGCTCTGGCGAACCGTCCGGCTGGCTCTTCCCCGGACAGCACCACCCCGAACTGCAGGCGCTTCTCAACCGCGTCCACCCGCTCCAGGCGGACACGCACTTGGTCTCCGACGCGGAAGCGGCGGCCCCACACCTCACCGATGATCTCGCGGGTGTTTTCACGGTAGGTGTAGCGGTCGCCGTCGAGCTCGCCGAGCGATTGAATCGGGACCAATCCCTCGACAAAGAATTCAGCCAGCTCGACAAACAAACCGTATTTGGTCGCGTTCAGGATGAGGCCGTCGAACTCCTCGCCGACACGCCCCGCCATGAAGCGGATTTTCTTCCACTCGACCAGCTCGCGCTCGGCGGCGTCGGCGCGGCGCTCGGTTTCGCTCGATTCCGTGCCGATGGCGGCGAGCTCGGAGACGGGCAGCGGGACACTTTCAGACGAGCCGCGAAATTCGTCGGGCTCGCCCGAGCGGGGCACTCCATGGCCCGTGACCCCGGAGCGCAGCAGGGCTTTCGAGACCCGGTGCACGATGAGGTCGGGATAGCGGCGGATGGGCGACGTGAAGTGCGTATAAAACCCGGCGGCCAAGGCGAAGTGGCCCTCGTTCTCCTCCGCATAGCGCGCCTGCTTGAGCGAGCGCAGCATGAGGTACGAGAGGATGCGCTCTTCCGGCTTGCCCACCAGACGCCGCGCGAGAGCCTGGTACATGCGCGGCGTGACCGCGATCTCTTGCGGCACCTCGTGCGCCTGCGTATACGTGCGGCCCTTGCCGGCGGCGCGGCTCTCGCGGCCTTCGTTTTTCTTCACGAACCGCTTGATGGGCAGGCTACCCACGCCCAGCGAGTAGCCGAACCCCGCGGCGATCTCCTCGAAGTCGAGAATGCGCTTGGCATCGGGCTTTTCGTGGATGCGATACAGCGCGGGGGCGTGCTCGCTGAGCCAGGAAGCGACGGACTCGTTCGCGGCCAGCATAAACTCTTCGATCAGCCGGTGCGCCCAGTTGCGCTCGGCCCGCGTGACGCCCTGCATGGCACCCTGCTCGTCGAACTGGATGGAAGGCTCGGGCAGGTCGAAGTCGACCGAGCCGCGTTCGACGCGCTTGCGGTTGAGGACGCGGGCGAGCTGGGCCATTTCTTCAAACCTGCCTGTAAGGTCCGGGCCGTACTCGGCGCAGGCGTCGGGGTCCGCGTCGAGGCAGGCCGCGACCGCTGTATAAGTCATGCGCCGCGCCGACCGGATCACCCCTTCGCATACCTCATACCCAGTGATTTCGCCGCGATGGTCGATCCGCATGAGGCAGGACAGGACCAGGCGGTCTTCGTCCGGCTTGAGCGAGCAGATGCCGGTGGAAAGCTCCTGCGGCAGCATGGGGATGGCACGGTCTGGGAAGTACACACTGGTGCCGCGCAGGCGCGCTTCGAGGTCGAGCAGAGACGCCGGGCGGACGTATTCGGCGACATCGGCAATGTGGACATCGAGCTCCCAGGTGCCGTCGGCGAGCGTGCGGACCTCGACAGCATCGTCGAAGTCGCGCGCGGTTTCGCCATCGATAGTCACGATGGTGCGGTCGCGAAAGTCGCGCCTGTTGGCCATGATCGCAGGGTCGAGATGGGCGACCATGCGCGCCTCATCCAGCACGCCTTCAGGGAAGATGCGGGGGAGCTGGTGCTTGCGGATAACCATTTCGACGTCCACGCCGAAGTCGTCCTGGCGACCCAGCACCTCTACCACACGGCCGCGCGCGGTGCGGGTGGCGGTGGGCCACTCGGTCACCTCAACATCGACGACAAGGCCTTCCAGATCGGGGTACTCGCGGATTTGCGCCGCGGCTTCCACGCCCAGAACCCGGTGCGGTGTGCGCAGGACGGCACGCGCTTCCGGCAGGGGCTCATGGAGGGGAATCAGCAGGGGCTGGTTGATCTTTTCATCGAACGCGACAACCTTGTGGCCTTGTTCACGCTCATGCCGGGCGTAGTGAAAGATGCCGACAATGGTGGGGTTGCGGCGGGTGAGCACGCGCACCACGGAGCCCTGTTTGCGCTCCGCGGTGGAGTCGGAGGCAAGCTCGACCAGCACCTGGTCCCCCTGCATGGCACCGCCCATCTCGCCGGGCGGGATGAATACGCTCGCGCCGCCACCGGGGACACGCACAAACCCGAAGCCGTCCCGGTGGACATCAAGCCGTCCAGCGACGAGGTTGTCGCGCGTTTCCGCCCGTTTGGCCAGCATCCAGCGGCCTCGGGCTGTTTCCACCAACTGGCCGCCCGCGGCGAGCCGGGTCAGCTGTTCGAGCAGTTTGCGCCGGTCCTTGCCGCCGCCCAGCCCCAACTCGCGCACTAGTTGCTTGTACCCCGCCTGCACGCCTTCCGAGCGCCCCACATGCCGCAGCAGCTCACTGTCCGTCATCAAACTTCCCTCGCATTTCCAGTATTTCAGCAGGGTGGGGGGTGACCCTGAGAATGCTTGATCCCGGTGAAAAGCTACCCGGGTCTCGCATTTCCGCGGGCGGGTGTTTAAGATGTCCACAAAGGATCGCGCAGAAGCGCGGCCCGGCGGCCCCGTGTACCTGAGCCCGCCCTGTACCCGAACGAGCGGCGCTTCCCCGGCTGTGCCGTCAGCAAAACTTGAGATCAGCCCGACCAAGCCCCGAAAGGACCCAGCAAACCGCATGTGGAAACCGAATCAACCCGCCAGCAACACTCCTCCTGAACCTTTGCGCCCCACTCCGCCCGTGACCCCGGCCTTTGAGCCCGCCGCCCGCCCTGCCGTCGGGGGCACAACGCAGTCCGCCTCCGCCGCCGGGGAACAGGCCACCATCGGCAAATCGCTTGTGATCAAAGGCGAGGTGACTGGCTCCGAGTCGTTGTATATCGACGGCAAGATCGAAGGCACCATTACACTTTCCGGCAACCGCGTGACGGTCGGACGCAACGGCCAGGTTTCGGCCAACATCACCGCGCGCGAGATCGTTGTTCTCGGCAAGGTGCGGGGCAACATGATTGCCTCCGACCGCGTCGACATCCGCTCCGAGGGTTCCCTGACGGGCGACGTCGCGGCGCAGCGCATTTCGATTGAAGACGGCGCGTTCTTTAAGGGCGGCATCGACATTCGCAAGCCGGACACGGTGACCAAGCAAGCCGAGCCGGTGAAGGTCGGAGTGTAGCAAACTTCTTCAAAGTACAGACCTCGGCCAGCAAGCCGAGGTTTGTATTTTGGGTCGGCTGAGCGACCAAATAGTATCGAGACTAAGCCGCATAGAGCCGTTTCCCCGTCACCTTAGAACCATACAAGAGCGAAAACCGCCGCGGCCGTCCAGAAACACCCTTCAAGATCACTCCTCATAGTTATTTGGAGCCGCCTTTCCATGTCAGCCACGCAGTCGCCTACCCGGAAAACCTTTCGCGACCCAGCCGTCGACTATCTTCGTGCCTTTGTCGTCATCCTGGTTCTCCTTGCGCACTGCGGCC
This sequence comes from uncultured Acidobacteriaceae bacterium, assembly GCA_964244985.1. Taxonomy (GTDB): domain Bacteria; phylum Acidobacteriota; class Terriglobia; order Terriglobales; family Acidobacteriaceae; genus EB88. Next base: position 7,327 of record CAXTKZ010000052.1, read on the forward strand.
TGGCTTACTCCCCTTTACTGCGCGAGAAGACCGAGTGGAACTCGCTCGTGCCCATTATCGATGTGAACCGGGCGTCCTCGGTGTTCAGCTACCTGTTCAACTTCGCGGACATTTGTTTGATGTCGCTGATGTTCTTTATCTCAGCGTTGTTCGTGTACCCGGCCCTCCGCCGTCATGGGGCAGCGGGTTTTCTACGCGATCGCCTTCTCCGGCTGGGTTTGCCGTTTCTGGGAGCTGTTTTTCTTATCCTGCCGATCGGATATTTTGCGGCCTGGCAGCTTGCATACCCCGGCGGCAGCTATGCCGTATTTTGGTCCGCGCTCGCCAGGCAGCATTTTCACGCTGTCGGCCCCGCCTGGTTTCTTTGGGTGCTGCTTTCGTTCGACTGCCTTCTGGCCGTCTTGTACCTCGTGTTCAAAGAGCGGCTGCCGCGGTCGGCACCGGGCATCGAGCGCTGGGGAAACCATCCCACACGCGTCGCGTTTCTTCTTTTTTCACTTTGTACGGCCGCATACCTGCCGTTATTTGCCCATCACGGTTTCGCTTATTTCGGGGGCTGGCGTTATCTTTTCGGCCCGCTTCTGTTTGAACCGACCCGCGTCCCTGTGTACTTCCTTTGGGCCTGTGCCGGCTTCGCTGCCGGTTCGGCGGGGCTGGACCGCGGACTCCTTGCTCACGATGGCCCCCTGGTACGGCGTTGGCCGGTTTGGGCCGCACTGGCGGCGGTACTCTTCAACCTCCAATGGATCGCTGTCCGCACCCCTGCCCTTGCCGCCGCCGGGACGGCCGGTCCGCATATCCTGCTTGCCATCATTTGGGTCGCGACCGATGTAGCCTGCGTTTTCGGCCTGCTTGCACTGTTCCGCGGCGTGGTGCGGTTTCGCCGCCCTGCCCTGGACTCTCTTGCGCGCTGTTCGTACGTCCTCTATCTCGTTCATTACATTTATGTACTTTGGAGTCAGCGCTTGCTGCTTGATGTGCCGATCAACGTATGGGGTAAGTTCGCCATCTCATTCGCGGCGACACTCGCCTTGAGCTGGGCGAGTGCACTGGTGTTGGTGCGGATACCCGGCTTGCGCCGCATCCTTTAGGGGCGCGGCGCAAAACGAACCGGAAATCTATCGCGCGACTGCGTCGAAGACCCCGGTTTCCACCGTAGTTCCATGCTTCATCTGAACGAAGATGCGGTACCGGCCCGGCGTTGGAAATCCATAGGGAAACTCCACCAGGTTCGACGGCGCGTCCATGCTTTCCATAGGGTCGCTCATAGGGTCGCTCATCGAATCTTTGCTGTTGGCCAGCATGAGAGCGGCCATCGGTGCCGAGCCCTGCGGGTGGACGTGAGCGAACACCGTTCCATCCGTCTTCAGAAAGGCTGCATGCCCGGTCATGCCCATGTACAGCTGCATGTCGGGGGCTGCTTTCCCGCTGGGGTCCAGTAGCCGAAACCGGAAATGGTAGCCGCGCCCGGCGACAAGGGCGGCCGGGCGATCCCATACCATCGTGTACCCATCCGCCAGTCGGAAATCACTCGCTCCGTCTCCGGTTCCCACTGCCGCGGCCGTTCCTTCCGCATCATCTCCAGCCAGCGGCCGCCCCCGCAGCCCCGCGGGTACCGCCAAGGGACCAACCACGGTTTCCGGAAAGCCATTCGCATGCACGACGTCGCCATACAAGGTGTACTGCCCAGCGGGCATGGCCGGCAGCGAAAGGTCGAACCGTCCAGGTCCCACCTGCTCCGGATGAAGGTGAAACACAACATCCATGCCCGGCTGCCGGACCGCATACAAGTGCATCAAGTGCCCATGGTCCGGGATAAAATCATTCACCGGGCGGGTGCTGCCCGTTCCGATGTCCAGATCGAGTTTGCTCCCGTGCAGCTCCGTTTGGAGCGTCAGCGGCTGAAACACGTCCCGCCGGCTGACGGAAGCGGAAGCTTTCCACCAATGCCCGCCGATCACGGCCATACCCGCAATGACCAGAAGGCTGACGGCCCCTGACAGGAGGCGCGCCCCCGGTGCCGATGGCGGCTGCAGGCCGGGCTCCAGGCGAGCCTCCCGCACCGCGGCGATCACGATAGCAACAAGGCTCCCTGCCAGGAACAGCCCGAGCACCGTCAGCAAAATCTTTGTGCCGGGCGGCATGCCGAAGACCTGCATGGCGATCGCCGGAACCGGAACAGCTACCGTGCGCGTTCCCCCCGGCCCTTTCGCCGCGAACTGCAAACGCCAGGATCCGGTTTTCATAAGCCACAGGTCACCGGAAAAATAACCCGGGTCGACAGGAGAGCGCCGCAGAGCTTCCGGAGCCGGCAAAATGTCGGCACCTTCACCTCCCATGGGTACGGAAAGGGCGTCGATGCTGTTGGGGGTGCCGCCGACCGAGCGGATCTCGACGGTTGCCAAACCGGGGATGACGAGCGGCGGACGGATCGTTACAAAGAACCGGTAGGGCCCGGCGGATACGTCCTCGTAGATATCCTTGCTCCCTAGGTGAGCCAGCGCCGAGACAGGCAGCAGGAGACCCAGGAGCGCGACAAGGCATGCTTTCGCCTTCATCGCTTCACTTCCCGCATCCAGCGCCCGAACAGGCCGGCAAGGGAGCCCAGCAACGCGCCGACCAGGATAGCTTCCAGCAATCCAACTCCTATTGCAAGCCCATGCACGGGAGCTACAAAGCGCGGCACCCGATCGCTCGCCCGCGTGACATAGGGAAAGTATTGCGTGCCGAACACCCAGTTCTCCGAAGCGCGTGAAAGCAGAAAATTTGCAAAAGGCCACTCCACTCCCGCCAGTACGAGGGTGAACGCCGCGGAGCTCCACAAGGCTGTGAGAGGAATCGGCAGGTATTGGCACCGGTGCCGCACCAAGTCCATGGCAGCTGCCCCGAAAAGGACCAGGAGCGGAAAAGCGGACGGGACCATGTGGGTCACAGGAGTGTTGATGGGCCCGAGCCGCGGGTGGGCCGGGAACAGCGGCAGAATCCACACAAACGCAAGCTGGCCGGCTGTGTACAAAGCCGCTGTGATGGTCGCCGCCCAGCGATGCTTTGCGATCTCCTGCATCAGAACGAGCACCGGAAAGGCCATGGCCGCTGCGTCCACATAGGGGCGTGTGCCGTGCAGCAGATAGCGATAGGTGTAGGGGGTGAGCAGAAGCATCTGATCGGACAAAAGCAGCCCGCCGACAAACAACAAGAGCTTGCGCAGCGCGCCGAAGTCGGCTGTTCCCGCGTGCGCCGCCCGGTTCATCGCCGCAAGCGTGAGCAGTAGCATTCCCACGGTGACGCCCCGCATCCCCAGGTAGACAACCGAGTGGGGCGGCGTAATCAGCTGGATATCCAGCCCATATGCGGCATGCCACCAGTTGTCGAACGGTGCGGCCGTGAGCATGGCCATTCCACCCCATGCCGCGACAAAAGCCCCCAAAGGCGCACGGAAACCCAGGACCTGCACCGAAGCAGCGCGCAGCTCGGGACGGTGGAGAAAGGTTGTCGCCAGAATCAGGTAGCCGCAGGTGATGCCGGCCAGGATCCCGCAAAGGTAGATGGCGACATGGGGTGGGGTCCAAAATGTGTCGCGCCCGATCGAAGCATGCCACGCCTGATCCCACAAGCTGCCCAGCGAAGACGAAAAGATCCCGGCAACCCCGACGTACAGGTACCAGAATTGCGCCCTACGCTTGTTTCCCCAATCAGCCGACGCAGCAGAGCCGGATGCATGCTTTGCAACGATAGCTGTCGCCATGCTTTAAAAAGACTTCCCCTAGGTAAACAACTCGCCAAGGATACCGCAAGTAAGACCCCCAAGCCGGGCCTTTCCGTCTCAGGGAGTGACCGAGGTACCTACTTTCTTGCAAATCGGGGGCACACGTTATCCCAAGAACTGATTTTGAGCATGACTACTGGTACATGCACGCGACCGAGGCAGGGCCGTGCGCAGGCTCAGCGCCATGCGCGAAGGCCTGCCTTCACCCCTGTCGGAGCACCGCATCTGCTGTGCGCAGGCTCAGCGCCATAATGGTGATCGCCGGATTGGCGGGGAGTGCCGTCGGGAACGTCGAGTTGTCGCTGATCCATAGATTCGGGATTTCGTGCGACCGGCCCCAGGCATCGACCACCGAGCTGTCGGGGTCATTCCCCATGCGGCAGGTGCCTATCTGGTGTGCGAACCGATTCAGCGTCCAGGTATCGGTGGCCCCCGCTGCCGCCCAGACCTCCGTCATCAACTTTGTCGCGTGCGCCATCATGCGGTTTTCGTTCTCTCCGGCGGAGAAGTGCACAAGCGGCTTGGGCAGGCCGCGAGCGTCCAATTCGTCGGAAAGCTCAACAAAGTTGGACGGCGAGGGCAGGCAGTCGCCGGAAATCCCCATGCCCGCGATTTTTGGATAACAGCGCAGATAATTTTGCAACTGGGAGCCCCAGTACCCCCGACCCCGCGCTACCGACTCCGCCCATGCAACCGGCATGATGCCGTAACTCTGGATGAGGTACCCGCTGGCGAAGTCCGCGTCGGGAGGGCGCATGGTGTCCTCGGTGATGAGCGACGCCGGAAAGCCTTTATAGGGCCGGGTGTCCTCTCCGAAGGTGCCCCAGATTTGGGTGGAAGGGTGCGCCATGAAGTTGCGGCCGACCTGCCCGGAGCCGTTCGCGAGACCCCTGTGCAGCAGCAGGCGCGCCGACTCAATCGCGCCCGCGCTCAGGATCACGGTGCGGGTGCGCTGCCGCAGCTCGACGCCGCCTTGTCGGTAAATCACCGCGCCGATGCGCCCGGACGCGTCCAATTCAAAGTCGGTGACGAATGCACCGGCCCGAATCTCCGCGCCGGCCCGCACCGCCGCCGGCAGATAGGTGACGTCCATGGAAGATTTGGCGCCATTGCGGCAGCCCTGGTGGCAAAAGCCTCGGTTGACGCAGGCGGCGCGCTCCGGGTACTCGCCCGTGGTGTAGGCACGGCTGACGGCCGCGAGCGGTGCGGGTGCGGTTCGCAGACCCAATGCCGCGCAGCCCCGCTGCATCAGCTCCGCAGGTGCGTTCAGGGGCAGCGAGGGCAGCGGATAGCGCCGCCCGGGGTCCCAGGGGTAGTCCGCAGGCCCGGAAACCCCGAGGAATTGCTCTACTTGCTCATAAAAGGGCAGCAGATCGTGATAGGTGAGAGGCCAGTCCACCGCCACGCCGGACTCCGCGTGAAGACGAAAATCACCGGGGGTTGCGCGCGGGCAATAGGCACCCCAATGCAGGGTCGAGCCGCCTACGCCGATCCCGGAGTTGTTTTTGCCGAAGGTGACCGGGTTTGCGCCGTCGATGATGCGTTCGTCAAGCCAGTAGAGATAGTGCTGTGCAACCTCGTCGGAGGCAAAATCCGACGGATTGACAAAGCCGCCTGCTTCCAAAGCGGCGACTTTGAGACCGGCCCCGGCAAGCTTGTACAACAAGGGGGCAGCACCTGCCCCCGTGCCGATAACCACAACGTCCAGCGTTTCACCCAGCGCGTAGCGGCGCATAGGTGTCGCTGGATCACACGGTAAATGGTCCCCTATTGAATTAGAGTCGGTGTCCTCTCCGGACTCCACTAACGCCGCGGCCCTTTGTTGCGGGCGGGGAGCCCGATCTCATCCGCGGCCCAGCCGTGGGGAGCGTCCGCGAAACCGTCGAAGCTCAGGGTTTCCATGCCGGCCGGGTGTGAAACATACAGCTCCGTCGCATCGGCGAGGATTTCTTCAAACCAGCGGCTCGCGTCCAAGCCTTCCCACTTTTCCTCGCCATTTTGCACACGGTGCAGGAGGGCGTCGGCACGGTCCTCCGTTAGGTCCACAAAGCGGCGGCGATGGCGATGCTGAGCGCTTGCATTCAGCTTTTCAAGGCCTGTGGCAAGGGCCTGGGCATCGGGCGGCAGGGAGGCATAGCGCCATCCGTTGCCTTTCCCCTTGGCCCGCTGCCCTTCCAGCCGGGCCGCCAGCTGGATTTCATCGGCACCCGGCGCTCCTTGTTCATCGTCCGGAAACAGCCGGCTCAGAACGCGCTCAAGAGTAGCAAAAGCTTCTTCGCTGATGCAGGTGGGCTTGTAGTCCGCCGAGACTGGGGTGAGCCGCCCTTCCATCACCCTGCGCGTGGGCGCGGAAACCCGGGGTGAGTTCAAAATCTCCAGCATGGGCGTCATTGGCGTGTGCGACATGGGTCCTCTTCCACTCCCGGCCCAGCGGCCGGTGCGCCTATCGGCAAAGTTGCGTACGGAAACGTCTACAATGCTCAGACGCGCCAACCCCCTCGAAGGGTGCGAGTTTTACATTCGGCGCATCGAAGGGGCATCCTTCTGTTCACTACATCTCAGGGTGATTTTAAATCGCCCGGCGGGAGCGCGGGGTGTTTTCCCGGCAATTGCGCGGGAATAGAACAGGCTGCGCTGTTCCTTTGAGATTGAAAAAGTATTTACAGGGTTCATTGGGCCTGAAAGGGCAGCGAGGTTTTTCACTGCAAAAGCCTCGTTGCCCAGTGTCGCCGGTCCGCACAGGAACCGATGCGGCTTTACTGTGTCGATTTGAAGTACTGCGTCATGGCGGCGACAAACGGTTTCGCGGCTGCGGGAGGCTCTACAGTGCCGCTCAAGATTTGGTCGGTCGTCAGCGTTTGCCCCTCGTAGAAGGCTTTGGTGTCGTCGTCGTTCTGCGAGACCGTCGCGCCATTCAGGTCGATGCCGGCAAACAAGCCCTTTGCCCGTGAGTAGGTCAGCAGTTCCGCGTTCAGCAGGATGTCGGTACCGACCGCGGCGTTGCGCCCCACCGGGCCCGCGGCGGCGGAAGCATCCGCGCCGATCTTGAACTTTGAGTGCAGCAGGTCCTGCATCCCTTTTTGGTTGACCGCGACCATGACGAGATCCGTGGCCTGGCCGCCGATCTGAAAGCCGAAACTGCCGCCCGCGAGGCGGATAAAGACCGGCGCGCTCCATTTGCCGTTCTTATGGCAGGTCGCGACGCCTTGCCCATACGAAGCACCCACGACAAACGCGGCCTTTTTGACGCTGGGGATCACGGCGATGCACTCCGCCTTACGGACCAGCGCATCCGGAACCCCGCCGTCTGGCACGGTTTCAATCTCTTTCACAACCTGCGCCGCGTTGGTAAGGCGCTCCTTCAAGTCAGCCTGGCTGGAGGCGGCGGCCCGCGCCGGGATGGCGGACAGGGCGGAAGCGGCCAGGACCGCGGTGCAGAGGAATGCTTTCATGTGGTTCTCCTTGAAATGCCGGCAGAGTTCGGTGTGTCGGCTTACATACATACAAGATGCTTTGAGCCGATGAAAAGAAAGTGGGAGCGGCACTGTTTTTCGCCTTTGCGGAGGGCGGAGGGTTTTTGATTTGCGGAGAGTTCAGCCGTCTGCGTCCATTTCCGGACATCTTGTCCGTTTTTGGACACTTCCGCCCGCGTATGTTGTTGAGAATGCAGCGCGTGATTCCGGCCCTTCACGTGCAGGTAGGCAATGCGTACAGGAGTCAGCCGCCATGCCCATCCCTTTGCCCGCCGCCCTTGCCGATCTGCGTTTCTCGCTGCGCCAGCTGCGGAAGACGCCCGTCTTTACCGCCATCGCTATCCTGACGCTCGCCCTGGGAATCGGGGCGAATTCGGCCGTTTTCAGTGTGATGGACGCGGTGCTGCTGCGTGCGCTGCCGGTGCGGGAGCCGGATGGGTTGTTTTACGTCCGCATGGCGCAGGGACAACAGCAGCCCGGTGACGCCGGCAATACAGGCGACGGCAATACCTCCTTCTCCATGCCTGTGTTCACCGCTCTCCGGGCTCGAAACGATGTTTTCAGAGGATTGATCGCTTATGCCCCCATGGGCATTCCAAATACTTCCGCCCGCGTTGGCTCCAACCCACTTCAGGCGGAAGGCGAAGAGGTAAGCGGCAATTTCTTTTCCACCCTCAGCGCCAATCTCGCGCTCGGACGCGCCCTGACTCCGGCAGACGAACAGCAACACACCGCAAACATGGTCGTGTCCTATAGCTTTTGGACCCGCGAGTTCGCCGCCAGCCCCCGCGCTCTCGGTGCGACTGTTCACGTAAAAGGCGTTCCGTTCACTGTCGTCGGCATCGCCGCTCGGGGATTTGTCGGCGTCGAACCCGCCACCTCGACCGACTTTTGGGTTCCCTTCCAAACTCGTCCCGAGCTGCCGATCTGGGGCTCGACCGGCGAGTACACGCTCTACGGCACCCCGAAATGGTGGTGCCTGCGCATGATGGCCCGATTGCAGCCCGGCGTGACACCCGAGGGAGCGCAAGCTGCCCTCGCTGGAACTTTTCTCCACGCTGCCCAGAATGGCGTTGGCATCATCAATACCAAAACTTGGAAACCCCTGCTCACCTTCGATCCTGCGCAAGGGGTGCAAGGCTATAGCGATCTCTACCGCGAGCCGATCACCATCCTGATGGGACTTGTGCTGTTGATCCTGCTGATCGCGGTCACAAATGTCGCGCTCATGCTCGTCGCCCGCAACGCTGCCCGCTCGCGCGAGTTTTCTCTTCGGCTCGCGATCGGCGCAACCCGCGTCCGGCTCTTCCGTCAGCTCCTTGTGGAAAGCGCGCTTTTGGTCGGCGCGGGCGCAGCGCTGGGCTGGCTTTTTGCCATGCAAGCCACAGCGCTGCTCGCCCACATGTCACAGATTGATACGGGCTTGAGCCCGAACCGGACTGTGCTGTGGTTTACCGTCATTGTTTCGGTTCTTGCGGCGCTGACGTTCGGGCTTGCTCCGCTGCGCGCGGCAACCCGTGTGCCTATCGCTGACGTGCTTCGCGCAAGCGGCACCACCTCTACCGAGGGACGGCGCAAGGTAGCAATGGGTAATGTCGTGATGGCCGCGCAGGTAGCTGTCTGCTTACTGCTGCTCGTTTCCGCAGGCCTGCTGTTGCGCACGCTCAGCCGCTACGGGCATCAGCCCCTCGGTATGGACGCCAATCACCTGCTCATCTTCAGCATTACCCCGCCCGGTGCCGATACCCCGGCCCAAGCAAAAATCCTGTACGACACACTCCGCACCCGCTTAGACGCCATCCCCGGCGTTGCAGGTACAACCTTTGCGGCGATGCGTCCGGGCTCCGGCTGGTCCAACAACAACACGTTTGCCCTCGACGGCGTAGACAAACGCGGCACTGGCGTCCGCATCAACACCGTGGGCACCGGCTACTTTCATACCGTGGGGACGCCGCTGCTTGCCGGACGCGACTTGTCCGAAGCCGATGCGAGTTCCAAAGCCGCCGTCGTGGTTGTGAACCAGAGCTTCGCGAACCGATGGTTTCCCCAAAGCAATCCGCTCGGGCATCACCTCAAGTTTTACGGAGCGGATCAAACCATTATTGGCGTCGTTGCGGACAGCCGCTATGCCTCTGTGGATGAACCACCCTTTTCCATGGCGTACGACAATGTGTGGCGAGAACCGCAGAATGGGAAGCTGACGGTCGAGGTCCGCGCCAAAGGCGACCCGCTCGCCCTTCTCCCCGCCGTGCGGGAGGCGGTCCGCGCCGTCAACCCCGACCTGCCGCTGGAAGACCCGATGACGCAGGCCCAACAGTTCCAGTTGAGTTATGCGCAGCCCGCCATGTTCGCCACCCTCGGCGGCTTTTTCGGCGGGTTGGCGGCGCTGCTTGTCGCCGCGGGCCTGTATGGGACGCTCGCGTACCGGACCGCCCGCCGCCGCACGGAGATCGGGATTCGCATGGCCCTGGGTGCGCGGCGGGGGCAGGTAGCGTTTCTTGTTCTGCGCGAAAGTTTGCTGCTTCTCGTCCTCGGGCTGGCCGCGGGTCTCCCGCTCACATGGCTTGCGACGCGAGGGCTCAAGTCGCTGTTGTGGGAGCTTTCTCCCGGCGACCCATGGAGCTTTGCGATGGGCGTGCTGGGTACAGTGCTGGTGATTGCGGCGGCTTCGTTTTTACCCGCGCTGCGCGCCGCCTCGATCGATCCGGCCAAGGCGGTGCGTGCGGAGTGAAACTTCCGGCTACGCGGGGCCGACCAACCGGCGGCCCTCGACCCGCCACCCGCCCCGCAATACCTGTGCGACGGCCAGCGGGTAGAGCCGATGCTCCTCGACCAAAATGCGGGCGGAAAGCGCTTCGGCGTCGTCGCCCGGCAGGACCGGGATCGCCGCCTGCGCCACGACCACGCCGTGGTCCAGCTCTTCATCGACGAAATGCACCGTACAGCCCGCCACCGCGACCCCATACGCGAGCGCCTGCGCCTGCGCGTCGAGCCCCGGAAAGGCGGGCAGCAGCGAAGGGTGGATGTTGAGGATGCGCTGGGGAAAGGCTTGAATAAAGCCCGGCGTAAGCAGCCGCATGTACCCGGCCAGACACACCCAAGCCACCCCATGCTCGCGCAGCCGCTCAACCATCTCGCGGTCGGCCTCCTCGCGGGAGCGCCCCCGGCCTGAAACCGCGAACGCCGGGATGCCGCGCTCCCTTGCCAGCGAGAGGCCAGGGGCTTCGGCACGGTTCGACAGCACAAGGGCGATGTCCGCATCGGGAATGAGACCCGCGGCACATGCATCGGCCAGGACGACGAAGTTGGACCCACGGCCTGAAAGTAGAATCCCCAACCGGTGCGGGGCGTTCATGCCGAGGTGTACATCACTTTCTGCTCGCCTGTGACGATCTCGCCGATGCGGAACGAGGATTCGCCCATTTCCCCCAGGACCGCTTCGGCCTCTTGCAGTTTGGTGTGGGGAATCACGCAGACGAGCCCAATCCCCATATTGAAGCTGCGCAGCATTTCGTCCTCCGCGACGGAGCCCAGCTCCCGTAAATGCTCAAACACCGGCGGCACGGGCCACGAACCCAACCGTACCTCAGCCGCCGTGCCCGGGGGCAGGATACGCGGCAGGTTTTCCGTGATGCCGCCGCCGGTGATGTGGGCCATGCCCGCCACCACGCCTGCCTCGGCGAGCGCCTGCACGGGCTTCAGGTAGGACCGGTGCGTCGCCATCAAAACCGCGCCGGCCTTCCCGCCCAGCGCCGGTACATGCTCGTTGAAGCCGTAGCCGGCTTTCTCAAACAACAGCTTGCGCGCGAGTGAGTAGCCATTGGTGTGCAGCCCGGTCGAAGGCAGGCCCAAAAGCACGTCCCCTGGGGCGATGCCGCTGCCCGTGATCAGCTTTTCCCGCGACACCGCGCCGATAATCGTGCCCGCCAGGTCATATTCGCCATCCGTGTAAAAGCCCGGCATCTGCGCGGTTTCTCCGCCCAACAGTGCGCAGCCGTTTTCCCGGCAGGCGCGGGCAATCCCCTCGACCACATCGCCGATCACCCCCTGAGCAAGCTTTCCCGTCGCCAGGTAGTCGAGGAAAAACAATGGCAACGCCCCTTGCACCGCGATGTCGTTGACGCAGTGGTTCACCAGGTCCGCGCCCACGGTTCCGTGCACGCCCATGGCAAAGGCGAGCTTCAGCTTGGTGCCGACGCCGTCCGTGCTCGCGACCAGCACCGGGTCGGGAAACTTTTGAAGGTCAAGCTGGAACAGCCCGCCGAACCCGCCGACGCCGCCCAGCACGCCACCAGTCGCGGTCGTCTTCGCCAGCCCTTTAATTCGCTCCTTGACGCGGTCTCCCGCGGCGATGTCGACCCCTGCGGCGGCATAGGTTTCCGGCACACCGTCCTTTATGTTTCCTCCGGCAGCCATGCGGAAACCTCTTTCAAAATGGGCTTAAAAAGAAGGTTCAGTCTAGCATCGGCTTCCCTTCGCCAACTGCCCAGGCATCCCGGGCGCTACAATAGCCTTTGGCCGCCCACGCGGTCGCGCGTAACCTCCGGCACCCACAGGAATCGAATCGCATCCATGCAGCACCGGCAACCCGATCTCTTCACGCGCTTTTTCATGCTCGCCGTCCTCCTCACCCCTGTTTCGGCTCTCGCGCAAACCGGCTCGGAAGCAGCGGTTCCCACGCGGACTACGCTGACCACCTCTGGCAGCACTCTGACCGCGGAGGTACGCACCGCAGGCGCGGGCAGCCCCGTGGCCGAGGGAACGGTAGACTTTCTGCTTCCCGGCGGCCAATCGCTTGGGTCGGTACCGGTGGGCGCGGACGGCACGGCAACCCTGACCCCGGCAACCCTGCCCGCCGCAACGGAGCAGAGCGTCAGCGGAAGCACCCTGCCGCTGACCGCTGTCTATAACGCCCCTGGGGGCTCAAGCGCTCTCAGCGGCTCTGCTTCGTTCACGACGCCTATCTTGCGTCCCTCGGCTGCGACGGTAACGCCTGACTTTACAGTCACCGGAAATCCCACGACGGTCACTGCCACACGGGGTTCCTACGGCACCACGGCCATTACCGTTACTTCAGTCGGGGGTTTTACCGGGTCGATTCAGCTTTCCTGCACGGGGCTCCCCGCGCAGGTTACGTGCGCTTTCAACCCTACCCAGCAGATCCTGGCCCCAAACGGAACCTTTACCACCAGCCTGCAACTGCAAACGCAAGGCCCGTCGGGAACTGCTTCCAGCAGCCTTTTACCCCCTTCCGGCTCGAGCCAAACGGGCACGCAGGCTGACAATTTCGCGCTTGCACTTGCCATCCCAGGAGCCTTCCTGCTGATCGGCTTTGGGGACACTCGCCGCCGTGCTTTACGGAAATCGAAAGCTTTCGGTTTTGTGCTGCTCATTGCCGCCGGCAGCTTGGCGCTCAGCGGCTGCTCGCAGCGTTACGGCTATCTGAAGCATCCAGCGCCTGTTGCTCCGGGCACCCCGATCGGTACGTTCCCCATCACGGTCGCGGTCGATGCCGACCAGGGCGCATCCGTTACAGAGCACCTGCTTTCGGTAAGCCTCATCGTCAAGTAAATGGTACGGAGTCGGCGGTGTCTGTAAGGAGGGAGAGCGATATTTAATCGCTCTCCCTCCTTTATGGAAAAACCGCCCTATCGCGGTTCCCCCACCACGGTTACGGGCGGACCATCTTCCTGCGGGATGTCTTTTCCTTCACCCGGAAAGGGCCATTGGCGGTTGATCGGCTGTGCTTCCTCACGCGTGGCCTTCGCGACCTTGTCCGTCTTCAGGTTTTCGAGCACATGGACGCCCATCTTGCCCGCTATAGCCAGATCCGTATCGCCATCGCCGTCCAGGTCCATTGCAAGAATCTGCGTCCCGACGCCGGCGGTGCCGTTTTCCGACAGCGCCACGCGGGTGAACAGCGGATCGGTCGCGGGGTCGGCCACCGTCATGCCGGGTCCGGGGTTTTTCGCTGAGGCCGACTGCCCGTGCTTCGGCAGCCGATAGGCGTACACCACGTTGGGGTCATACGAGCCGGGGTCCGCGCCGGAGTGCCCCCGGTAGCGCTTGCCCGTGACCAGCTCAGGCGTCCCATCCCCGTCGAGGTCCACCAGCAGCAGTGCATGCGACTGTGAGAAGGATTCATCGATCGTGTGCCGCACCCAGCGGTGATCCGCGGCCTGCTCCAGCCAGTACAGCCCATAGCCGTGGCCTTGGCCGTAGATCAGGTCCATCTTGCCGTCGCCGTTCACGTCGTAGCCCAGGATGGGAAAGCCCGCGTCGCCGAGCGTCCAGTCGCCGTGCCACTGCCATTTGTCGTTGTTCGCATCGATCTGCTGAAACCAGCCGTGCGTCGTCAGCACGTCCGGCTTGCCGTCGCCGTCAATGTCGGCAACTCCGATACCGTGGCCGTCCTCTGCCGGCCCGCCCAGGTGGTGTACGCGGGGCTGTGCGCCGCTGAAGTCCACCCACAGCACCCCGGAGCGGTTGTAATGCGCGAGCGCGAC